>CAZODP010000044.1:17099-21050 GCA_964578595.1 uncultured bacterium
CAGCCAAAATCACAATACCAAAAGCACCTGTGCCAAAAGCAAGGATACCCGCAAAAGGATCCTGCACCCCGTCATCTTGGGTCAAGAGCTGACTCTAGTTTTGCTCCAAAAAATCACTGAAGTTGAGAATGGTGCTCTGGCCGCTGACAATGGTTTTGATGCCATCGGGCAGATTGCGGACATACTCTAGGCGGATCACATCAGGGCTAGCACTAAGGGCTTCTCCTTTAAGGCGAATCGATTCCGCATCCCCTTCCGCTTTAACGATCATTCGCTGCTTGATCAGCTCTGACTGTTCGACCCGAAAAACTTCCCGTTGCTTCTCCTGCTCAGCAATTTGTTTGGCCTCAATCGCCGACTGAAACTCCCGCGAAAACTCCACATTTCTCAATAACAAGCTCTGCAACAGGATCCCTTCCGGCTGCATCAGACTTTCTAGCTCGGTCTGAATCGCCTCCTGGATCTCTCCCCGCTGTACCGAATAGACCCCGATTGCCGAATAGCGCGCGATCACATTACGCACCACCGCTTGTGAGGCCGGACGGATAATTTTGGCCAAATAACTGGGGCCAACACTTTGGTGCAAAACCGCCACCCGCGCCGGATCCAGTCGATAGCGCACCGAAATATCAAGATCCACCCGTTGGCCATCAGCGGTCAGGGCTGTCAAGGAATCATTGACCCGGATATTGCGATCCTCACTTTGACTGGCCATGCTGTAGGTTTGGGTGCGGACATCGTAAAGTACCGGAAACTGCACCACAGGGATCAGCAGATGAATCCCCTCTCGGCGGGGTGTCATCTCGGTTCCCACCAAGCGATTAAAGATCACCGCCTCATAACCGGGCTGGACCACCAGCAGACAACGAGGCAGCAAAAACAGCACCACCGCCAGCAATAAGCCCAAAGGCAAAAGCCGGGATGTGTCAAAATTAGACCGAATTGAGCGAGAGCTACGCATACAACCTCAAAACCTTCAGGCAGACATTATTCAGGCAAAACTTAGGCAAACATCAACGGATCCCTGTCTTCAGGGTACACCCCACCCTTTCCCCCTGCTTTTAAGATCATGCCCGCTCCCGTACAGATTCACGACTTTCAAGCCGCCAAGCAGCAGGGGATCCCGATTGTGGCTCTCACCGCTGCCGACTGGATCACAGCCCAACTGCTAGACCAAGCGGGCGTTGATCTGGTGCTGGTGGGGGATAGCTTAGCCATGACCAACCTGGGCTATGCCAACACATTGCCCCTGACCCTGGAGGCGATGATCCACCATTGCGCCGCCGTCAGCCGTGGGATCCGACGGGCCTTTGTGGTGGCGGATCTGCCCTTTATGACCTACCAAGTCAGCCGTGAGCAAGCCCTGATCTCTGCCGGACGCCTGATGAAAGAAGCCGGAGTGGCTGCCGTCAAGCTGGAGGGGGGCTATCCCGATCTAGTCAATGCTATTCATGGCCTGGTGGAACGCGGGATCCCGGTGATGGGACATATCGGCCTGACTCCGCAGTCCAAATATCAACTGGGGGGATTTCGCCAACAGGGTCGCACACAGGCCGAGGCAGAACGACTTTTGACAGAGGCCCAAGCCCTAGCCTCCGCTGGCTGTTTCGCCCTGGTGCTGGAGCACATCCCTCACGCTCTGGCTCAGCAGATCACCACCGCTCTCCAGATTCCCACCATTGGTATTGGGGCTGGATCCCATTGTGATGGACAGATTTTAGTCACCCATGATCTGCTGGGGCTGGGGGAGCGGATCCCTCCGTTTGCCAAGGCATACCGCAATTTGCGCCAAACCATCCAAGAGGCTGTACAGGAGTTCAGTTCTGATGTCCGTTCCGGCCAGTTTCCCCCCCCTGCCCCCTAAAGTTGTGGGAGCCTATCACCCTCTCGTAGACATCTCTCTTGTAGACATCTAATGTTCATCTCAACGCATTTTGATCTCAGCTCAACAGCGCCTGGGGGATCCGATTGCAGGCCATTCATTGCAGGCCATTCAAGGACAAACAACCCTCGGAGGATCAACCACCTGTTATATTACCAACCGAGCCTGATGAACCCGTAGCCACGGATCCAGCAAGAGTAGCCATTGTCCTCAGATCCCCCCTAAACCACACAGAATTCTTAATTTTGGATTACACTTAAGCTAATTTAAGTACGATCACGGTTTCAATCGGACACATTGTGGTGCAGCATGAAGACACTATGAAGCTCCGGTTGCCAGTTTTGCCAGCTCGGACTCTTAGAACGTCCTATTCAGTATCAAACGATCGAACCTTTTCCCCAATCTTGAGTCATCTACTGACGCGGAGGATACACCATCATGTCTATTGCATCAATGATAACGGCAGCAGAAGCTCAGGAGTGGCGCGAGCTTTGCATCTGGGCTGATGAGCACTATCGGTGCCGCACCTTCCCCCGTGATGTGCGGATCCCGACCCGTCCCGGCCTGGTTTATATCGTTCAGGAGGGGGTGGTGCGGTTAGTCAGCCAGACCCCTGAGCGGCGCGAGGTGTTTGTGGGCTTTATCACCGGCGGGGATCCGTTTGAATTGACCACGCAGGACAAGTTTGAACTCAAAGCCTGCACCCATGCCGAAAAAACGGTGGTGATGTGGTTCTACTGGCAAGACCTAGAGCAGTGGCCCCGTCTGCATCAAAAGGTGCAAGAAGATTTTCGTCATCAACTTCAGCGTAAGCTGCTGTGGCTGGGCAATCTGGGTCAGCGGCGGGCCATTGATCGGCTCAAGGGCTTTTTGACCCTATTGATTGAGGAGCATGGGGAGCCTTGTGAAGAAGGGTTGGCTCTGCCTTGGTCCCTCACCCATGCCCAGATTGGGGACGCGATTGGGGCGACACGGGTGACCATCACTCGCCTGTTGGGAACGCTGCGGGCACGGGGCTTTGTCAAGGTGCTGGAGCAAAATCAACTGTGTGTACCAACCGCAGTCAAGATGCAGAAGCCCCCTTCTCAGGCTTACCAGGTGAGCTAGTTTTAGCCCATTCAGGTAGGTGTTTTGGGTCTTCCCTGAGGTGTAAACTGGCAAGCTTTGGCTGGCCTCAAATCATAGGGCCTGCCTGGATTGGCACTCAAGGAGGTCTGGGTTGGTTGCTTTAAGCTGGCGTGAATGGGGATCCTCCGACGGGATCCCTGTTTTGATGCTGCATGGTCATCCGGGTGATGCCAACTGTATGGAGGTGTTTGCAGAGGCGTTGCAGCACCGATATCGACTGATCGCGCCGGATTTGCGGGGGTACGGATCCAGCCGCACCGATCGACCGTTTGAGATGGCAGATCATTTGCAGGATTTGGCAGCATTGCTAGACCAGATCCAGGTTGACCAATGCTGGGTGCTGGGCTGGTCTTTGGGGGGGATCCTGGCGATGGAATTGGCCCTCAGGGATCCGGGGCGAGTGAGGGGGTTGATTTTGGTGGCAACAGCGGCCCATCCGGTGGGGGATCATCCCCCCATCAGTGTTTGGGATGAGGTTTATACCGGGATTGCCTCTCTGCTGAATCTGCTGTTTCCGGGCTGGCCTTGGGCCATAGAGACTTTTGGCAAGCGTTCCCTCTATCGCTACTTGATCCGGCAGCACACCCCCCAGACCTATCGCTACATCGCCGCCTGTGCGGTGCCCGCCTATCTCAAAACCTCTGCTCATGCCCGTCGCGCCTTGTCCCTAGCGTTGCGCCAAGGGTACAATCGGCTGCGAGATCTGGAGTCCATTCAAGCTCCGGCCCTGGTAATGGCTGCGGCCCACGACCGCCACATCACCCCAAAGGCCAGCCAAAAAACGGCTCAGGCTCTGCCCCAAGCGGACTGGATCCTCTATCCCGATGTGGCCCATCTGTTTCCGTGGGAGATCCCAATCCAGGTGCAGCAGGATATCCTGGCCTGGATCGAGCAGAGGGATCCCCGATGAGGACTGTTTCTAGCCCCGAAAATCTCAACCC
>CAZODP010000044.1:21150-24506 GCA_964578595.1 uncultured bacterium
CCCCGAAAATCTCAACCCTGAGAATCTCAACCCTGAAAATCCTAACCCCGAAAACCCAGCCATTCGGATCCTGCACTTGGCCGATATCCACATGGGCAGCGGCTTGGCCTACGGATCCATCAATCCCGCCACCGGGATCAACACACGATTAGAGGATTTTGCGACCACATTGGCCCGCTGCATTGACCGGGCGATTGCGGATCCGGTGGATCTGGTCTTGTTTGGGGGAGATGCCTTTCCGGATGCCACACCGCCCCCACTGCATCAGGATTTATTTGCGGCCCAGTTTCGGCGTCTGGCGGTTGCCGGGATCCCAACGGTACTGTTGGTGGGCAATCACGACCAGTATGGGCAGGCTCATGCGGGATCCAGTCTGTCCATTTATCGAACCTTGGGGGTGGAGGGTTTTGTGGTGGGGGATCGGCTCCAGACGGTCACCCTGCAAACGCGGCGGGGATCCGTGCAGGTAACGACGTTGCCCTGGCTGACCCCATCCACCTTTTTGGCCAAGTCAGAGCTGGCCGACTCTAGCCTGAATCCAACCCAGGATTGGTCGCGGGATCTTCAGGCCCAACTCCTGCAGCGGCTCCAAGTTGCCCTCGAAGGGGAGGCTCGACACCTGGATCCCAGGATTCCGGCGGTCTTGCTGGCCCATTGCATGGTGGATGTGGCCCGTTACGGATCCGAGCGGCATTTGGCGGTGGGCAAAGGCTTTACGGTACCGCTGGCTCTACTGGCCCATCGAGCCTACCAGTATGTGGCTTTGGGCCATGTGCATAAGCATCAGGTATTGTGCCAACAACCTTTGATGATCTATCCCGGCAGCCCAGAACGGGTGGATTTTGGCGAAGAAGACGAACCCAAAGGCTTTGTGCTGGCGGAGGTGAGCTGCACCGGATCCTGCTATAGGTTTGTGCCCTTGCCCACCCGTCGCTTTTGTACCCTGCGGATCGATCTGACGGGTGAATCGAACGATCTGGGGCTGCAAGCTAAACTCTTGCACAAGATTGAAACTGCTCAGATTGAAGGATCCATTGCCCGACTGATCTATCGGATCCGACCGCCACAGGCGGAGTATATCGACACAACCGCCCTCCATCAGGCTATGTCGGCTGCCTTTAGCTACACCATTGCCCCGGAGCTTTTAAGACGGGACCGCACCCGGCTACCGGGTTTGGATCTCCATCAGCTAGAACCCCTGCAAACCCTAGATCGCTACCTCAGCACTCGTCCCGACTTGGCCGGGATCCGGGTGGATCTGATCAAAGCGGCTCAGGAATTGATTCAGGGATCGGTGTCTTTGGAGCCTTTGACCGGTTCAGAAGAATCGACGGATTTAGAAAGCCCACTGCATGGGGATCCGGAACAGTTGCAGCTTTTGTAGTGCCCTGATGGGTCTTTTGGAGTCAAGGCTAATTGGAGGGCGTTCGATTCATTTTGAAGTATCCTAAGTGGGATTAGTCTGCTGTAATTGATTGAATTTGAGCTGTGATTTTGACTGGATCCCTCCACGAAACCCTCAAGCAGTACTTTGGTTTTGACCAGTTTCGCCCCGGTCAGCAGCAGGTGATCGAACAGGTCTTGAGGGGGCGGGATGTGTTTGTATTAATGCCAACAGGGGGCGGCAAGTCTCTTTGCTATCAGCTCCCGGCTCTGATCCAATCCGGTGTGACAATCATCATCTCTCCCCTGATCGCCCTGATGCAGGATCAGGTGATGGGCTTACAAAATAACGGGATCCCAGCCACTTTTTTGAACAGTTCTCTGACCCTGGCTGAACAGCGGGCACGGGAGCGGCAGTTGCTCCAAGGCGCTTACAAACTGCTCTATCTGGCCCCCGAACGCTTGGCTCAGCCGGAGGTATGGCCCTGGATCCAACAGCTTTTGCATCAACAAGGGATCCCCCGTCTGGTGGTGGATGAAGCCCATTGCATCTCCGATTGGGGCCATGATTTTCGGCCCGAATATCGCCAGATCCAGTCCATGCGCCAAAAGCTCAACCGGGTTCCGGTGACTGCCCTGACCGCCACTGCCACCGAACGGGTTCGAGCTGATATTGTCAGTCAGCTCAATTTGCAGGATCCCTATCAACAGATCTCTAGCTTTGATCGGCCCAACCTCTACTACGGCGTTTTACCCAAACAGGCTGGATCCCGGCAGGAGATGATCGATCTGATTCGCTCGGTGGCTGGAGGATCCACGATTGTCTACTGCCTGAGCCGCAAAGAGGTCGAAAAAACTGCCGATTCGATCCGTGGGTCTGGGATCTCGGCCTTGCCCTATCATGCGGGTCTGTCCCCTGAGGCGCGGGAGTCTCATCAGACTCAATTTATTCGAGATGAGGTTCAGGTGATGGTGGCCACCATTGCCTTCGGGATGGGGATTAACAAACCCGATGTCCGACTGGTGATCCACTATGATTTGCCCAAAACCATGGAGGGTTATTACCAAGAATCAGGTCGGGCAGGACGGGATGGGTTGCCTGCCAACTGTGTGCTCTTTTTTAGTTGGGCTGACAAGAGCAAGGTTGACTTTTTTATCGAACAAAAAACGGATCCCCAAGAGCAACGGATCGCCCGCCAACAACTGCGTCAGATGATTGGTTATGCCAGCAGTCATCTCTGTCGCAGGCGTTTACTTTTGAGTTATTTTTCTGAAGATTTAGCAACTGAAAACTGTCAGTATTGTGATAACTGCCTACACCCAGTGGAGCTAGAGGATCGTACCCTTGAGGCCAAAAAGTTCCTCTCTTGTGTCTTTCGATGTGGAGAGCGATTTGGCATGAACCATATTATCCAGGTTTTACGGGGAGCGAAGTCAGAAAAGATTACAAAACTGGGTCATGATCAAGTCTCCACCTTTGGCATAGGTGAGGAACTGAGTCAAAAAGCATGGGCACAACTGGGACGAGCTTTGGTACAACAGGATTTGGTTACAGAAAGTCAAGATGGCTTCCCCACCCTGGCCCTAAATGACAACAGTTATAGGGTTTTTCGAGATCAACTGCAGGTGCGCGTTCCCAAGCTCAAGTCCGATCCCAGATCTAGACAAACCCTACGCTCAGAGGTTGGATCCCTTAGTCCTGCCGACCAAGACCTATTTGAAACCCTCCGCACCCTCCGCAAACAATTGGCCCGTGAACGTTCTGTGCCCCCTTATGTGATCTTCTCTGACCGAACCCTGCAAGTAATGGCCAAAGTCAAGCCCAGCAATCTGCAACAATTTGCTCGATTATCTGGGGTAACCAGCCGAAAATTGGCAGACTTTGGATCCATTTTTCTCAAAGCCATTGCTGAGCATAATTAGCTCATTCTATGAAGGAAGTTATCAAGCCAATCGCCTGACCATGAGCCATA
>CAZODP010000045.1:0-21841 GCA_964578595.1 uncultured bacterium
TACTGAAGCCATGCCCAGCAATTCCGGTGGTAGGGGTTTTGGATCCTGACCTGTTATCCCAGATCAAACGGGATCCTTCGTCCTATTTATCGGGGCTGCCAGCAATAGCAGCAACGTCAGTAGCAGTGTGACCAAGGATCCCGTTCTGCCAATCCAGTCCATCATGGTACCCAGATACACCACGGTTACCGTATGGTCGCCCGGCGGGATCGTCACCCGCAGTTGCCCCTGTCCAGTCCGCTCAGTTGGGATCCAGCGATGATCGAGGCGCACCCGCCAAGCCGGATAGTAAAATGTCCTCACTAAGACTCCTTGAGGCATGGTAGAGCGATTATTGGCTCGAAACTGACGACGACCCAATTGCCAATGCTCAATTGCCAGTGGATCAGGCTCTGGATGGGTAACCGCTTCCCAGCGCAGCAACGGATCCACCTGGGGCGGGGGCATCGGCAGGGTCACCCCACGGGCACGATATTCAGGCACATCCACCAACGCCAATCCATCCGGCATGATCCAGTGCCAGTATAGAAAGTTAGTCCCCGGTCGCTCTTGTGGCTCATCAGGAAAGCTTTTTTGCTGGGCTAGCTCCACAAATTGCTGAATGGTGGTGGGTTGATAAAACGCCTGTGGCGGAACCTCGATCCCCTGCCATACCCCCCAACCTCCCCATCCCAAGGCCAGGATCCCCAAGGCTGCAATCCAGTGGGGCTGTCGGGGTGAACGGTGGGCCAGCTTGTCGGCTCGATGCAAGAGGGATCCCACCAAGAGCGGCCCCAGCACGGCTGTAATGGCCATCCACCGCCACGAAAATTGGATCCGTTTCAGCACCGTCAGCCAGGGGTAGATCCAACCCAAGAGATCGGTCATCATCAGCACGGCTAAGCCCGCCGCCCCCAGCCAGTACAGGGTAATCCGATCCACAGGGGGCAGGGATCCCAGTGTTCTCTCCCAGGCTCTTGACCGGGATCCCAAAACTTGCATCGCAGTGCCTGAGATGCTGACGTTTTGCCTCCTGCCAGAGGAGGGCACCCCCGGATCCCTGGTTTCGCCATTGAATTGAGCGGTTTGCGCCCGGTGATACCGCCCCAGTACAAACAGTAGGATCCCACCACTGATCAGCAGGACGGCCACCGTTTGGCCCAAAGATCCCAGCAATCCTTTTTCAAACCAGTGATCCGTCAGCACAGGCCGCAACTGGAGTAGCCCCTTGACCATCAGCCGCTCTTGGGGCACATACTCCGGGATGGCATTGACGGAGGCCACCTGCACAAACCGTTGATCCAATGCGGCTGGCCACAGATAAAAGCCTGTCCAGCCCAATGCCAATCCTGCCCCCCCATAGGCCCGCACCACCCCACGCCAGCGTTGCCCCCGTTCCGCCACCAGCCAGGGCAGCGGTATCCAAACCAGCGTAAAAATCAACAGCGTGGGTAAATGAGACAACACCAGCATTCCATAGGCCACCCCCAAGCGGATCACCCGCCAGGGATCCGGTCGCAGCCTCCCCAGCACAGCCTTGAATAGCACCGTTGGCCCAGATTTTGGCCTGCTCTTGGGTTGAGGCTGGTGATCTGGGATTTGTTCTGGGATCTGGGGTTCTGGCCTCTCTGGGGGTATGGCGGATCCTGTGATAGCTTGCTGGGTCATCCACAGGATCCAGGGCAGGGTCACAATCGCCCAGACTTCCCCAATCGCCCCCCGCTGATAGATATCCACCAAAAAATAAGGAGCTGTCATCCCCATTGCCGCCACCCCCACCGCGATCCAGCGGGCAAACCAGCAGCGGGCATAGCCATACAGCCCCAGCCCCAACAGTCCTATGGCCAGACCCATACTGCCCACCAAGGATCCCGCTAAATCAAAGCCCAAAAGCCGGAAGGGCAGCGTCGCCACCATACACAGGGGCGGATAAAAGGCAAACGTAGCATTGCCAAAGCCAAAGTTAGAAAACTCCAGCCAGCGGGGATACCACTGTCCACTCAAAAACTGATATTGATACTGAAAACCCCAACTCAAGTTGAAGTGGGTGGAATGGGTGATGGGATAGCCCCGCTGGATCATGGGCCAGAGCAATGGGATCGTGCCCAGCCCCAAAGCTAGGATCCCTGCCGCACCCCACAGCCAAGGGATCCACGGACTTTGGCGAAGCTCAGCCTTGGGATCCTGCTCTGGGGAAGATGTTGTCATGACAACCTAAGCGCGCGCTAACTGAAAAGCCCAATAACTCTAAACCAGACCGGCAAAAACAGATCTACTCAAACAAATCTATGGGATCCTTGCTTTTGATTGAGCAGCCGGATCCGAGGGGACTCAGGCATATGATACTGGGGTCGCGTAATCGCTGACTCACTCAATCTACTCACCCAATCGCTCGATCAAGCCCATGGATCCCAAAGCCTATGACCAGATGGCCCAACTGGAGGATGTGCATTGGTGGTTTGTGGCCCGCCGCCAGATCCTCAGCCGGGTGTTGCAATCGTTGCCGCTGCCCCCTCAGACCCAGATTTTGGAGGCGGGTTGCGGCAGTGGGGGCAACTTGAGCCTGTTGGCCGCTTTTGGCACCGTCTGGGGGATGGAGCTGAGTGAATCCGCCCGTCACCGAGCACAGGCCCGTAACATCGGCGTTATCCAAGCTGGCCATCTACCGGATCGGATCCCGTTTGAGGGGCAGCGGTTTCACCTGATCGCATTACTGGATGTGCTGGAGCATTTGGATCAGGATCAAGCGGCTCTCGAAGCTCTGGCCGACCGCCTTGATCCGGAGGGATTTTTCTTAATTACAGTGCCCGCTTACCCCTGGCTCTGGAGCCGCCACGACAATCTCAATCACCACAAACGTCGCTACACCCGCCCCCAATTGCTGTATGTGCTTGACCAATCGGGCCTCCAGGTGGAGCGGATCAGTTTTTTTAATACCCTTTTGTTTCCGCTGATCGCCGGGATCCGTCTGGCCCAGCGAGCTTTGAAACAGACCGAAAGCGATGATCTGACCCTGCCTTCGCCCCTGGTCAACCGGATCCTGACCGGGATCTTTGGGCTAGAACGGCTCTGGATCACCCGGATGCCGATGCCCTTTGGGGTCTCGTTGATGGTGGTGGCCCGTCCCCACTCCTAACCCCTGTTGCCAGCAACCCCAGGCAATTAACCCTCCCAACCCCACCACCAGCCAGACCTCTGAGATCAAGGTCGCCAGTGCCGCCCCCCGCCAGCCCCAGCCAGGGATCCAGATCAGGTTCAAGACTCCATTTAGCAGCACCGCCGCCCCCTGCCAGTAGCCCCGCGCCTGATGCTGCCCTGCCCCCAGCAACACCACCGACAACAGCAGATGGATCCCCTCCAACCCGGCCACCGCCGCCAACCAGCGCAGGGCAATTGCCGTTTCTGCATACTCGGCCCCCAGCACCACCGGCAACAGCGGGGATCCCAGCACCAGTGCAACTGAAACCACCAGTCCATAGCCCACCGTCAGGATCCACAACCGACGACTGTATCCCCATGCCTCTCGGATCCCGGCTTTGCCCGCCCGACAGATATCCGCAAAGCTGCTGGTGACCCAAGCGATCACAGGGGTTTGAGAGATATTGATCAGTCGATAAGCCGCGCTGTAGATTCCCCCCTGAGTCGCCGAGGCCAGCCGAGGCAACAGCAGCCGATCCAGGTCAGCAAAGGTGCGAATCGCAACCATCCCCACCGCAAAGCCCCACCCCTCCTGCATCTGCTGCCGCCAAGATTTAAAGGTCTGGGTTGGGAGCACAAAGCTCAAGCTGCTCAAGCTGTGTTGCCTGTGGGTCTGTCTGAGGGCAATCGCCGTCACCCCCACCGAGATCGCCGCCATGCCGCAGTAGAGCAAACTCCACAGCCCTAGGCTGCGCCAGCCCAAGAGCCAAGCCAGCCCCAGGATCCCCAGCCGCCCTGCCGCCATACCCGTATCGATCACCGCCACCGTCGGGATCCGCTCTAGCCCCACCAAAGCCCCTTTTTGGACATGCTGAAGGCTGGTCAGCCCCACCTCCGCCAGCAACAGCAATCCCACCGCCCCCGGATCCGCCCCCGGCAACCAGATTGTAAGCGGGATCCACAACACTAATGTCAGCCCCAATCCCATCAGGGCCGCAATCCCCAACCCTCGACTCCAGCGGCCCGCTTGATCCAGCGGATCCCGACTCAAATGTTGAGAGAGCAGATCCGGTTGTCCCCAACAGGCCCACGGGGACGCCAATACCCCACAGGCCAAAATTCCCGAAAATAGACCAAACGCCTCCGGCCCCAACCATCGGGCCAGCCCGACAAAATAAATCGCAGAAATCCCCAGCCGGATCCCATTGCCCACCATCAACCAAGCGGCATTACGCCATCGTTTGGGCATCCTTTTGAGCCAGATTTTTAGTCCCAAACTGTTTCTAGCCCCAAACCTCGGATCCAATTCCCCCCAAAACCAAAAAGAGGGATCCTTGCCAGAATACCCTCCTTGAGCAAACACTTCTTTATCTGAATGCCTCCCCCGAGTCAACCCCAGATCCCAGTCATTGAGGCCCAACCCTCTCAAGACAGAAGACTCAAGCAATTATTAGAGATAAAGTCCTCAACGCACCTGATAGAGTAAAGTGCTAGTCACCCAATCTGGGGGCGAAACTTCTTCCACCACAATGGCTCGTCCAATCGCATCGCCCAGTCCAGAGCGATCCACCCGAGTACGGGCAAATCCTTCGGATCCTTGAAAGCGAGCAATCGCATCTAAATTGAGGGGATTTTTAGAAGCCACCGCAAACACCTGAGCCTGACCCCGTGGCCCCCCAATCGTAAACCGATAGGGCGCGTTCGCCGCCGGGAAAGCTCGCCGCTCGCCTGATCGAACAACGTTTTGTCCGCCTGCAAACCGATTGGGCAAGATCAAATTGACAGCCCCAGTCGATTCAATACTGAATAAGTAGACATAAGCATCTCGACTGGGAGTTAGCGAGATGGTAATCGGCTCACCAATGCGATAAATCGGATTATTCCCAGGCTTATTCACCCCCAGATCCAACCGAAAGTCTGTCACCGCTGGATTGACAATAATCGCCCTCGCCCCTGCATCAAAGGTTTGAGATTGAGCAATCGTGGGCTGATGGAGACTGGACTGACCCAAATTAAGCTGTCTCAGTGAAGACCAAGAGTCAGGCTGAGCATAGACAGGCAAGGGAGCAATGCGGCTTTGGGCCTGCACAACACCAGCACTCAGGATCCCTAGAGACACCAAAGACAGGGGCACAGCTTTTGACAATAGGACTTTTGACAACAAAACTCTTGAAAGGAGGGCTTTCATCAGATCATCTCCAACAACACTGAGTGGACTAGCCCTGATCATAGGATCCATCCATAGCCCAGACAGTCAGCTTGAGCCTAATCTCACTACTCAAAAACCCCTGATTTTGCTGCGGTAAAGGCCTGCGCTTTTAAGCACCTTCCCCAAAAGGTCTGCCTTAATGACTGGATCCGCACCAGTCACCACTCTGCCATCACTACTGTTATCACTGCTGTCATCACTGCTGTCATCAACCTGTCTGCATGGCTGATCTAAAAGTAGGATTGACATCAATCAGAGATCAAACCTTAGATCAGGATTCAATTTTACAATACTTCTACACCCCTATCCTTTGCTTGGCTATTCGAATCAGCTCCATGACTCGGCCCTTCTGTGGTTTTTTGGAGCAATAGCCTCACTTGCAGACCCAGATTGGTGCTGGACAGATGACTTTCCAAGGCCCAAAACTGATATCAAGTCAACTCGAAACTCAATCAAAGGATCTTTGGGGCTAAATCGTCTCAAATTGAGTGTCAAGTGATTGCTTTAGGGACTTTATTATCGCTAAACTAGCAATGACGATTATAAACCTTGCTCAAATGCCACCTAAAACAGCCACAAAAACCAAAGCAACCCGCACCCCCGCCACCAAGACTTCTACCCCCAAAAAGGCTTCCCCTTCAGAGCAGCCCCAACCTCTAGTCGGAGAAGAGCTGATTGAGAAAGTCATGTCGATGGGTGAGGTCGATATTAAAGTTAAAGCTCGCGCTTGTGGATATCTCACCTATACCAACAATAAGCAAGAACGAGTCAATCTGATGAAGTTCTACAACGCCTTGATGGAAGCAGAGGGTGTTGATCTCGATGCCAGCTATAAGGGCGGATCCAGAGGTCGTACCCCCACCTTCAAGGTCTCCGTCCACAAAAATGGCAACCTCTTGATTGGTTCAGCCTACACCAAAGAGATGGGACTCAAGCCCGGTGACGAATTTGAGATCAAGCTCGGTCATCAACATATCAAGCTAGAGCGCGTTGACGACTAAGCTCAACCCAGGGATCCAGTTGTCTCAAGCACTCTGGATCCCCTACATCCCAAAGTCTTTACTCTCTATCCTCAAATTTAGGGTAGAGAATGGATCCGTATTACCCTTTTCTCTTCCTGAAGGGTGACTCTGTTTTGAGTATTGAGCTGCTAGGCTAGAGTTCAATATGGACAAAAGCATGGTTTCCCGGCTGCACTAAGTATCTCTTAAGGGCAAAGGTTGATGAATGGTTGCTCGGCCCCCAGATATTCTAATTCCCAGTTCTGCCCCCACCCAAGATAATCTGCCCTGTGATGACGGCGTACCGATGGAAACGTGGCGGCACAGATCACAGATGGAGCTACTGTGTGAGGTCACTGAGGCTTGGTTACACCATCGGCCTGATGGCTTTGTCAGTGGCAATATGTTTCTCTACTACAGTTTGCAACAGGTTCGCAATCAAGAGTTTCTCGGCCCCGATTATTTTGTGGTGCTAGGGGTGCCCAAAGGAGAGCGCAAAAGCTGGGTGGTTTGGCAAGAGGGCAAGCAGCCGGATGTGGTGATTGAACTGCTATCAGCCTCCACCTCAGAGCGGGATAAGCGAGACAAACTCCGTCTGTACTCAGAAACCATTGGGGTGCCAGAATACTTCTGGTTTGATCCGTTTAATCCAGCGGATTTTGCGGGCTTTCATCTGCAACGCCGTAGCTATATGCCGATAGAGCCGGATCCTCAAGGGCGGCTAGAAAGCAAACAACTGGGGCTGTACTTGGCCTACTGGACTGGATCCTATCGACAGGTTGAAACCACTTGGATCCGGTGGCAGACCCCAGAGGGGGTGTTTTTGCCCTTTGGGTGGGAGCAAGCTGCCAGTGCTCAACAACGAGCTGCTGTAGCCCAAGAGCGGGCTGTGAATGCCGAAGAGCGGGCACTGAGTGCTGAAGAGGACTTGCAGCGAGAGCGGATCCGAGCTGAAAAACTGGCTCAAAAACTGCGGCAGCTCGGAGTGGATGAGGTGGATCTCGATTCTTAGGCACAAAAAACCCCTCCTGTATTCAGAGGGGCCGCTGACTTAATCGCCGCTGACTTAATCAGATTGAGTCCCGATTATTGAGATATGCGAGCTGAGACCTGGATGGCTCACCCTGAAGCAAGGCTCAGCGGACAGCCGCAAAGAACTCTTTGGACTCTTTGGGGGTGGGCTTCATGGTGGCTTCACCGGGCTGCCAGTTGGCGGGGCAGACTTCATCGGGGTGAGATTGCACATACTGGATCGCCTTCAACACCCGTAGTGTTTCTTCCACGTTGCGGCCAAAGGCCAGGTTGTTGATGGTGGCGTGCTGGATCACTCCCTCTTTGTCGATGATAAAAAGGCCGCGCAAAGCCACACCCGCATCCGGATCCAGAACGTTGTAGGCTGTGCTGATCTCTTTTTTGAGATCGGCCACCAACGGGTAATTCAAATCTCCTACGCCCCCTTGGTTGCGGGGGGTTTGGATCCAGGCTAGGTGCGAAAACTCACTGTCCACAGAGACCCCTAACACTTCAGTATCCAGAGCTTTGAACTCATCGTACTTGTCGCTAAATGCGGTGACCTCAGTCGGGCACACAAAAGTGAAATCCAGTGGATAGAAAAATAACACCACATATTTGCTGCCTTTGTAGTCCGACAGCTTGACGGTCTTGAACTCCTGATCGAAAACCGCGGTGGCCTCAAACTCTGGGGCACCTTGGCCCACGCGCAAGCATCCTTCCATATCTATCGCTCCTTGGAGTGCAGTTTGTGTGGTTTTGTAAACCATAGCCAATATATCATACTCGTTATGAGTTTGAGTTTTTGATAAGGTTTACGCTCCGGTGCATTCCACCGGATCCCCGACTCGAATGGTTTTATGGGCTTGACTGGGGGGGATGCGGGTATTGAGGCCGAGGCGATAAAAGTGATCAAAGCGGGAGCTGTTGACCTCAGGGGGCAATGTTTGGCGACGTTGGCGGGTGAAGTGTGGCTGAAAGCCCTTGAGTCCCTGGCCCGTTCGGGGATCCCGTGTTGGGACAATGCAGCGGGCGCAGGGGTTGATGCCGTGCAGTTCAACCGATCCAATCTGGAATCGCACCCCTTTTCCGGCAGCCCCAAATAAAGTGTCCTCCCAAAAGGCGGGCACCTGCTCCAGTTCGATATTCATGCGCAACCGATCCCGCATCTGATCGACGGAAAGACCTGAAAACCAAGCGGCGGTGGTTTGTAATGTGGCGACGCTGATCACAGTGGGGCCAGGAGAGGCCAGATCGTCCGGAAAGCCAATCTCGCGGTTTTCTTGGCAGTACACCCGGATCCCAAAATAGGCACTGAACCAGTCTTGGAGGGCAGAGCGATCCTGGCTGAGGTCAAACAGGGTGGGAGTGGGATCCTGGTCTGAGCTGAGGGTGACCCGCTGGTAATCAGCACTAAAATCAGCATGAAATTGAGCGCGAATCAGATGGACTTGGGCGGTGCGTTTGCCGTTGATCACCCGGCCTTGGTCATCCACCAGGCGGTAGGCCCGATCCTGCCGCAAACTGCCCCCAGCCGTGATCGTGACCTGTGAGACCTCCACAGGATCCAAGGATTTGATCGGGTAGAGTCGCAGGCGGGCAACGCGGGGCATGAAAGATGAGTTGAGATCTGATCCAAGTTTAGGGCTGGCTGAGGGTTTAGGACTGGCAGGAGACTTCAACATTCTTAGGAATTGCCTCCACATTCCCGTGGCAGACTGAATACCACATGAGAATGTCCTCTTAAAAAACGTTTTCAGGAGAAGGTCATGGCCATCCAACGGGGATCCAAAGTTCGCGTTTTGCGCAAAGAATCTTATTGGTATCGGGATGTGGGCACTGTTGCAGCCGTGGACAAAAGCGGGATCCTTTACCCCGTGATTGTGCGCTTCGACAAGATCAACTACTACAACATCAACACCAACAACTTCCGAGAGGATGAGCTGGTGGAGGTGGAGCCACCCAAGAAGAAACAGAAGGCGGCGGCAGCCACAGAATCACCCGATAAGGAACAGAAGGCGGCGGTCACAGAATAAGAATAGCCTTGTGATTAGAGAGTTGAATTATTTGAACGCTTGCGCCTGAATCTCATGCCCGAACTGCCTGAGGTGGAGACGGTGCGCCAGGATCTCGATCAGCTCCTACGGGGCCGGTGGATCACTCAAGTGGTGATTTACCGGCCTGCTACTGTGGCCTATCCGGATCCTGTGACATTTGAGACGCTACTGACCGGATCCCGATTTGAACGTTGGCGCCGGCGGGGCAAGTATCTGCTGGCTGACTTGGCGGGGGGATCCCGGCTGGGGGTGCATCTGCGCATGACAGGGCAGCTTTTGGTGATGCCGGCCTCGGATCCGGTTTCGGCCCATACGCGGGTGATCTTGAGGTTGGATCACAACCAAGACCTCCGGTTTGTGGATCAGCGGACTTTTGGGCAGATGTGGGGGATCCCGGCCCAGATATCCAGTCAAACCGCAATCCCGACCTTGGCGACATTGGGGCCAGAGCCGTTTGATCCGGCTTTTTCGGTGGATTATTTGCAGCAGGCCCTCGCCAAACGTTCCCGTCCCATCAAAAATGCGCTGCTGGATCAAACCCTGGTGGCCGGGGTCGGCAATATCTATGCCGATGAAGCCTTGTTTTTGAGCCGGATCCATCCCCTTTGCCCCAGTCGTCAGCTCAGTCAGGTGCAGATTGTGGAGTTGCGTAGCCAGGTGGTGAGCGTGTTGCGGGCCAGTATTGCCAGTCGAGGCACAACGTTTAGCAACTATCGGGATCCCCAGGGGATCAATGGCAACTATCAGGGGCAAGCCTGGGTCTATGGCCGGGAGGGGCAGCCCTGTCGTCAGTGTGGAGAGGGGATCCTGCGGCTCAAGGTGGCGGGGCGATCAGCCCATTTTTGTCCAAGTTGCCAGCCTTTGCCCTAGAAGCCCTCAAATCTTTTGAGGGGGCAATCTTTTTGAGGGATCAATCTTGGGGGGAACAGATCTGCTCCAGGCTGTCCAGATCGACGGTTGCAACCCCGCCATCGGGATCCACAATGGGGAGAGTTGTCGGGTGGGTGCGATGAATCTGGATCCCCAAAGTGAGTTTTTTGGCCAAATCCCAGCCCTGCCTCGGTTGTGGTGTCGCCTTGGAGCGGTTCAGATCATCCACCACGAAAGTCAGGGGATCCGCTTGGACTGTGAGGGACTCGATCCCCAGGGCAACCCCCTCAAGGGGCACATCCAGACCCCACAACTTTGGATCCAGGTTTTGACCCCTTGTCTGCTGCGGATCCGGCTCAGCCCATCGGGATCCTGGCTGCCCCGCCGATCCTGGGCGGTGACCCAACCCGACTGGGATCCAGTGTCTTTTCAGGTGCGGGAGGATGGATCCCTGATTGAAATCGAAACCGAGGCTCTCAAGCTCCAAATCAGGCGGGATCCGGTGCAGATTCGGGTGTTGGATCCAGAAGGGCAGGTGCTGGATCAAGATGCCGAAGCGGGCATGATCTGGCGACCGGGGCAGGTGGGATTGCGCAAGCGGATCCAGCCAGGAGAACACCTCTATGGCCTGGGGGAACGGACGGGTCTACTGGAAAAATCGGGCTGCACCTACACCAACTGGACGGTGGATCAGTGGCAACACCACGCTATGGTTGACAATCTCTATCAGGCGATCCCGTGGCTGCTGACGCTGCGACCGGGCCAGTGCTGCGGTTATTTTGTCAACACCACCTATCGCAGTCGGTTTGATCTGGGGGTTGATCGGGGGGAGCCGGATCCGGGGCAGTGGCAACTGGACGCCGATACCTCCGAGCTGGATTATTACCTGATGGTGGGTTCGACCCCGGCTCAGGTGGTGCAATCGTTGGGATCCTTGACCGGCACGATGCCATTGCCACCCCTGTGGGCACTGGGTTACCAGCAATGCCGTTGGAGCTACAACTCTGAGGCCAAGATCCGCCAGCTCACCACCACCTTTCGCCAAAAACGGATCCCCTGCGATGGAGTGTATTTTGATATCGACTATATGCGGGGCTTTCGGGTCTTCACCTGGGATCCCGTCCGGTTTGGGGATCCGCGGGGGCTGGTGGCAGACCTGGCCAGCCAGGGGTTTCGGGTGGTTGCCATTATTGATCCGGGGGTGAAGTTTGATCCGGAGGCGGGCTATGCCCCCTTTGATCAGGGCCTTGAAAACGACTACTTCATCCGCAAGGCCGATGGATCCCTGTTTCACGGTTATGTCTGGCCGGATAAATCGGTGTTTCCGGATTTTGCCCGTTCTGAGGTGCGGCAGTGGTGGGGCCAGCTTCAGGAGGCTTTGACCTCGCAGGGGATCGCTGGGGTCTGGAATGATATGAATGAACCCGCCATCAGCGACCGTCCGTTTGGGGATCCGGGATCGTTGATCTCGCCGCCCCTGGATGCCCCGCAGGGATCGGCGGAGGAGCGTACCACCCACGCTGAGGTTCACAATATGTATGGCTATTTGATGGCGCGGGCCAGCCGCGAGGGATTGCAGCACCTGCGGCCTCAGGAGCGGTCGTTTGTGCTGACCCGATCAGGCTACGCCGGGATCCAAGCCTGGTCAGCGGTTTGGGGCGGGGATAATTTTTCCGCTTGGGATCATCTGGAGATGTCGCTGGCCATGCTGTGCAATCTGGGGCTATCGGGGGTTGGTTTTGTGGGGGCGGACATCGGCGGCTTTGGGGGCAATGCCACACCGGAGTTATTTGCCCGCTGGATGCAGGTGGGGGTGCTCTATCCGCTGATGCGGGGCCATTCGGCTATGGGAACCCAAGCTCATGAGCCGTGGAGCTTTGGCCCGGAGGTGGAGCGGATCTGCCGGGAGGCGATCGAACTGCGTTACCAACTGCTGCCCTATCTCTACACCCTGTTTCACAACGCTTCAGAACTTGGGGATCCGATCCTGCGCCCAATGCTGTACGAGTTTCCTCAGGATCCGGCCACCTATCATCTGGCGGATCAGGTGATGCTGGGATCCCATCTGTTGGCAGCCCCGATCCTGCGACCTGGGATCACCAAGCGGGCGGTCTATCTGCCAGCCGGAACGTGGTATGACTGGTGGAGCCATCAATCCTATCTGGGGCCAACCCATATTTTGGCGGATGCACCGCTGGATCGCCTGCCCCTCTACATCCGCTCAGGTGGTGTGATCCCGTTGGCTCCGGTGATGCAATTCACCCAGGAGCGGCCCTGGGATCCCCTCCATCTCAAAATTGCCCCTGGCCATGGGGAAGGAATGCTCTATGAAGATGATGGCCACAGTTTTGAATATCAAACCGGATCCTGGGCCAAAACCCCAGTGCAGATCTTGGATCTGGCCTCTGGCTATGCGGTTGAGATCGGATCCCGGCAGGGCAACTGGACACCCCCCCCGCGCCAGATCATGGTCGAAGTGTTGGGCTATCCCCCCCAAACCCTTAGCCCCCAAACCGATGGCAGGATCCCCCATACCCTGCGCTTTGATCAGCCGCTTGAAGACAACCCATGAGGGAAATCATCAAACTCATTCGCCATTCTTGCCAACTGGCTCAACCCCACTAGGTTTTTGATCCCTTTTAGGCCGGTTGACAAAATTTGAGATTATCCTGGATCCGCTGAGCCTGGGAGCTTGGCACAACACCTTTTTCAACTAAATCGAGGAGTTGAGTGTTGAGTTCCAGAGCTTCTTGCCGGGATCCGATCCAGTAGGCCGCAATCGCCAACTCATCCAGCAGTTTCCACTGATAAACACTGGCATCCACAAACAAACTATCA
Organism: uncultured bacterium; assembly: GCA_964578595.1. GTDB lineage: Bacteria > Cyanobacteriota > Cyanobacteriia > Thermostichales > Thermostichaceae > JAAUUM01. The sequence continues at coordinate 13,104 of CAZODP010000045.1, forward strand.
TCAGGTTTGGCAATACCAACCCCCTGTTTTGCAAACATATAGGCCAGCGCATATTCCTGACGGGTGCGGCAATATCGAGCAGCATGATAGAGGCTTTCTGACCGTTGGGGGCGATACTGGTAGGCTCGCAAATAAGTCATCACAATCAGATTAGGATCCGGCTGATGTCGCTCCACCAATAGGCCGATTTGTAACATCGAATAGTAGATTTCTTGATCCCATCCCCCCATCAGGGTGCGTTGACGATAGGTGGTGATGGCATCTTCGAGACAGCCGGCATCCCGATAGCTTTGGGCCAGATAAAACACATAGCGAGTATTATCAGGTTCCTTGAGCAGGGCTGCTTTGAGAATCTGGGCATCTCTGAGATATTTGTTGGGATCCTGAGATCGCCCGCCCCCCCCTAAAAAGAGATAGCGCAAGCTGTGGAGGGTGTCTTTGGTCTGGGCCGCTTCACAAACAGGATATTCGTGCAAGACCCCTTCATATCGCCAGGGCAGTCGATTGGCAAAGATCTGCATCCGGTTGTAGCGCAATTCCCCATGAAAGATGGGCAAATAGTAGGCATCTGCCTGAAGTTGGGAGGGATGGTAATCGGGCAAAATCTCCAGTGCGTCATCGGCATCCATCATCAGGCTGTAATCTGCCCAGGTGCGGCCCAATTCCAGGGCTTCGGAGCGATTATGACCAAAATTGTGCCAAGGTCTTTCGGAGAGCTGGCCAGGGATCCCTTGCATGGCGGTTTTGATTACCGCTTGGGTACCGTCTGTGGATCCGGTGTCCACAATTACCCAAGCCTGGATAATCGGCTTGACAGACTCGAGACATCGGTTGATCACAGATGCCTCATTTTTAACAATCATCACCAGTGCCAGGGTAGGATCCGCCATCGGTAACCTCTCGTATAGTTAGGGATCTAGAACCTGCTATCCCTATCTTGGGGCTAGTCTACCCGCTAGCGTTGGCACTGCTGGATCCGGTTTATGGTCAAGCCTGTCCAATCAAGTCTGTAAAGAACAGGTTAATGAACAGAGATTGAGCTGTGCTTGGCTGCGGATCCTGAATCTGGCAAACTGATAGGCAACCCCACCAGAACCCATCTTCACAGACACAAGACCCATGACCCCCTTCAATCTGGATCCTGCCTCCATCGACTGTGCCACCGCCTGTGTCAATGGCTGTGTGCTGGGAGATCGCTGTCCTCACCGAGAGGCTGCCAAGGCCGCGATTGCCTATGTCAATGAAACCGACTGGGATACCTTGATGAAAAAAGCCGAATCTCGCTTTGCCCAGCCGGATCCCCTGTCTGTCTTAGATAATTTCAAGGTCGGCGGATCCGAGTCGTAATCTAACCTCAACTCATCCTTGAGCTGGGGTAAACCCGGAAGCGATGGGCTGAGAGATGTAGCCACAGATTATGAAGTTTATGAAGTGTTTGTAAGAATACGGTGATTCATCAGCGCCAAGACCTATAGTGAACTTTTTCTGTTGTTCACAGATTAGGTGTGGCTCTATGGATACTTTATCCTCTGCCCCCATCGGATCCTTGCTCGAACAAGCGGCTCTGATCTCTGCGGCCCAAGTGCAGGTGGCTCTCCAGGATCAATCCTTTTGTGGCAGTCGGATTGGGGAGATTTTGGCAATGCGGGGCTGGATTAAGCAGGAGACGGCGGATTTTTTTGCGGAGCAATGGCCTCTGATCTTGCATGATCCCACCGGGATCCCGATTGGGGCCTGTATGCAGCAGGCGTTTTTGGTGACATCTGAGCAGGTGGAACGAGCAGTGACGGATCAGCACAGCAATGGCCTCAGGATTGGGGCGATTTTTGTGTTGAATGGCTGGGTCAAGCAGCCCACAGTGGATTTTTTTCTCAAGGTCTTGGCCCCCCAGCGGGTGACCGAATCTCCATTTTTGGTCAAACCCCGCACCACCACTCGGCCCGCCCCGATTCATGAAATCCAGTTCAAAGAACGGCATAGCCCTGCCCCAGGAGTGGCGGCCAAAAGGGCTGGATCTGGATCCAAAACCACCCCCACAGACGAGGATTTTGAATGGCTGGGCTAGAGGGATCCCCCGATATACTTGTCTCTCTTTTAACTCTTTTTCTTCTGGTTTTTCTTCTGGCTTTTTCCCCTTTGACTCTTGGAGATCACGAGTCTTACCCTGTCAGATAGGATAGACGGGAGGGTAAGCTGTTGAAGAATTGTTAACCCGTCACCCCGTCATGTCTAATCTTCCACAGACCCCCGCCTCTCGTCGGACTGTCTTACAATTGCTGGCCTTTTTGACTGGATCCGCTTCAGGATTGCTGCCTGCATTGCTGCGCAGTGGCCGTTCGGTGGCGTTTGCCGAAGACGAGGATACTTTTGTCGAAGTCGCTGAGCTGGATGACTTTGAAAACGGTGTTTATGTCACCGAAACCCCGGATGGGGATCCTTTGATGTTGCTGTTGGTGGAATCCGAGGAGGAAGAAGAGGATCCTGCGGTCTATGGTCTCAGTGCCGTGTGTACCCATGCTGGATGCCGCAGCCAGCGCAATTGGCGGATCGAAATTGAAGATGAGGTGGTGGTCTGCACCTGCCACGGATCCCGATTTAACTTTGAGGGGGAGGTGGTGCGTGGCCCTGCCAATACTCCGCTGACGGCCTTTGAGGTCAAACTCGAAGATGATATGGTGCTGTTTTCGACTGCTGAGGCCTAGCGAGTTGACCAGTCAGTCAGGAGGGCTTATTGGTTAGCATGGCCTACAGGTCAGTACAGATGGCTGAAAAATAGATGGCTGAAAAGGGGGAGAACGATCAGGAGTCACAATCCTTTGCTCTCCCCACTTGTCCTGAATAAAATTGCTTTGAATTGAGTCTATTTAAGGATCATTTGCATGGCAGATGTAGTGTTGATCACAGGATCCTCGGCAGGAATTGGCAGGGCGACGGCTTTTGCGTTTGCGGAGCAGGGATCCCGGTTGGTGTTGGCGGCGCGATCCCAGGATCCGCTTAAGCAGGTGGCTCTGGAGCTGGAGCAAACCTTGGATGCTGAGGTGCTGGCGATCCCGACGGATGTAACGGATCCCGACCAGGTGCAGGCCCTCGTTGCTAAAGCCTTGGAGCGATTTGAGCAGATCGATATTGTGATCAACAATGCGGGCATCTGCATGAGCGGATCCACGGTGGATAGCACCCTGGAGCAATGGCAGCAGGTGATGGCGGTCAATTTTTGGGGCTATGTCCATCTGATCCGGGCGGTATTGCCCCATCTGCTCAGTCGCCGTCAAGGGCAGATTGTCAATGTCGGCTCGATTGGAGCCAAACTGCCGCTCCCACAGATGACCGCCTACTGTGCCAGTAAATATGCCGTCAATGGACTGACAGAATCCTTGCGGCTAGAACTAGCGGGATCCGGCCTGGAGGTGATCGGGATCCATCCCGGTGTGGTGCAAAGCCAGTTTTTGGAGCGGGCGATCTTTACACAGCCTGAATTGGGCCGCGCCCGGATGGAAGCTGCCCTGACGGGGCCATTGGCCAGTACCCCTGAGGAGGTGGCCGCAGCCATTGTCAGGGCCTGTCGGCAGCACGAAAGTGATGTGGTGGTGGGGGCAGCTCAATGGGCAGTGGGGGCCTATCGCCTTTTCCCCGATCTGGTGACGGCGGCGATGGGATCCTTGCCCCCGCGCTAGCTTTGGTCTCGAATTTGAGCCTGAGGATCCTGAAGCTGGAGACACCTAGAACGCTGATTGGCTTTAGCCTTTTTGACCTTTACCTTTTTAACCTTGAGGGGGCTGAATCTGGATGTGCTTGATCGGCTTGATCTGATAGATCACTGTGGGTTGAAGGTAAGCGAAGTGTTTCAAGTCTTTCAAATCGCTGGGATTGAGTTCCTTGTGCTGAAGAGTCTGGGGATCCACACAGGTATCGGCTGCGTTTGCACAAACCGTCCAGGCGATGGCCTGTAGATCCGGCACCTGGATCAATCGCCGCAGCAATCCCAGCAGGGCTGGCCCGATCCCCGGATCCTCCGGCTTGGCAGCCTGATCGCCGGTGCTGCTCTCGATCCCCACATGGGCCACAATGGGTTCGCCTCCCAGCAGGTTACCAAAAACCGATCCCCGCAGGGCCTGTGGATCCGCTTGGATCAGCAGCTCTTCGGCAGCGGCCAGACGGCGGAGATTTTCTAACCAGAAGGCCCGTTGCACAGCAGGATCCGAGTCGGATCCGGGATAGAGAGCCACGGTTAAAAGCAGGGTATTGGGCAGGGGATCCACCGCCTGTCGTCGGGCCAAAAACCGCAGAGCCGGATCAGTTTGCTCCATCAACAGGGGCACCCGTTCCACCACCTCCAGCCCAAAGCCGGACAAGCCACTGATTTTGCGAGGATTATTGGTCAGCAGGCGCATTTTTCGCACCCCTAGATCCCGCAATATCTGTGCTCCAATGCCGTAATTTCTCAAGATTGGGGTAATCACCGGGGGCTGAGGATCCGGTTTGCCCAGGCCCCGATCTTGGAGGGCATAGGACTGGATCCGATCCCGCAGCGATCCGGGGATCCCTTCTTGGCGCAGATAGATCACCACCCCTTGGCCTTGGTATTCGATCATTTTGAGGGCACTCTGCAATTGCCGCCGTGAGTCGGAACGCAGGGATCCGAGGGCATCCCCCATCAAATCTTCGGAGTGAACCCGCACCAGCACCGGCTGCTGAGCAAAATAGACCGGATCCCCTTTGACAATGGCCAGGTGTTCAGTATTGGCCAGGGCATCCCGGTAGACGTAGACCCGAAAATCCCCAAACTCGCTGGGCAGATCCGCCACCGCTTCCCGTTCCACCAGGTGCTCATGCTGGAGCCGATAGTCGATCAGGCTGGCAATCGTGATGATTTTGAGATCATGCTGACGGGCATAGTCCACCAATTGAGGCAGCCGCGCCATCGATCCATCCGGATTTTGGATCTCGCAGATCACCCCGGCTGGATACAGCCCCGCTAGTGTGCACAGATCAACGGCGGCTTCGGTATGGCCGGCCCGCTTCAGTACCCCCCCTTGGTTGGCTCGGAGCGGAAAAATATGGCCCGGACGGCGCAGATCCTGGGGCCGGGTGGCGGGATTAAGGGTGGCCTGAATGGTGCGGGAGCGGTCGCTGGCGGAGATGCCGGTGGTGACTCCCAAGTGGGATCCGGCGTCAATGCTGACCGTAAAAGCGGTGCCATGATGATCGGTGTTGTGGCCCACCATCAGCGGGATCTCAAGCTGATCGAGTCGGGATCCCTGCATAGCCAGACAGATCAAGCCCCGCGCCTCAGTGGCCATAAAATTGATCATCTGCGGGGTGGCAAACTGGGCTGCCCCCACCAGATCCCCTTCATTCTCACGATTTTCGTCATCCACCACAATAATCAATCGACCCCCGCTGAGATCCTCAACCGCCTCACTGACGGGATGAAAAACAAATGAATCGTTGGGAAAAACTGATCCGAGAGGAGAAACCATCGCACGCCTGCAAAAATCTTGAGTTGAAGGGGATCCAGACCCGAAGCCAGGATCCGTTAGTGCACCCCAGCCACAGAACCCTGATCAGGATCTTCTGTATCATAAGCAAATCTTTGGGGGCACATTGTTTGGACATTGTTTGTTGTAGGAAGGCATAAGCATGGGATCCGTTTCGTTGAGGGGCCGGGATCTGCTGTCATTGGCGGATCTATCGGCGACAGAATTGCTGGCTTTGATCGAGCAGGCCTTGGATCTGAAGCAGGGCCGAGCGCAGCCATCGCTGGCGGGCAAAACCCTGGGACTGTTGTTTCACAAGGCATCCACCCGGACACGGGTCAGCTTTAGCGCAGCTATGTTTCAGTGCGGGGGAGCGGTGTTGGATCTGCTGCCCGCCGCGATGCAGGTGAGCCGAGGGGAGCCAATCGCCGACACAGCACGGGTGTTGTCCCGCTATCTGGACGGGCTGGCCATTCGCACCTTTGAGCAGTCTGAACTAGAAACCTTTGCCCACTATGCCGATATCCCTGTGATCAATGCCCTGACAGATCGGTTTCACCCCTGCCAAGCTCTGGCGGATCTGCTGACTTTGCGGGAGACCTTTGGTGCTCTGGCGGGGCTAACCCTGGCCTACTGTGGGGATGGCAACAATGTGGCTCACTCGCTGTTGCTGGCCTGTGCCCTGACCGGGATCCATATTCGGGTGGCCACCCCTGAGCAGTTTGCCCCGGATCCAGAGATTGTTGCCCAAGCTCAGGCCCTTGCCCACAGCTCCAGCATCACCATCACCTCAGATCCCGCCGCCGCCGTAGCCGGATCCCAGGCCATTTATACCGATGTCTGGGCCAGCATGGGTCAAGAACAAGAGGCCGGATCCCGTCTCCCGGTCTTTGCCCCCTATCAGGTCAACCAAAGGCTGATGGCTCTGGCGGATCCAGAAGCGATTTTTTTGCACTGCTTGCCCGCCCATCGCGGCGAAGAGGTCACCGATGAAGTGCTCGAAGGATCCCAATCCAGAGTCTGGGATCAGGCCGAAAACCGACTTCACGCCCAAAAAGCTCTGGTGGTGAGTCTAATGGGAGCTTGATTTTCTCGATCCAGTAGCGACCAGGAATGGATTTGGCCTTGAAGCCCACTAGATGTCATCACCCCCAATCGGGATCCCGGCGGTCTGAGCGGCGGGTGGAGGAGCTGAGCGGGGCTGGCTCGAAACCAAACTGCCCAGACCCCGCACCAGATCCCGCAGACTTTGGCGAAACTGGGGATCCCCGGTCAGTTCGTCGATATCGGCACTGATCTTTTCGGCATTTTCAAAGGTGGAGCGGGCCGAATCCAGGGTCTGGCGTAGGGTGGCAAGGGTGCCAGGATCATTGAGCTGGGCCACCAGTTGATTGGCCTGATCGGTGAGCTGGGCCACATTGCGGGCGGCCAGTTGAATATCAGCCACCGATTGGCGCAGGCTGGCCTGAAGTTGGGGATCTGTCAACATCGGCTCCAGGCTATCGGAGACCGTGCGCAAATTGGCAGTCAGGATCTCGACGTTTTGGAGGGAAGTGTCCAAACGTTGGCGATTATCCGTCAGGGCTTGCCCCAGTTGAGCTGTCACCCCCTGCAAGGTGTTGGCGGTCTCTTGGATCGCCGCTGCCACCTCCTGGGTAGAGCGGGCTGCTGCCGTAAACTCCCCCAGATCCAAGGTGGACAGATCCAGCTCCGCCACCGTTGCTTCCAAGGTATTGGACAGGGAGGCGATTTCTTCGGAGACCAGAGCCACCCCCTCCAGCGTTGTGTTCAAGCTCTCAAAAAACTCATCGGTATTGATCCGGCGGGAGAGCTGATCAAAGACGGTCAGTAAATCGGCAAAATCCACCCCCGCTGTGCCCTCAAACTCATCGCCTGAGCAGATGATCTGGGTCGAATCGCAGTTTTCAACGGGGGATCCTGCCGTTGGCGGCAGAGGATCCTGAATCAGGGGTTTGATATCAATCACGGTCTCCCCCACCAAGCCCGTCTGACTGGTGGTAAAAATGGACTGGCGCGGAATTAAGGTCAGGTTATTGACTGAGACGCTCACCCGCACCGCATCAGCACCCGGCACAATCCCATCCACCCGCCCCACATTCACCCCTCGCAACCGCAGGCTGGATCCCTCGGCCAAGCCCGACACCGCCGGATAGCGCAGCGTAAAGCCATACCCCTGGGATCCCAGCCGCAGATTGTAGATCCAGACAAAGAGGCCCGCAAAACTGAGCACCCCCCCCAAAATCAGCAGACCCACCGCCCCTTCTCGTACCGCTCGTGAACGTGACATCAGTTATCCCCCCACCTGAAAAGGCCCTTCGACACTGCCACTAAAAAACTGCCGCACATACGGATCCGGCTCATCATCAATCTCCGACACATGGCCCTGCCACTGGACTTTGCCCTGAGCTAGCAAAATGATCCGCTCGCCGGTGCGCCGAATGGTACTCTCTTGGTGGGTGACCACCACATAAGTCTCGCAAACCCCCTGCTTGTTTTTCAGATCCCGGATCAAGTCTTCGATCACAGTAGACGCGATCGGATCCAGCCCTGCCGTTGGCTCATCGTAGAGCAAGACCTGCGGATCATCCGCCGGATCAAGCGGATCCTCCATGATGGCGCGGGCAAAGCTAACCCGTTTGCGCATCCCCCCCGAAAGCTGCTCTGGCAGCCGGTCTTCCACCCCCGACAGCCCCACAGCGGTCAGTTTTTGGGCCACCAGTTGCCGGATTTTGGCGGCGGGCAGACGGGAGTGCTGGTACAGCGTAAAGCCGACATTTTCCCCCACTGTCAAAGAATCAAACAAAGCCGCCTGTTGAAACACCATTCCCACCCGCAAATGTTTGGGCTGGATCCCCATGTGAATGTCAGACAGAGACGTACCCCGCCAGTAAATGGTGCCCGCATCCGGCTCCGTCAGTCCTGCTATCAAGCGTAGCAAGGTGGATTTGCCTGTCCCCGATGGCCCCACAATACAGAGGGCATCCCCCCGATAGATCTTGAGATTGACCTGATCCAGCACCACCGTGGATCCAAACCGTTTTGAGACATTTTGCAATTCCACAATCGGTGCCCCCCGGATGCTGGGCTGTAGACTGCGGAGGGTGGTGACTTTGGGCATAGCAATCCGTTGAATAAGATAAAGAGGTAACAGGATCGTTCCCAGCCGGGATCCCCAATTGATCCCAATTCTAAAAGATGCCACTCCCCAAATTTTTACTGTGACATAGGGTTTGGTATGGG
>CAZODP010000045.1:21941-24041 GCA_964578595.1 uncultured bacterium
ATTCTAAAAGATGCCACTCCCCAAATTTTTACTGTGACATAGGGTTTGGTATGGGTTTGGTATGGGGTGGGCACAGAGTTTGACACAGGCGAGCCTTGTCTCCACCCATGAATCCCTTAGTGTAGATCCCATCGTGATGGACGCAATCGACTCAATTGAATTTTCGATCAACGGTGTCGACACCTGGGGGATGCGGGAGGTGCATGGTATTGCCCGCCTAGAACCAGGGCTGCTGGTGCTGGAGTTTCGGACCCATCTGCTGGGGCTGGTGCGCACAGGTCTCAAGGAGGTGCGGATCCCACTGAGAGACATTGTCGAATTTAGCTTTGACTATCGGATTGTATTTTCCCTGATCCGGCTGCGCACCCGCTCTCTCAAAGCCATCGACGGGATCCCAGGGGTAGCGGGGGCCTCGGTCAAGCTGCGGGTAGAGGGTTGGCAAAGTCGTCGGCCTGTGCGGGCTTTTGTGGCTGAGGTCAACTACCAGAGAGCCATCCTACCGGATCCAGAGCAGTCCAAATCCGGGCCTGAAATTAGACCTGAAGACTCTTCAGCACATCTGCCGGAGTATTGAAACATCGACTGGCCCCTGCCTGCTGCAGTTGTTGCACAGAATGCACTCCCCAACTGACCCCCCAAGACTGGATCCCGGCCCGCTGTGCCATTTCGATATCAAAGGTGGTATCCCCAATCAGCAGAGCTTGGCTGGGATGTTGGTGGTAGTGCGCCAGGATCCGCTGCACCGATTCGGGATCGGGTTTGGGTTGGGCCACCTCGGTGGGGGAGATCACCGGATCAAAGCGCACCGGCCAATTCCACTGGGCCAGGATCCTCAAGATCCCCACCTGCTGCCGACTGGAGGCAATCGCCATCGGGATCCCTTGGCTGTGCAAATGCTCCACCACCGCCTGCATTCCCTCAAAGGGCGCAAACCCAGATTCCACCTCAGCACTGATGGCCCGATAGCACTGGATCCAGTGGTCGATTTCAGCCTGTCTCTCTGCGGGCAACAGCCGTCTGATCTGCTCTCGCAAGGGGATCCCGATCAGCTGTCGCCACACCTGAGCCGTCGTATGGGGCAGATCCATAGCGGGGATCACCTGCCCAATCACCTCCGCTATCCCGGCTTCTGAGTTGGCCAAGGTGCCATCAAAATCAAAAATCACCACCCCAAATTGGGATCCCATGACTGACCTCGCTGCAATTGTGATCCTGAGCTGTTGTTGTTCAGTTATTGATGCTTAACTATTGGTGCTTAACTATTGATGCTCATTCCTCACCGGATCCTGACATTTCTGATGTAGCGAGCACGAGCGGCCCATTCCATCCCCAGAAAGGCGATGTTGAGGGTCAAGGCCAGTCCCGCCACCGTTAGGGATCCAGCCCAGATTTTGTCATAACGACCCGATTGGGCGATGCCATCAAACAGCAATACCCCCAACCCACCGGCTCCAAATTTGGCCCCAATGGTGGCAATGGCAATGGAGACAATGGCAGAGAGTCGGATCCCGGCCAAAAACACGGGTAAGGCTAAGGGCACCTGCACTTGCCACCATCGCTCCCAGGCGTTCATGCCCATCCCTTGGGCCGCTTCCAGGATCTCCGGCTTGATGGCCCGCAAGCCCACTGTGATATTTCGCACCAAAATGATCTGAGCATAGATCACCATGGCCGCCACCACTGAGCGGGCATTAAGGCCCAAAATCGGCACCAACAAAATGATCAGGGCCAGACTGGGCACGGTGTAGAGGATCCCCAGACTGCCCATCACCGGCAGCGTCAACCAGCGAAAGCGGGTGATCAACAGCCCAATCGGGAAGGCAAAGCTGATGGCGATCCCCAAAGCCAAGCCCACCATCTGGAGGTGTTGAGTCAGCCGCCAACCCACCTCCTGAGGATTTTGGAGCAGATAGCTGACATCCACCATAGCCAGCGGGCTGTGAATCATTTCAAGGATCCCCCTTCATTGACCCTATGGGGTGACAGCTGAGGCACAGACGTCCCCACTATCCTGCGGACTGATGGCCGAAAAGGCAAGGGATCCTGGTTTTATTGCGATGGCTTACAGCGTTTTCCACTCAGGCGAGATACCTCTAGTTC
>CAZODP010000046.1:0-3229 GCA_964578595.1 uncultured bacterium
GAAACATGATCCTTTTTTGGCTGTTGATGCAGCGGCTCCGGGGACAAATGAGCTGGGTTTGCCTCAGCCACAGAAGACAAGCCAACCAAACATTAGTCAAAGAAAAATAGCGTCACCAATCTGTGCTGTTCTTCGGCGTGCTGGCAAGCCTGGAGCAGGGTTGAGCTGTCATGAAACGCAAAGCAGATCAACTGCTGACTTTTGCTGATGATCTCTTGGTTGCAAAGCAGGCTGGCCTCTGCCAAAGAGAGGTGATCGTGTTCGGGATGCTCCACCAGATTCATCACCTGTTCGAGGCTGGCACGAGATTCTGCCGGTTGCTTGTCCATACTCTGGGGCAGGATCACTGTCAAAGCTTTGATGTCAGCCCGCATCGCCCCTCGGATCACAGCCAAATTGGTACCTGTGGCCCCGGAGGTCAGCATTCGGTTGCCGGTCAGGGCCAGGGCATAGCTGAGGGTTTCAATCAGATACTGATGGCCGATGGGCACATGGCGACTGCCGATAATAGCGATGCGCTTGGGGCCGACCTGCTGAATGGCAGCCAACTCCTGCAGGAATGTGTCCACCTGAGAGGAGAAGTCGACAGATTGAGTCAAGGGAAGCCTCCGATGGCAGGTCTGAGGGAACTAGTCAGTGAACTACGCTAGCCCAGAAGCGGTCGGGAATCAAGCCCTAAGGTCTATGTTTATGTCTTAATTCTAGCGATGGGGTAAACGACTGCACTGACTCGCCGCCCCTACTCTAAAACTTTGGAACAAAGCTGTCACACTGTGCAACGACAAGTGATGACAACAAGACAGGCCAATCCAGATCTTTTGATCAGCTCAAGAGACTGCTGTGGCAAAGTTACTTAGCATTCAGCCAATAAAAAGAGTGAATCGAAACACAAATCAACAGTAATGTAGGGATTGTTTGTCTTTCTTGATGACAGAATCTGAAAGCAAAATTAAACCTAAAGAAAACCAGTAGATCCCCAATAATGTGGCATCACAGTTATCATCTTGCGAGGAGATTGAGAGATGCCTGACGACCTTACCAGTGCCATCCGCGCCCGCAATCTATCTCAAGCCAGTCTCGCGGTTGCCTCGATGCAGCAGCATATGAGTAATGAGCGTGTTCGCAAAGTTGTGATCGCCTGTATAGAAGAGTTGGCTTGGAGAGAGGGGGATCGCTGTGCAGCCGTCTGGTTGCTGAGGCACGCCCATATCAGCCATACCTCCTGACTTGCGGCTACAGTAAATGGCAATGGATCCCAAAAAAAAGGCACTTTCTGATGGCGGTTTCCGTTGCCGAAGAAGCGATTGCGCTGCTCCTGGATCTGGCTGAACGAGGGGAGATCGATCCGTGGGATGTGCAGGTGATTGAGGTGATCGATCGTTTTTTGGCTCACTTGACCCCTTCCAGTCGGGATTTGTTGGAATCGGGGCAGGCTTTTTTGTATGCGGCTATGTTGGTCTATCTCAAAGCGATGGCTCTGGCCGAACCGGATCCTGACCAGACTGAGGATCCTGGGCCCCTCCAAGAGCTGGTTTCTGATCAGATCAGCCGCACCCTCACCCCTCGACAATTGGATCAGATTTTGCAACCCCGAGCGGTGCCTCGGATCCATCGCACCCGTCCTATCACCTTGCGGGAGCTGATTCACCATTTGCAGGAGCTAGAGTCAACCCTGCAAGATCGGCCCTCAGGATCCAAAACGGCCCCCAAGCGAGTTACCCGCCAGCAGGCTCTAGCCGCCATCACCCAGTTGGCCCATCCCGAAAACCTGCTGGAAACCACCGCGGCCCTAGAATCGCTGTTGGCCCAGATTTGGCAGCAGGGGATCCGACAGATTGGGTTTGATGACTTATTGGCTCTGGTCCATCAGGCAGCAGGCAATCAAAATCAGGATCCTCATGCACCGCACCGGATCCAGGTGTTTTGGTCGCTGTTATTGATGGCTTCCCGCTCGCAGGTGGATCTGATCCAGGAGACCTTTTATGGGGATCTGACCATTGTGCCCAGCCCTGCGGTGGGGGTGATCGATCCCAGAAAGGGTCAGAGCTGAGTTTTGTATGTCTGAATACAGCAGTAACAGGGACAATTGTCAATGATCGGTTTTGCTAGCTCTTGAATACATCCCACACACCATGTCTCGGATCACTCGTCGCCAACTTTTGCAATCTCTGATGGCTGCTACCCCTGTGGCGGTGGCAGGATCCCAAAGTCTATTGCGCTCGGCAGGTGCCACCTCTCGTCAGCCCTACCTTGTGGCCCAAGCCCCTGCCACCATCCGCTACACCCTGTCTTGGCTGCCTTCTTCAATCGACACCCCCCTGATTGTGGGCATCAACAAAGGCTACTTTGCCGATGAAGGGATCCAGGTTACCTACGAACGAGGGTTTGGATCCGCTGATTCGATCACCAAAATCGCGGCGGGTCAGTACGACCTGGGAGAAGGGGATCCGTACTCCATGATCGAGTTTATGTCCCGCAACCCGGATGCGGATCTGGTGGCGGTTTATGCCCACTTTAATCGTTCCCCCTTTGGGATCTACAGCCTCAAGTCCAGTGGCATCACAACCCCTCAGGCCCTGGCGGGCAAGCGCATGGGTGCTCCGGCTGGGGATGCCCCTCGGCGGCTCTGGCCCGTTTTTGCCAATGCGGTGGGAGTGGATCCGGATTCGGTGGAGTGGACCTCGATGGCCCCGCCGCTGCGGGCACCCTTTTTGGTGCAGGGACAGGTGGATGCGATCAGTGGCTTTATGACCTCAGCTCTGCCGGATGTGGTGCAAGCAGGTGCTCCCCTCAACGAGGTGGAGGTGTTTTTGTACAATGATTACGGTCTTGATATCTATGGCAACGCCATCATTACCACCCGCACCTTTGCCCGCGAAAACCCTGAGCAGCTAGAGGGCTTTTTGCGGGCCTACGTTAAAGGCTGGCAAGAGACTTTGGCCAATCCGGATGCCAGTCTTTTGATTACGCTGGATGAAGCCCGGGCCAACGCCCAGGTGCTCAATCCCAGCATCGAAAAACTGCGGATGGATATCTCCCGTGAACTGCTCTTTGCCACCGATGAAGTGATGGAAAATGGCCTGGGAGATGTGATTCCTGAGCGGTTTGATCGCTCCATTGAGCAAGTGGTGGCAGGGTTTGGGCTAGAGACTCGCCCCAGTGTAGAGGATGTTTTTGATGGCAGTTTTTTACCCCCCCGCGAAAGCCGAATGCTGATGGCCTGAGATGA
>CAZODP010000046.1:3329-8659 GCA_964578595.1 uncultured bacterium
TCTGGAGGGGTTTATCATGTCGTTGAGTCGATCAGCTTTTTAGGGTTAATGGCTAAAACGGGAGTTGTGTTAGCTCAGATGGCAGGGGATCCCAGTGCTGCGGAACCCAAGGGACTGGATCTGATCAGCACTGAGTCAGCTCGCTTTACGGGGGATGTGCTCCAGTCAATTGCCGAGGGATCCGCTGCCATCAGCAGAGGGGTGGTGGAGGGTTTCTTGAGGATGGTGGGGCAGGATCCGACCCAGATCCCGGAGCCGGTCAGTCTTTTGCTGGCTTTGGGGATCTTGATGGTTGGGGTGTTTGGGATGGCCTGGTGGTCTACTCGCCTGATCCTGGCCTACCTCTCTCCTCAGCGGCGGTCGCGGCCCTTTTGGGTTCGGGCGATATTGCTGAGTCTGATTCGGCCTCTGCGATTTTTGATCTGGATCTATGGCGGGTTTGTGGCGGTGGCCCCTCTGCTGATCTACCTGGAGGGCCAGAGCCAGATCGCGGCCATGCCCTTGTTTGGAGTCCTGCACTATCTGATTGTGGCCTCCACGATTGCCGGGTGGGTTTGGGTGCTCCTGGCAACCCTGGGCCATCTGCGGGATCGATCCCAGGCCCTGGCCCGCAAGGAGCGGTCGGTTTCTATTGGGATGACCGTGGGGATCCCGTTATTGGTTCGCTGCCTGGAGGTGATCGTGCCCCTGTTGGCGGTGATGGTGTTTTTGGAGTTGGTGCCAGTTCCCTCTCGATTACAAACGGGGGTAACGGGGGTCAGCACAGTAATTATTATCCTGACAATGGCCTGGGTGGTGGGGCAACTGCTGATCCGTCTGGATGATCTGATCCTGAGCCGCTTTGATATTTCTGCTGCCGACAACCTGCGTGCCCGCACCATTTACACCCAAGTGTATGTGATCCAACGCATCGGCCTGTTTGTTTTGGGTCTGATCACGGTGTCCGGGATCCTGCTGGTGATTCCTGATGTGCGGCAGTTGGGGCAGGCTCTCTTGGCCTCGGCTGGAGCAGCGGGGATCATCATCGGTTTTGCCTTACAGCGGACATTGGGCAATCTATTTGCCGGGATCCTGATTGCCTTTACTCAGCCGATCCGCTTGGATGATGTGGTGATTGTGGAAGGAGAATGGGGCTGGGTCGAAGAAATCACCCTCACCTATGTGGTGGTCAAAGTTTGGGATTGGCGACGATTGGTATTGCCGATCAGCTACTTTATCGAACACCCGTTTCAAAATTGGACCCGGACATCGGCTTCTATTATTGGCACCATTTTTATGTATGTGGACTACACAATCCCTGTGGAATCATTGCGGACTGAGTTTGAGGCTATTGTCAAAAAACACCCCCTCTGGGATGGCCGGGTCTACTGCTTGCAAGTGACTGAACTCAAGGAACGAACGGTGGAATTGCGGGTGTTGGTCAGTGCAGTGGACTCTCCCAAAGCCTGGGATCTGCGCTGTGATGTCCGCGAAGCCATGCTCAAGTTTGTGCAGCATCACTATCCCCAATGCCTACCTGTTTTTCGGCTCGATAGTGGTAGAGCGATCCCTGCCAATGGTCATCACCAGCCTCTCAAAACTGAATCCAGCAAGCACCTGATGGCTGAAGAACGCCGCGATATCGAAACCACTCAGGATCCTGATTCACCTGATTCATCGGAGAAATCACCAGAGGTGAAAACACGATAAACCCACAACCAAAGAGTGTTGGAATCGAGTGTCGGGTGGGCTTCTTTAGGGCAGAAATTTTAAATTTTTAGCCTGGATTGCCATATCTCTGCAGGGATCCAGCCTCTAGCTTGAGTTTGCTGGGCTTGATCTCATCTGGGATAGCGATGGGATAGTGTCCTGTAAAGCAGGCCGCACAAAAGCTGGATGACTCCCGGCGGGCCGACTCCAGCATCCCCTCTAAGCTGAGATAGGCCAGCGAATCCACCCCAATCTTATGGGCAATTTCGGCCACATCATAGCGGGCAGCGATCAGTTGATCTTGGTTATCGGTATCAATGCCATAAAAGCAGGGATGGGTCACAGGCGGGCTGGAGATGCGCATATGCACCTCTGTGGCCCCGGCCTGCCGCAAGGCTTTGACAATTTTTTGGCTGGTGGTGCCCCGCACAATCGAGTCATCCACAATCACCACCCGCTGGCCCCGAAGCACATCATCCAGGGGGTTGAGTTTCATCCGGATCCCTCGCTCCCGCATGGCCTGAGTGGGTTGAATAAACGTCCGCCCCACATAACGGTTTTTGATCAGCCCCTCCGAAAATGGGATCCCCATCTGTCTGGCAAACCCAATCGCCGCCGGGGTACCCGAATCCGGCACTGGCATCACCCAATCCGCCATTACAGGAGATTCCTGGGCCAATCGCTCCCCCAGCCGCACCCGGTAGGAATAAAGACTTTCATCTTCGAGCTGGCTATCTGGACGGGCAAAGTAGACCAGTTCAAACACACACAACTTCGGATCCGGCTTGGCCCATTGACGGGTGCTGATCCCGGCTGCCGTAATCCAAACCAGCTCCCCCGGCTCCACCGAACGCAGATAATCGGCCCCAATAATATCGAGAGCGCAGGACTCGGAGGCCAGCACATAATGCAGGGGATCCCCATTGCCCTGAAAGGTGCCATCACTGCACACCATGGTTTTGTCCAGCAGATCATCAAGAGCTGGATTATCCGCCAAAATCCCGATCACCAAAGGCCGAACCCCACGCGGATCCCGGATCCCCATGATCCCCTCCGGCGTGCCCAGCACCAGGCTAAAGGCCCCCTCACAGCGTCTCAAGGCGTGCTGAGTCCCCTCCAGCCAATCCATTCCAGTGTTGACCGCCTCCGCAATGGCATGGGCAATACACTCTGAATCGGTTGAGGATTGCAACAGCCGATCACTGGCCTCTAATTCGGCCCGCAGTCTGTGGGTATTGACCAAATTGCCATTGTGAGAGACCGCCAGAGGGCCGAGACGAGTCTCCACCACCACCGGTTGCGCATTGGCCACCCGACTGGATCCGGTTGTGGAATAGCGGGTGTGACCCACTGCACTGTCTCCCGTCAACTGGGCTAGATTGGTCTCATCAAAAACCTGTGACACCAAACCCATATCTTTGTGGATCCGGCAAAAGGATCCCTCAAAGGTGGCGATCCCGGCTGATTCTTGCCCCCGATGTTGCAGGGCAAACAAGCCAAAGTAGGTCAGCTTAGCCACACTCTCCCCCGGAGCCAGGATCCCAAATACCCCGCAGGCTTCCTGAGGCTTGTCTGCAACTTCATCTCCACCTGAGGTGGTGAAATCTATCGTGGCTTTGGGGTGAGTGTCTAAATTAGGGACAAAGTGAATCATGAGGGAGCAGCAGAGGACACCCCTTCAAGATAACGTCGGTACTGCTCCGGCGGGATCGCCCCCCGATAAGCCCCGCAATAGTAGAGGGTCAGCACCGCCTTATAAGCCCAGTCCGTTTCCACCACATCCGGGAAAGGACTGGGTAACGTATCCGCCTGATTGGTGGCGCAGGCTTGCAAAATCTGATCAGTGGTCAATTGCTGGGCCAGATCTGGTGGCAATTCCCGTAAACTCGGGGCTATTGCTTGAGCTAAAACCGGCCCGGATCCCAATCCTACGGATCCCATCGTTGCCATCAAAACAGCCGAAAGTCCCAGCCTTCTCATCAATTGCATCGCTATGATCCCCTTTTTTGCAGATGGTTGTTTTTGCAGATAGGTTCCAGATCGAGCCTGCTGTCGCTAGAGGGGCTTGGGCTTTGTGGTATGAAACTAGCCCCAATTCCAATCATCCACTTACCTACCGATGGCCGAGGCCGACTAGAATTGAATTGCATCAATTGCCACTGGGTCGGCGAGCCGCAATCGCCAGATTGATATCAAAGCCCGAGACCCGCTGCAAAGCGTCCATCACCTCCACCACCCGGCCATGAGTCAGCCCCAAGTCGGCATTGATCACCACCAAGCGCGGGGAGCCAGGATCCTCTTGATCCTCTGCCGTATCCCGCAAAACTTGCTCCACCTTGCCAATCAGATCGTCAATCACCACCGATTCTTCATTGACCGCAATTTGGTCATCGGCTGTCACACTGACCGTCACATCCGGCTGAAGTTGAGTTCGAGCCGCCGTTGAGTCTGGCAAATTGACATCCAACCCCTGAGAGCGGGTCAGATCCAAGGTAGCAATAATAAAAAACACCAAGATTGAGAAGATCACATCGATCAACGGCACGATGTTGATCTCAGGGGTCTTAAAATTCTCTGCCGGGATTCGCATAGGGAGCCTCTGGGGAGGTGGAATACTGCTGAGAAGAGGTTGGGTACTGGGTTGTCGGCGGGAAACCGTGGTCTAGGTAATGGCGATGTAGCAGTTCGAGCTGGCCCCCGTACTCCTGAATCTTGGCCACCTGACGCAGGTACAGCGACCGAAAGATATTAGCCATAAAGAATGTCGCAATCGCAATCACCAAGCCCGCTGCGGTCGAATTAAGAGCCTCTGTAATCCCCGATAGGGCTAGCTCAGTGTCAACCCCTTGGCCGATAGTCCGGGCTGCCTGCAAGGTTCGGATCAAACCTGTCACGGTTCCCAACAAGCCCAGAAAGGGAGAAAGGGTCACAATCGTGTCAAAGGCATTGCCAAATCGCTTCAGCAGAGGCAATTCAGCCGCAGTGGCGGTTTCGAGTGCCAGTCTAAAGTCTTCGGGATTGGCCTGCTCCAGTTCTAGGCCCGCCAAAAAAATTCGGGCAATGGGCAGATCAGCATTTTGCTCCAGCTTGAACAGGGCGGCCCGCGGACTGCGGCTATAGAGCATCAAGCACTCCCGCACAATCCGCTCCTGCCGCTGGGTGATCTTCCACCAGAACAAGCTCCTCTCTAAAATGAGGGCCACCGCAATGATCGAGAAGATCAACAGCGGCACAGCCACAAATCCGATGGACTGGAACCACCTCATCACATCCATTCTGGCCTCCTGTCACTTTGCCTCAGGCAACACAACATCATGCTGTCCTTAATTGCGTTCATCTGAATTGCATTCATCTGAATTGCGTTACTGCGCTCATCTGCGCTAGGGGTACGCTAACACTTGATTTGGACTGTTCAGGCTTCGGATCCTGATTTTGGGATCCTTGGATTTGAGGCCTGGCTTTGGGGCTTTCCAGTCATAGAAACTCTACTGACCGCCAAACTATTCCATCGCCGCTTCCTGACATCGCCAGTATCTCATTGTTGATAGCACTATTTCTCAAAAGCTGAAACAGGTGGGATCCCAGTCAAAACTGCCAAGGTTGGCACCTGCTCCGGAGGCTTGGCTAGATCTACATCACTC
>CAZODP010000046.1:8759-14203 GCA_964578595.1 uncultured bacterium
GACCAGGTTCATGGGCTTTACGTTTCTTAAGGCTGTGGCCCAAAAAAAGCAAGATCCGCTACAGACCCTGCCAAACCAACTCAAATGATTCAGAACTGCTCATGGAGAACTCGTCATCCAGGGTTACAGTTGGCATACTAGGACGATATCTGAGTGCATCATTAGGGGCCGCTGCTATGAAAATGGGTCGCTGGTTTGGGCTAATCATAGTCTGTCTGATTATCGCTGGTGTTGTGGGGTCTGACTTTCTCTTCGGTGGGCCTGCCTCCCCTTACGACAGCATCATTGTCAATTTTGTCAACACAGCAACCCCAGATCAGGTGGCTGCTATCGAACAGGAGTTGGGCATCGATCTGCGCCTTAACAGCGCCAGCGCCTTTGCCCAGACCGAAAAGGTCTATCAGTTTGACTCCGTCCCAGAGGATCGGGGAACGGCGCGGCGGCTGAAACGTGCCCTGACCAACAATCCCCTGATCGAGTACGCAGAGCCAAACTATCAGTTTTCTACAATGCTGATCCCCAACGATGAGATGTATGGCAAACAGTGGAATCTGCAAGCCATCAATATGCCTGCCGCGTGGGATGTGACGGCTGGGGAGGGGATCACGGTTGCCGTGATTGACACTGGCGTAACCCGCACCTCTGATCTGGCCAATACCGCCTTTGTGCCGGGGTATGACTTTGTGGATGACGATGAGGACGCCACCGACCTGCATGGACATGGCACTCATGTGGCCGGCACCATCGCTCAGTCCACCAACAATGGCCTGGGGGTGGCTGGGGTGGCCCATAAAGCCAAGATCATGCCCATCCGAGTGCTGGATGCCAATGGCTTTGGCAATGTGGCTGATATCGCTGAAGGGATCCGGTTTGCTGCCGATCATGGGGCAACAGTCATCAATATGAGTTTGGGGGGACGCTCGGCTGCCACCACCATGCAGGAGGCGGTCAACTATGCTCATGACAAGGGCGTAACCATCGTGGCGGCTGCAGGCAACGATGGCAGCAGTGGATCCAGCTATCCGGCTCGCTATGAGTATGTGATCGGGGTATCTGCCTTGGGGCCAACGGGCGAGAAGGCTCCCTACTCTAACTTTGGGGTTGGGGTGGATATCTCGGCACCTGGCGGGGCCAAGACCCAAGAGCATCCAGAGTGGGGGATCCTGCAACAGACCCTGAACCGGCGCAATCCCCGCGAGGCGGTGTTTGAGTTTTATCAGGGCACCAGCATGGCCTCTCCCCATGTGGCTGGGGTGGCGGCTTTGATCCAATCTCAGGGGGTAACGGATCCCAATCAGGTGGAGCGGATCCTGAAACTATCGGCGCAGTCGGTACCCAATGACAAGCAGAATTACTTTGGATCCGGGCGTTTGGATGCTCACTCGGCGGTGTTGCGCAGCTCTGACTTGGCCCAGGCCGAGAATCCCCTGATGCTGTGGCTCAAAGATTTTGTGGATTATCTGGTCAGCAACGGCTATCTCAATCCCCGCTTCTGGTTTGATGGCGGTGCCTTTGCGCTGGTGCCCAAACTGATCATGGTGATTGGCGGCTATATCATCACGGTATTGATCCGCTGGTGGATGGCCCCCAAAGGCTTCCGGCTGACGATACCCCTCTGGATCGGGATGATTTTGGGCAGCTCTGGCGTGTTTGTCTTGCAAGGATTGGCGATTGAGGGGCTACCCCGCTGGCCGCTGCAGATGGCTGGATCCTCGTTGCCAGAGTTGGGCACGGCTCTATCCCAGTCGGCGGCTCTCAACCCGATTTTTGCCAGTGTGCTGATCCCCACCGTGGGGGTGATCCTATTGCTGGGGCATCGGTCGCTGCGTTGGCTGGCGATCGGTCTCTGCGCTGGGGTAGCCTCTCACCTGTTGTTGAGTGGATCCGTCTTTTATGAGGGGGTGTTATGGTTTGGCTCTGGGGATGTATTGGGGCGGTGCTTCTTGCTGCTCAATGGCCTGCTCTGCCTATGGCTGGCATCTCTGGCCTTGAAAGCCTCCACTTCTCAGGCGTTCAGCCCTCTGTCACCCAGCTTGCGTTGATGCGTAAAGCTCCCAGTCCCGGATCAAACCCATCATCAGAACAATCAGCACAGGATCCTTCCATGTCATCGGCTACGCAGGATTTTTCGGGAACTATTGAGTTTCTCGATCTGGAGGGAGGGGTATGGGTGCTCACCACCCCTGACGGTCAGCACTATGCTCTTTTTCGTGCTCCCCAAGACCTGCTGGCGGAAGGGCTAGAAGTCACCATTCAAGGATCCATTCAGTCCGATATGGTGACTGCGGCTCAGGTGGGAGAGGTGCTGGAGGTCAAGTCCTTTACCCCCCTCAGGAATTGATGGCCCTCAGGAATTGGTGGCCCTCAGGAATTGGTGGCTAGTGACTGACGGAGTGATAGACTACCCAGTCAACTTGACTTAGCTCATGATTGATTCTTGATCAGCGAGGTTGAGTTCTATCAGCCTCGTTTTTCCCTTTTCAAATTGGTCATTAAATTCACAGTTGACCTTATCTAGCCCGCTCGTAGGAGTAAATATCTCCATCTTGAATAAAGAGAGCGGCTGAACGGTCCGAGAGGTAATGGATGTCTTCTGGATCCAATCTCCAGCTCAAGGCTTCGGCATTGGTTTTGATCTGCATCCGATCTAGGGTGAGACCCGAAATAACGGCTGTAACTCCGGGCTGTTGACGCACCCAGTTGAGGGCGATCTGAGAGATGGATTTGCCGGTTTTGTCCGCCACCTGGGCTAGGGCATTCAACATCTGCTGTACGGATCCCCAACCCCCATGGGCCTGGATCATAGAGCTGTAATAAAATCCTCTGGCATGAGATCCCTCCCGGATGGGGCTACCGTGCCCCTGAAACTTTTGGGAGAGATAGCCCCCTGCCAAGGATCCATAGGCCAGCAGTTTGATGTTGTGGGCCAGACAAAAGGCTTGCATAGACTGTTCCACCCGCCGATCCACCAGGCTGTATTGCACCTGATGACTCCAGATCGGGGCCGACTGAATTGCCCGCCCCAGCATGGGGGTATCAAAGTTGGTTACCCCCAGTCGATAAATCTTGCCCTGATCCTGGAGCTGTCGCAGAACATCAAAAGTACTGGCACAATCCAGCCCTGGATCCTGCCAGTGGACTTGCACACAATCCAGTTGATCCCGCTTCAGATTACGCAGAGAATTGTCAATCTTGTGGCGGATATGGCTGGCAGAGGGGATCCCGCTAAAAAATACGGCTTTGGTCAGCACCACACAATCCTGGCGACCCTTGAGCAGATGTCCCAACATGGACTCGCTGCGACCATAGATATCTGCCGTATCAAAACTGCGGATCCCCAGAGCTAGATAGGTGTCAACCGCTCGCTCCACCTCAGCTTCCGGCAACGACCGCCAACTGCGATCATCCAACTGCCAGCAACCCACCACCAACTCGCCCAAGTCTAGGTCAGACGCCATGACACCCATTTACCCAACATCTGTCATCACATGGTTGAAGTCACACAGTCGGTCAAGCCATCTATGTCAGCGTTCAGCCATGTCATCAGGGGATTCGTAGTAGAGGCTGTCTAGGCGACTGCGGGCTTCATCAAGAGAGGTCTGCCGAATCACCAATAAAGGCTCATCGGTTACCTCGCCATCGTCATTAATCAGCTCTGGATGGGGCACCGGACGGCGACGCCGCCGGGGAGCTTTTTGCTGCTCAGCACCCAGGGTTACCAAACTGCCCACTAGATTGCGCAGTGCCAAAAATGAGATCAGAGCAAAAGCGATTAGATAGAGAATCTGTAACATTTATGCATCAGGAGAGGGGTTACGTTGCCGAAATTGACGACCCAGCTCGGCACATTCCATCAGGAGACGATGCCATTTTGCCATCAGCCCCGGATCGATGCCAACTTCAGTGTTCGATAGCTTGTAGAGAGACTCAGCCACCTGCAACTCCGATTGGGCCTCCAGGATCCGATTCATCAGCGAAGTTTTTTCCTCACCAGAGATCAACTCTGCGAGATTCTCCTCTGCCAAGAAACGCTGCGAACGGCCCAGCCAGTAATGATAGTCCTGAATCAATGGATCCAAGATTTGCCGCATTAACTCCAGCTCACTCACCGGCTGACCTCCTAAAAGGCTCTCTACTCAGGAATCCGCAGGTGGACTCTGGGATCCAAACCTGCCTTCCACTCCTATTCTAGGGGATCTTTAAGTTCTGTTACAAAACTCAGACCCCTTTGGGCTTGAGCAGGGTGTTGACGACAGTGCTGACCACCGCCAACATGGCTGCCCCCAGCAGAGACCAGAAAAAGTTATCGATCTCAATGGCTTGTCCCGCGAAGAAGGCCGCCATCGAAAAAGTAATGGCATTGACCACAAACAAAAATAGCCCCAAGCTCAGGATTGTGATCGGCAAGGTGATCAGAGTCAAAAAGGGCCGCACCAAAGAATTGAAGAATCCAATGACAGCTGCCGCCACCAAGGCTCCCCAGAGTCCATTGACCGTGATCCCAGGCAAAAGAGCAGCAGTAATCATCACACTCAGCGCGGCAATTAACCAAGATGCAAGGATACTGGCCATATCGACCTCTCCATTTGAGATAGAGTTCCACTCATAGTTTAGCAATCCAGTCACTGCCCTCACGCCCCCATCCCCGAATACCGCTTGAGGCCCTGCCGCCACAGCCAGCGATTGAGACACCAGGCTGCCGCCAACCAGGCCACTCCCACCCCCAAGCCTTGCCCCCATGCCACCGGGATCCCCACCCAAATGGCTGCCGGAAAATAGACCATATAGGGAAACGGCGTCCAAGCCAAGATTGATTGGATCCCTTCAGGCATGACCGTCAGGGGAGCTGCCACCCCCGACAAAAACAGATAGATCAAAAACCAAGCCTGTTCTAGTGCTGCCGCCCGCTCGCTCCAAAAGGCCAGCATGGCAAAGGTGTACTGAATCATAAAGCGCAGCCCAAAGGCCAAGGCTGTCGCCAGGATCCCCAGCCCAATCTGCCCTGTTGACGGGATCCAAAACGCATCGGGATAGAGTCCAAAAAACACCGCCACCACCAGGATCACAAATGGCAGCCGCGCCCCCCGCTCCCCCAGATGAGAGGCCAAATGATGCCAGACTGGATCCAAGGGTTGCAAGAGCCGCAGCGACAATTTACCCTCATTGACCTCTCGCTCAAAGTCCCAGATCACCCAGACCATCGTGAACTGGCGCACCCCAAAAACCGCCAAGAAATAGCGCACAAAGCCCAGCCCCGACAGCTCAAACTGTCCACTCTCCGCCGCCTCATACCACACCCCCATCAAAATCAACGGTAACGATCCCGCCAACACCCACAAGATCAGCTCGGCTCGATATTCCACCATGTAGGCGTAGTAAACCCCCAGTAGGGTGTAGGCCCGGCGCAGCCCGTCTCTCAGGATCCTGTTCATAGGCTGTTCCTG
>CAZODP010000046.1:14303-16428 GCA_964578595.1 uncultured bacterium
GCTCACCTCATCTTGGCTTAAGCTCACCTCATCTTGGCTTAAGATAGAAACCCTTTGTGCTGCCTGCCTTATGTCTGCTGTCATCCCCCCAACTGCCCCGACATTGGGTTCAACACTAGAATCAACACTAGAACAAGGATCCATCGTGCCTCTGACCATTGAGTCCTTGACGGGCACGGGAGATGGCTTGGGGCATGCGGCAGGCCAAGTGGTATTTGTGCCCAACACAGCTCCGGGAGATCAGATTGAAGCTCGACTAGTGCGGGTCAAACGCAGCCACGCCACCGGGATCCTGCACACGCTAGTTCAGCCCTCTCCGGTACGGGTGGATCCGCTGTGTATTGTGGCGGACAAGTGCGGGGGCTGCCAATGGCAACAGGTGGACTACAACGCTCAGCTCACGGCCAAGCAGCAGATCGCCCAGGATGCCCTGCATCGGCTAGGTGGGTTTGATCTACCCCCTATGGCACCGATTTTGGGGACTGAGGATCCGTTTCACTACCGCAATAAATCCACCTATCCCATTCAGAAGCGACCTGAGGGAGGGATCAAAGCGGGCTACTACCGCCGGGGCAGCCATACCCTGATCAATCTCAACCAGTGCCCGATTCAAGACCAGCATTTGGATCCATTTTTGGCTCAGATCAAGCTAGATTTTGAGGCCGCTGGCTGGCAGCCCTACATTGAAGCCAAACACCAAGGATCCTTACGTCATCTGGGTTTACGGGTGGGTCGCCGCACCGGCGAAGTGCTCCTGACCCTGGTGAGCCGCGATCTCAACCTGCCAGACCTAGAAGACTGGGCTGACCGTTGGATGGAGCGATATCCCAACCTAGTCGGGGTCTGTCTGAATCTCAATCCCCCCAAAACCAACGCCATTTTTGGGGCCGAAACCCAGGTGATCCGAGGCCGTTCTGCTCTACAAGAACGTTTTGCCGGCTACACCGTCTGGGTGGACAGCACCTCCTTTTTTCAGGTCAACACCGAACAAGCAGAGCAGTTTTTTGGTTGGATCGTGGCCCAGATGGGCTTGAGCGGATCCGAGACTGTGGTGGATGCCTACTGCGGCATCGGCACCCTGAGCCTGCTTCTAGCCCAGCAGTCCAAACAGGTGATTGGCATCGAATCTCTGCCGGATGCGATCCGCCAAGCCCGCCACAACAGCCGCTATAACCACATCAGCAACATTGCTTTTATTGAGGGATCCGTTGAAGCCGAGCTGCCCACGATCCCCCCCTCGGATGTGGTGGTCTTGGATCCCCCCCGCAAAGGCTGCGATCCAGCGGTATTAGAGACCCTGCTCCTGCGCCAACCCCAACATATTGTTTATATCAGTTGCCACCCCGCCACCCTGGCCCGCGATCTGAGGATCCTAACTAATTCTGGAATCTATCAACTGAGGGGTTGGCGAGCTGCTGATTTCTTCCCCCAAACCGCTCATGTGGAATGTGTGGCCTTTTTGGATCGCCAAGACTCTGCCCCATCCCCTGGATCCGCAATCTGGAGAGGCTAAGCTGTAAGAAGGAACACCAAGGATCCTTAATGTTTCAGGGTTGATTCAGAGTAGATGTTCTAGGGCTATCTCAAAGCGTCCCAAAGGCTTGGGGCACTCCAATCCCAGACCTGTCTTCAAATCAGCTTTTTTATGATCAGACCGTTATCATCGCACGCTAGCAATAGGTGGTGAGTATGCTTCAAGACCCACGTATGATCCGTCACTATCAGACGCTGACCGACGCCCTGGTGGAAACCTGGAGTCGTGGTTATCGGCAGCCGGATGAACTGCGCCTGATGGCTGAGGGGTATCTGTTAGCCCTGAAAAAATCGAGCCTGCTTGAACCCTACGAAATCTATCGCATCGAAGAAGAAGTCCGTCGCTTCCTCTATGATTCGTCCAACTTTATGGATCCGGAGCCAGAGTACGAGACCGAACCTGTCCGCCGCTACTGGTAGTTACCGCAGCGGAGGGTTCAGTATTGACTTGACCGCGATGGGTGCCACCGCTGCTGGAGCGTGATAGTCACTCGCGTTGACTGTTCACAAAGATCAAGACAGAAAGCAACCCAGGACAGGTCACTATAAAATCACTGCAGAGTAGGGGAGCCACACCTCCCCAACCCTGATC
>CAZODP010000046.1:16528-21651 GCA_964578595.1 uncultured bacterium
AGGTCACTATAAAATCACTGCAGAGTAGGGGAGCCACACCTCCCCAACCCTGATCCTAGTGTTGTCATTGCCGTGATGCGGCTGGGCTGGGGAGCGAATCTTGCCACCTGTGCCTGCCTGCTTGTTGGGCTAGTCGTCTTTGGATCCACCCACCGCATCCCGGAAGGATTTACCTGCTGTAAACGCGGGCACGATACTGGCGGGGATCAGCATTTTTTCATTGGTTTTGGGGTTGCGGCCCTCTCGTTCTTTGCGCTTACGAGCCTCAAAGGATCCAAAGCCCACCAGTGTCACCTTGCCTTTGGGTTCTCCCTGGTCGTCTTTGGCGGCCACTTCCTCCACAATGATCTCCAGAGCCGCCGTTAAAACGGCATCCGCCTCTTTCTTGGTCACGCCAGCACGGTGAGCGACTGCATCCACCAATTCAGCTTTGTTCATCCTGCTCTCCTCATCCAAATGAAACGGTCACACATGATTGATCAGACCGCAACCCAGGCTGGCGGCACAAATCACTGACATATTCTACAGCCAAGTTCTTGCCAAATGGGCTTGTGGTCAGGATTTTCAGGGTTTTATCCACTTGACTTGGATCCTATTGCCAGGGGCCACCCCACTTGAGTACGATTCACTACCCGTAATCGACTGCCTCTGAGCTGTTTTGAGGATGTTTTGCAGATAGCACCGATCTTGGCTCAAGCTGTGGTATCCCTGTGATGTCCCTGTGACATCCGAGCAGAGACCCTAATCATCCCAAATCTAGGTAATCAATCTATGTCTTCACAACAGCTTGATCCGATCGCTTTGATTCGAGAGTCCCTTCGGATCCTACCAGGGGTCTATGTGCCCTTACTCATCTTAGGGATACCGGCGCTAGTGTTGTCTGTCCTGGGAGCTTCCCTGGGGATCTTGGCTTTACCCTTGACTATATTCAACAATCTGCTGGTGGTGCCTGTTATGGGATCTGCCATGATCCTGCTGGTGGATGGCCATGTGAGCCAACGACCCCTAGCCCCGCAGTCAGCCCTGAATCAGGTGATTGGGCGAACACTGCCGATTGTGATTGGCAATCTTCTGCTCTCCTTGATTATTTTTTTGGGATCGTTGGCCCTGATTATCCCTGGGGTTTACTTGGGGGTGCGGCTCAGCTTCACTCTATTTGCCATTGTCCTGGAGGGAAAGTCGGCCACAGGCGGCTTGGGGGGGAGCTGGGAGCTGGTCAAGGGTCACTGGTGGACCGTGTTTATTCCTTTTTTGTTGCTGACTTTGGGAACAGCGATCCCGGTGGGACTGCTCTCTGCCATCCTGCTCAGTTTGACTGGTGGACAAGGATTGCTGTTGGTCAATTGGGTGGGCAGCTTGGCGGGGACGGCTATCTTACCCCTGTTTGTTACCTTGGGTTTAGTTCTCTATCGCACCTTAGAGCAATTTAAAAGACAGCAGTCTGCGGGCACATCGGCAGCTTAGTCCATCGGCGGCTCAGTTGAGTTGATGTCGGTCTGATGTCTGATCAGGATCCTCAGCGGTTTTTGAGATCAAAGTAAGCTCGCATCAGATCTCGGGCCATCGGTGCTGCCACCTGCCCGCCGCCGCCGCCGCTGTTTTCCAAAAAAGTCACCACCACAATCTCAGGGTTGTCGGAGGGGGCATAGCCCACATACCAGGCGTGGGAC
Organism: uncultured bacterium; assembly: GCA_964578595.1. Classification (GTDB taxonomy): domain Bacteria; phylum Cyanobacteriota; class Cyanobacteriia; order Thermostichales; family Thermostichaceae; genus JAAUUM01. The sequence goes on from CAZODP010000046.1 coordinate 18,199, forward strand.
TCGCGGGGAGGATCCTCGGCGGTACCGGTTTTGCCAGCGGAAGCGGGATAGCCAGGGCCGAGATCGCCATTACTCCCGGTGCCATAGGTGACCACGCCGCGTAACCCTCGCCGTAAAACATCTAAGGTTGAGGGGGATAAGCCCACCCACTCCCGATCGGGATCCCCGTGTTCCAGGCTTTGTTCTGACAGAATCGGACGTACCCGCCAGCCGCCATTGGCCACCACCGAGGTCATCACCGCCTGTTGCAAAGGGGTGGCCAGCAAAAAGCCTTGCCCAATCGACATATTGACCGTATCCCCCACAAACCACGGCTCCCGCCAATGAGCCACTTTCCAATCGTTATCGGGCACTAGACCAGCGGATTCTCCGGCTAAGCCCAGCCCTGTCTGGGATCCGAGGCCAAATCGCCGCGACCATTCTTGGATTGGCCCGGAACGGATATTGAGAGCCACCTGATAAAAAAAAGTATCGCTGCTATAGGCCATTGCCCCCTCAAAGCCCAATGGCCCAAAGCCTGCCCGATTCCAGTCCCAAAATCGTCGTTCCCCCACTTCGATATAGGGGGCCGTGGACAAGACAGTTTCGGGAGAATAGATACCATCTGCTAGAGCTGCTGCTGTGGTGACAATTTTGAAGGTGCTGGCGGGGGGGTAGGGGCGCAGAGCACGGTTCAAAAACGGGAAGGCCTGCTGCTGGATTGCCTCCCACTGAGCTGGAGTAATCTGACTGGAAAAGATATTGGGATCAAAGACCGGATAGCTGGACATAGCCAGGATCGCCCCATTGCGGGGATCCATGGCCACCACCGCCCCGTGCCGTTGGTCTAAAACCTGCTCGGCCACCCGCTGCAACTGGGCATCCAATGTCAGGCGAACCGTCTGACCCGGTTGAGGAGATTGCTCCCCCAGGATCCGCAGCACCTCGCCCCCCGCATCCACCTCCACCTGTTGGCCGCCCCACTGCCCCCGCAGCCAGGGTTCAAACCGTTCTTCCACCCCCATCTGCCCCACGATATCCCCCAGGCGGTAGCCCGCTTCGGGCCGCGATTGCAGTTGCTCGGTGGAGATTTCGGCGGTGTAGCCCAGCACATGAGCCGCCAGATCCCCCTGCGGGTAATAGCGGATCGCTTCTGCTTCTACAATCACCCCCGGCAGTTCTCGATTCAGTTCTTGTAGCCGGATCACGGTATTGGGATCCGCATTGCGCAACACCCGCACCGGAAAGGGGGAACGAAAGCCTGCCTGTTGCAGCCGATTGACAATATCCTGCTCAGACAGTCCCAGCAATGGTGCCAGCCGAGGGATCATCAGCCGCCAAGCCGGTTCAGATTGGGCCAAGGGCCAGAGGTAGACCGCATGAGAGAGCTGGCTGCCCGCCAAAAGCGTGCCATTGCGATCCAGGATCCGTCCCCGTTCCGGAGGCCGGGGCACCAATCGGATCCGGTTGGTATCCGCCAGTTGGCGATAGTAGGCATTTTCTACCACCTGCAAATAGGCCAATCGTCCCGCCAGTCCCAGCAACACAAGGGTGGCCACCAACAAAAGTACGATCCCACGGGATCCCTGGCCAGCGGTTTTTTGCTCATGCTGGTGAGCCTGATGGGTGGCCGGTAAGCCCGATGAAGCATTCATGGGCAATGGACGCAGGGGCCGGACGGGGGAGTTGACCATATCAGACAGCTCTCACAAAGTCTTGACTATTCTTACAAAGTCTCGACCATCTTAAGGTCTTGGCGATTTCAAAGTCTTGATGATTTTACTATCGGCCCCCAGACCAGAGATTTTCAAGCTGGATCCTGAAGCTGAGGCAGTGGCTTCACAAAGGATCTGAAATCAGTAGATTGGGCTTCTGAATACCCTAAACAGCCGCCAAAACAGGGATCCCGTTCGCCAGAATCGCAACATTTCTTTACCGCTAAACTCAGTCCTCTCACGAAAGTGCTGCTCCTTCTTGGGGTGCAGAATTGGCCGAGCCATTGATTTGAGCCGATTTGAGGGATCCCACTGTTGTAATTCTTCACGAAATCCTCAGTCGTCAAGAGCTATAAATTGACCTTGAGGGCTGACTACGCGCCCGTCGTGGGTGATCAGATCTGTCTGAATGGGTCTCAGGGCTTAGAGTTTTCTAGCCGGCCAACTTTCAGAGCAGGACTGGATCCCTGGCTGGGCTGCGGATTTTGAAGTGCCTGAAACTTTTTTTGCAAAACCGTTAAGGAGATAGCTATGCAAGACGCCTTTACCCGGGTTATTGCTCAAGCCGACACCAGAGGAGCTTATCTGAGCGATCAAGATTTTGATCGTCTCTCTGCTCTGGTCAGCGAGGGCAACAAGCGACTGGATTCTGTTAACCGTTTGACCAGCAACGCCTCTCAGATCGTGACTGATGCGGCTCGTGCTTTGTTTGCCCGCGAACCGGATTTGATCGCCCCTGGTGGCAACGCCTACACCAACCGGCGGATGGCCGCCTGCCTGCGAGATATGGAGATCATCCTGCGCTACATCACCTACTCCACCATGTCTGGGGATGCCTCTGTGCTGGAAGATCGCTGCCTGAATGGCTTGCGCGAGACCTACATCGCTCTGGGGGTGCCCGCCACTTCTGTGGCCAATGGCATTGCCGAAATGAAGCGGGTCGCCCTTGAAAAAGTGATGGATCCTAACAACATCACCCCTGGAGACTGCAGCTCTCTGCAAAGTGAAATCGCCAGCTACTTTGATAAGGCGGCGGCGGCCATTGTTTGAGCTTGATCTTGATCCCGTTTAATCTGCTGTTTTATTAGGAGTTGCAAGGTGAAAACCGTCATTACTGAGGCCATTGCCTCTGCCGATAACCAAGGGCGTTTCCTCAACGCCAGCGAGATGCAAGCGGTCTATGGTCGCTTTCAGCGGGCTTCTGCCTCTTTGGAAGCCGCTCGCGCCCTGACCACCAACCAGCAAACCCTGGTGCGGGAGGCCGTCCAAGAGGTGTTTCGCAAGTTCCCTTACCTGACCCAGCCGGGCGAGATGGGCCATGGGGAGATCTTCCAGGCCAAGTGCGCCCGGGATGTGGGCTACTACCTCCGCTTTATCACCTACTGCATGGTGGCGGGCGGAACCGGTCCTCTCGATGACTACTTGGTGGCTGGCTTGCGGGAAGTGAACCGTTCCTTCAACCTGTCTCCGAGCTGGTATATCGAAGCTCTGAAGTACATGAAGAGCCGTGCCACGGGTATGTTGAGTGGACAAGCGGCTGGTGAGGCGGGTATCTACTTTGACTACGCCATCAATGCCCTGAGCTAGGCTCTCTGGCGGATGACGACCTGGCTGATGACGACTGATCGGCCAAACACACGGCAAACCTATTGATTGCCAAGTGCATTGTTTGATCCAGTGTTTGAGCTGCTGTCTTGAGCCGATTGTGTGGATGAGAAGGCGAGCATTCAGCGGTGCAGGGTTGGCGCAGCGATGCTGA
>CAZODP010000046.1:21751-23902 GCA_964578595.1 uncultured bacterium
TGTGTGGATGAGAAGGCGAGCATTCAGCGGTGCAGGGTTGGCGCAGCGATGCTGAGTTAGCTCAACGGGGCTGAGGATTCGCCTTCTATCTCAGACGGATCCCTGATCTGGGGGGTTGTGCACAACAGGTGGGATCCCTGCCATTCATGGGATCAAGACTAGATCCATCAGTTCAAATCAATTGGTTCAAAATTGGTTCAAAGTAGACGAATACTCATCGTTTTTTATCCCTTAGCATTGGAACCTGACTATGTTCGGACAAAGCACAACGGGAGCAGAGGCCCTGACGGATGCGGGTAGCCGTGTCTTTCGGATCGAGTTTTCGGGGATGGTAAACCCTTTGGAATCGCTGGCCACCTCTAAGATGGTGCGGCGTAGTGTCCAATCGGTAACGGTGCCTTACAGTCGGATGTCGGCAGAGGTGCAACGGATCCTTAAGATGGGCGGTGCCATCACCACCATTTCGCCGCTGGGATCCTCCTCTGAGCCACCGGCTGAATTGGCTGAATAGTCCTTTTGATCTACTATTTGCATGACCTCCACTGCTGCTGCCAATCTCGCTGTTGAACCTGTGCCCCTCTCACTGGAGATGGCGGTGGAGCATTTGCGGGGAGCTGATCTGTCACAACGCTACTATGCCGCTTGGTACTTGGGCACAACGGCGGATCCAAGGGCTGTGGATCCGCTGCTAGAAGCCCTCAGGGATGAGGCCGATCGAACGGCATTGGGGGGCTATCCTCTGCGTCGTAATGCTGCCAAAGCCCTGGGGTTGATTGGGGATCGACGGGCAGTACCGGGGCTGATTGAGGCTCTGGCCTGTAGTGACGATCATGTGGTGGAAGAGGCGGCCTATGCTCTGGCCCAACTGCGGGATCCGGCGGCACTTTCTCCCTTGATCGATCTGTTGCGGGATCCTCAGGCTCCCCAGCGTCCGTGGGAGGCTCTGATTGAATCGATCGGTCAGTTGGGGGGGCAAACGGCCCATACCCAGCAGGCCCAGGATCTGATCCGGCCCTTTTTGGGACATGATTCAGAACGGGTGCAGTCGGCGGCGGCTTGGGTGCTCTATCGCTGGACACAGGATCCGGCCTTGCCCCCTGTGCTGCTGCGGCTGCTCCAGAGTGAGAATCCCATCCTGCGGCAGGCGGCCCTGTTTGATCTGGCCGAATCCGGCTGGACGGGGGGGATTGAGGCGGTGGTAACGGCGAATGTGGCCATAAACCTGCGGGTGATCGCCCTCAAACGGCTCTACACCGTTGCCCTTGAAGCCCTGGATCCATCCACTGATCCGGCTCAAGCCCTGGCCCGGTCTGTTATGGCTGGGTTAGATCAGTTGTTTTAGTCTGTTTTGACACACTCTGTTTTGACGCACTCTTGGGTTATCGGCGATGTCACTGTCCCCACCTTCAGCCTCAACACCTTTAGCCTCAAATGGCCAGGCCCTAAATGATCAGGCCCTAAATGGTCAGGCTGAATCCCCCGATCTGGCAAAGTTGGTGCAGCAGTTGGAGCAGGCCACGGATCCGGGGCAGATGCTGGCGGCGGTGGAAGCGTTGGGATCCTGTGGCGATGAGGGGGCTATCCCCCACCTGATCAAAGCCTTTGGATTTAATCGACCGGGGGTGGCGGACCGGGCACTGACGGCTGTGGTGGCCTTTGGGGAGCGGGCGGTGGATCCGTTGCTCAGCTCTATTGATGGCTTTGACTATGGGGCGCGGGCTTACTCGGTGCGGGCCTTGGCTCGAATTGGGCATCCTTGTGCTTTTGGCTTTTTGATGGAGGTGATCCAGAGTGATTTTGCCCCCAGCGTCAAGCGGGCCGCAGTCCGAGGCTTGGGCAAAGTGGCTTCAGCCGCCGATGGTCATCAACAGGCTCAAGCCCTGGAGGTGCTGACCCAAAGTTTGCAGGATCCCGATTGGGGACTGCGCTATGCCGCCCTGTGCGGCTTGGCAGAGTTGCGGATTCAGGGAGAATCTGGCCATCAGGCCCAGATCCACGAGTGCCTCAAGCAGGTCAACCATCAAGATCCAGATTCATTGGTGCGGATCAAAGCTCAGGAGATCTTACAAGTCAATGAAAAATAACAAAATCAACGATAGCAAAATTTATTTTTCAGAGAGTTCCCCCCATAGCCTTAATCCTCAAAGCCTT
>CAZODP010000047.1:0-6796 GCA_964578595.1 uncultured bacterium
ATGAATCGTCGTTCTCTACTCAACCTTGGGATCCAGATTTTGCCCACCTTGGCTCTTTTGGATCCCTTGACTCGCTCCACCCAGGATCCGTCTGTCTGTCAGGGCTGCCGAGATGGGGTCGAGCATGAGTGCAGTCAGCCCCAGTTGCTGCCGTTCACAAAGTTGCTGGATCCTGTTGACAGCCATAAAACTGAGTCGCTATCTTAATAAAGCATTGCAGTTCAGCAGTATTGGGGCATCGCCAAGCGGTAAGGCAGCGGGTTTTGGTCCCGCCATTCGGTGGTTCGAATCCATCTGCCCCAGTTTTGAAAATTGGGATCCAGTTCTGAAAGGCAGATTTTTGGATCTAGCCTGCACTTGTCATATGTTGAGGGATGCCAGGGCAAGGGTTAGGTCTTCGAGACTATCGAGGGCAACCCAGCTACCGCTATCGGTGCGCTGCCACAGCTCAAAGTGCAGGTGAGGGCCAGTGGCGAGGCCGGTTGCGCCCACATAGCCGATCACGTCTCCCTGTTTGACGGTTTGGCCGACAGTGGCGGCAACAGCAGACATATGGCCATAGCGGGTTCGTTGGTAGTGACTGCCGGCCAGTGACACTGCATTTCCCAACCCCCCCATCGGGCCAGCAGCAACAATTTCTCCTGAAAATGCGGCCAAAATGGGCATCCCCTCCGGTGCCCCCAGATCCACCCCCTGATGAAACTCTTGCTCTCCACTGATGGGGTGAACCCGCAACCCAAAACGGGAGGTGATAGGTGCAGAAGTGGGCAAGGGGTAGAGCAGCTTTTCGTCTCCAGGGATCCGATCTATTTCAGCCTGCCTTTCTTGCGCTTGGATCTCAGCTTCTGTCAGGGGGCGGACAATTTCCAGACCTCGCTCAGGGGTAATGCGATAGGTGGTGCCGCTAGACCGTTCGATAAACACCACGGGCACAGAGCGGGGGCCATTGGGATCTTCAGGGACCGGCTCCACCACAATCTCACGGCCAAGATCCACCTCCAGATTGTCTAGGTCTTCAATTTCAGTCAGGGTAATGGCGGGATCCAGTGGGAAGTCAGCCTCCACCAGATCAGAGGTATCAATCGATGGGCCAACCTCTGGAGGCAATGGCAAGGCATCCGGCAGGGGTTGAGCCTGGGTTAGTCCCAGCAATCCCCACAGGTACAGGAGAGTGACCAGTCCTGCTGCCAGGATCCGGCCCCAGTGACGTGGGATCCAGTCATGGGCTTGAGGGCGCAACAGTCGGGCAGGTTCAGGTTTCACAGAGATTTAAGCAGAAACAGTGATAACAAGCAGAGATCACAGACCTGGATCCGAGTCGGCATAGCCCAAGCTCAGGGATCCGGGGGCAAAGGCTTGCACCCCTGTCTGCGTTTGTATCCTGAGGTTGGCGGAGGCCGCAACTCCCAAAACCGTGCCTTTGAATGAGCTTGTGAATGAGCTTGCCCCCTCTGTTGGCAGGTGAACCTGTTGGTCTCGATGCCAAAGCCAACCGTTATAGTCGGTCAAAATCGGATCCAATCCCGCCTGCTGCCAGACCAAATAGCCGATCTCAATCCCCTGTAAAACCTGAGCCGCCACCTCAGTCAGGTCTAGGGGTGTGCCCAAGAGTGAGGCAAGGCAGGCCCCCTCCGTTGGGATCCGGTTGACATTGAGTCCCACCCCGGTCACCACCCCTCGCAACTGCGCTCCCTGCCACTGAGCTTGGGTCAGGATCCCGGCCCATTTGTGACCCCACACCACCAGATCATTGGGCCACTTGACCCCAATCGCATCGGCTTTGTCGGATCCCCAAAGGGCACAAAACCGCTTCAGTTGGAGGGCGATCCCCCAGCCCAGAGCCAGTGTCAGCTGTTCTAAAGGCGATTGAACGAGATGAATAGATTGGGGCTGGAGCAGGACGGATAGATAGAGTCCACCCGGTGGCGAGTGCCAGAGTCGGGACTGCTGCCCCCGCCCTGCGGTTTGCCGGGATCCCGCCAAGGTCAAGCCCTCCGGCCAAGGATGGGATCCTGCTCTCAGCCAGTCCAACAGCACTCGGTTGGTGGAATCAACCTGGCTCCACTGGATCAAATATCGTCCGCAAAACTGGGTCTTGAGGTGACGACGGAGGCGAATCGGATCCAGCATTCTAGGTGGATGCCACCGCTACTTTTTCGGCAGAGCTGGTGCTGCTTGGGGATTGCAGTTGGATCAGCTCTACTTTGTAGCCATCGGGATCCTCCACAAAGGCGATTACCGTCGAGCCATGTTTCATGGGGCCGGGTTCGCGGGTGACATGGCCCCCCTGAGCTTTGATCTGCTGGCAGGTGGTGTAGATATCATCCACCCCCAGAGCGATATGCCCATAGCCATTGCCCAGATCATAGGACTGGGTGCCCCAATTGTGGGTTAGCTCGATCACCGCCCCCTCCGACTCAGGGCCATAGCCCACAAAAGCCAGGGTGAATTCGCCGCCAGGATAGTCTTTGCGCCGCAGTAACGTCATCCCTAAGACATCACAATAAAAAGCCAGCGAGCGATCCAGATCGCCCACCCGTAGCATGGTGTGAAGGAGTCTCATGGCTTTTTAGTCTCCTAACTTAAAAATGTAAGGTGCATTAGCAACACCCCCCATCTTAGCGGCTGAAGAGCTGCCCCCTGAGAGGGACTGGATCTAGATCCAATCCAGCCTCACTAGCAGCCTGAGGATCCGGCAGGTGCGATACACTTTCAGGGGCCGGGATCCTGAGTGGAAGCAGATCAGATGGACGCGTTTAATCTGGCAGACTATTTGGCAACTCGTCAGCAATGGGTGGAGGCAGCTCTCAATCGCTCAATTGAGGTGGTCTATCCGGAGCGAATTTATGAGTCGATGCGCTATAGCCTCTTGGGGGGGGGCAAGCGGTTGCGACCGATCTTGTGTTTGGCAGCCTGTGAATTGGCGGGTGGATCCCCAGAGATCGCCCTGCCCACCGCCTGTGCTCTGGAGATGATCCATACGATGTCGCTGATCCACGATGATCTGCCCGCCATGGATAACGATGATTACCGCCGAGGTAAGCTCACCAACCACAAGGTCTATGGGGAAGATATTGCGATTTTGGCGGGAGATGCGTTGTTGGCCTACGCCTTTCAGTACATTGCCCAACAGACCCACGGGATCCCGGCAGAACGGGTGTTAGAGGTGATCGCTCGATTGGGTCATGCGGTGGCAGCCACAGGCTTGGTGGGGGGCCAAGTGGTGGATCTCGAATCGGAGGGCAAACAGATCCCGATTGAGACGCTGGAGTTTATTCACACCCACAAAACGGGTGCGCTATTGGAAGTTTCTGTGGTGTCGGGGGGGATTTTGGCGGGGGCGGATCTGGATCTGGTGGCGGGTCTGACCCGCTATGCCCGCGATATTGGCTTGGCCTTTCAGATTATCGATGACATCTTGGATGTGACCGCCACCACTGAGCAATTGGGCAAGACCGCCGGAAAGGATCTGGAAGCGGCCAAAGCCACGTATCCTAGTTTGTGGGGGCTGGAGGTGTCGCGCCAAAAAGCCCAGGAGCTGATCCAGTCGGCCCAAACGGCGTTGGATCCCTATGGGGCACAGGCTCAACCCCTGCTGGCGTTGGCCGACTACATTACCCATCGCACCCACTAGGCGCCCCATCAAGTTCTTTTGGCAACCGCTATGGCGTGGTATCAAGAGTTGCTCGCTAATCGTGTTTTGTGGTCGGCTCTGATGGCCAGCCTGGTGGCTCAGAGTACCAAGTTGATCTGGGTATACGGACGCACCGGTAAGTTGGATTTTCGGGTGGTGACCCAGACCGGCGGGATGCCCAGCTCCCATGCGGCTCTGGTCAGTGCGCTAGCTCTGGGGGTGGGACTCCAGGAGGGCTGGGATAGTCTGCTGTTTGCGGCAACGGTGATATTTGCCTTGATTGTGATGTATGACGCCGCCGGGATCCGACAGGCTGCGGGTAAGCATGCCCGTGTGCTCAACCGGATGATGGAAACCTTGGGGGATGGGGATTTTGAGGAGCCGTATCTCAAGGAGCTGTTGGGTCACACGCCGCTGCAGGTGATTGTGGGATCCCTATTGGGGGTGAGCTGCATTTTGATCAGCCGTTTGGTCTAGGCTATGTGAGCTGGGTTGTGTGAGCTGGACGCTGAACGGTACCTATGATCCCATCCCCTGATCCGAGTCTTGGGTCACACTTTAAGGAAAATCTTGAGCCGGACAGTCTGGCCCCCGATTGGGAAAGTCAACGGCCCAGTTGGGATGAGTATTTTTTGATGATGGCTAAGTTGGCCGCAACCCGATCCACCTGTTTGGCCTTTCCGGTGGGGGCGGTGATCGTCAAAGATCGACAAGTGCTGGCCACCGGCTACAATGGCCCCCCCTCAGGATCCCCCCATTGCACCGCTCAGGGCTACTGCTATCCCGGACTCAGCAGTTGTGATGCCAGCAGCAGCTTACCTTCACGGGCGGTTCACGCCGAGGCCAATGCCATCGCCCAGGCTGCCCGCCACGGCATCAGCACCCAAGGATCCCGAATTTATGTCACCCTCGAACCCTGTCTATCCTGTCTCAAGCTGCTGATCTCAGCCGGGATCCGGGAAGTCCGCTACGAAATCACCTACACTCAACCGGGCAAAGCCCAGGTGCGGGACAGCTTTTTACAGTTGGGCATCGTTCAGATGAGCCGGATCCAGTTGCGTCCCCCCATCGCTCAGCAGGCGGCCCATTATTTGCTCAATCCCACCTCTCAAGCTCGCAATTTGTGGATCCCGATCGAGGCTGAGTGAATCCCCTTTGCGCTTGTACAACCCCATCGCATAATCCAATCATCCTAATTTCTCAGCGGATCTTTCCCTCCAAAAAAGGGACTTCTAAGACCTTTTCGTGATGAATTGGCCCATGTCCAAAGTAGCCATTTTCTCCAAATAATTCTCCATGATCTGCCGTTACCGTGATGTAGGTATTTTCAGGCACCAGATCAAAAAGCTGTTCAAAAACCTGATCCAAATATCGCACTGCTTCAATCTGCCGCTGCTGCAACTCTTGCAGTTTCTTTGGATCAAAAAAAGCCGTTGCCTCAGCATCACTCTGATCTAGGCGTTTGAGCACCCCATTGACGCCCGAAATCCGGGGCCACACACTCGGATCCTCATCCGGCAAGGCATAAGGATAGTGAGTCTCCCCCACATTGAGCAAATAAAATCCTGGCCGATCCGGATCAAACACCAGCTCGTCAATCATGGCCGACATATCGTTGTGACTGGACATCAGCCGATAGGTATCAAAATCTCGATTCAGCACCGTCTGAGGATTGAGCACGGGCAGTGAGACAAACGCATGGGTACTGTAGCCCAAATGGTGCCGCAATAGCGTGGGCAAATACAAGTGGGGTAGCATTTGTTTAAACTCAATCCCTTCGGATCCCAGCCGCTGATTAAAGCGCAAATAATCATCTTTGTAATGTTCGGAGGCAAACACCTGTTGCGGGCTGGTATGGGGCATCAAACCCATCAGCAGATTGTAGTGAGAGGGGGCCGTCCAGGAGGCATAACTCCAGCGTTTTTCCAGGGATCCTAATTTTTGCAGGGTGGGGGGATTGGCGGCCACAAAGCTATCAAATCGACAGCTATCCAAAGTGATCAAGATATAGTTATTTTTTCCTTTTGGATCCGGGCGATCTTTTTGATCTGCTACCTCATCCACCGGAGCCTGCTGTTGGGATCCCAAGAGTCGATCAATTAGGCCCATGCCGGTCATCCTGTTACTACAAAAGGGTTTGCTGATACACTTTAGTAATCCTAAAGAACCAGGGCCTTTTTGCCAATCTATTCAGTGGTCAAATCTGGGTTCAAACCTGGAGACGAAAGCACCCGCAAGGCTTTGAGCTGGCCCTCTTCAACTCGCCCCAATCCCAAAAACAGATCCGGATCCCTCCGCACCCGCACCGGATCCGGGCTGATGGGCAGACAGTCACTATCCCCAAGCTCTGTCAGTGGGATGCCCTGGCCGCAAGTCCATCGCCAGCTCAGATCTGGATCCAACCTGACCACAGATAACGTTGAGAACCCCTGCTCAATGGGCCGCAAAACCAGGGCTGGATCTGTCATTTTTTGGAGATCGGCCAGGGGAATACTCTGACCCAGCTCAAATGGCCCACTCTGGCTCCGAACCAGATGGCTCATCAGCCCGCCGCAGCCCAATTTTTGGCCTAGATCCCGCGCCATCGCCCGAATATAGGTCCCGGATCCACAGCGAATATCCAGCTCTAGCTCTGGTAGGGTCAAGTGGGGTCGCCAATCTAGAAGCTCAATCCCATCAATGGTCACCTGGCGGGCCGGGATCTGCAAATCAGTGGCCGGGATCCCTTGTCGGGCCAGTTGATAGAGCTTTTGGCCCTGTTGCTTGACAGCACTGTACAGCGGCGGCACCTGATCAATCGTTCCTTCAAACTGACTCAAGGCCGCTTGGATGGCTGAGGGATCCAACCCTCTGATCGGGTCGAGTAAACCCTGCTCTGAGACTGTGATCTGCCCAGTGGCATCATCAGTGTCGCTGACAGCCCCCAGCCGAAATGTTGCCTGATACCGCTTCTGGCCTGACAAGAACGACAAAAACCGAGTCGCCTGCCCCACCGCTATCGGCAAAACCCCTGTTGCCGCCGGATCCAAGGTTCCCCCATGACCCACCTTGCGGGTGCGATAGACCTTACGCACCAAAGCCACGCAGTCGTGGGAGGTGAATCCCTCAGGCTTATGGAGATTGAGGAATCCGTTTGTCATTGCTTCATTTTGATATCGCTTC
>CAZODP010000047.1:6896-19725 GCA_964578595.1 uncultured bacterium
GCTTCATTTTGATATCGCTTCGTCACGATAGCCCGCTACCCGCCCGCCATTGTTTCTGTATTTGCACGAGAGTCAGTAATTGACTAGCATGGGTGTATCAAAAACATATAGTGACTGCGTTCTGGCGGTTGAGCCTCGCGGATCCTAGCTGATCTGACTCTACTAAGCCTTATGGCTCAGGTATTTAAGCACTATGGCGGCATTATCATTGACTTTTATTTTCTAGGATCAAGTGGAGATTACTGATTCAATGGGTTACAGAAGTGCCTTTTTCTCTGAGGAGTAACTCTTAAGCTCTAATTCCTCTCATCTAAACTCTATCTTTAGGATCCCATTCCCCATGAGCACCCCGGAGCAATCTCTCCCCCTAAACCAAAACTGGATCCAGCTAGCCCGCAAGGTTGTGATCGGGGGGGTGGCCTGTTTGGGGATCGGATCCGTGGCGGTGGGGGGAGGTTGGTATCTGCGCTTGCTTCACCAAGAGGCTCGCCAGACAGCAGCTTTTTATCTGGATCAGCAGCGGCTGACGGATGCCCTAGATCAGTACCAATGGGCACAGCGCAATCCCTGGAACTGGATCAGCTCAGCTCCGGTCAGTGGGGCCGATGTGGAGTGGCTACAGCAACAGATCCAATCCCTTCAGCAAGAGGTGGCTGAGCTGCGGCAGGCTATCTCCGCCAGTGCTGACCCGATGGCAGAGTTGATCACATTGGGGGAACGCTTGGCCCAAGTGGGGGATCCGGTGGGGGCTGAGGCCGCCTTTCGCCAGTCTTTGGCCCTTGATGCCACCCAATCGCGCACCCACTATGGGCTGGGGCAACTGCTCGAACAACAGGGACAGCCTGCTGCCGCCCTGGGGCACTATCAGACAGCGGCTGAGCGGGTACCCGACAATGCTCTGTTTCAGACCGCGCTGGCCCGCACCCAAATCGCCACCGACAACCTTGAGGCCGGGATCCAACGGCTACAGGCGGTTCTACAGCAGGATCCCTATCGCCCTGATACTCTCCATGCCCTGTCAGTGGCCTATGCTCAGCAGCAACGCTGGGATCTGGCTCTACAACATGGCCTCCGGGCCAAGATGGTGGGATCCGCCCTCCCTTTTGACCATCTGGATCCTGGGGTGGAGTCCCTCTCAGGCCAGACATCCTCCCCTCAGGCTCAGCTTCAGTTGGGACAGGCCCATTTTTTGCAAGGCCATTATGGCCAAGCGGAGTCAGCCTTTCAGGCGGCTATTGCGGTGAATCCAGGCTTGGCCGAGGCTCATTTAGGCTTGGGATGGGCTTTGATCGAACAGCAGCGCGATGCCGTGCCGGAGCTGACTCAGGCCCTCAACCTCAAATCCGATGCCTCATACCACCATGCTCTGGGGGTGGCCCTCTGGCACTTGGCCCAGTCTCAGGGGGATCCTCTCCAGCCCGCCCTGGTCTCGCTGCAACAGGCGGTGGATCAAAATCCCCAGCATCCTCGTTATCGCCGCGACCTGGGACTGGCTCTGGCTCAATCGGGCCAATGGCAGCGATCACTAGCTACTCTCGAATCCACCCGCAACCGGTGGCAGCAGGATCCTATGGTGCAGCGGGTGGTGGACGTTGCCCAAGCGCAAACCCAAGCTCCTCCAGCAGAGTCAGCCCAGACTGAGCCAGGATCGGCTGGAGCCGCCACTAGCCCTGCCAAAATCACAGTTGATCTGAACCGCCTGCGTCCCAACCCCTCTGGCAATAGTCCCAGCTTTGATTGGTCGATGATGCAAGCCCTGCTGCTCTGGGGATCCGGGGCTGGGGTCTTGGTGGGGCTGGTGTGGTGGGGGATGACCCGCCAGTCTGGGACAGGTAATATCTGGCCCGGAGGCGCCAAATTCAGTGCGGGTGCCCTGTCTTCCAAAGCAAACCCAGCCAGCAGAAAAGCTGGAACGGTTCAGGCTTATCAGCAGGCTCTTGGCCTGACAGAACAGGGCCACTGGCAACAATCTATCCCGCTGTTGGAGCAGGTGATTGCCCAAAAGCCCGACTATGGCCCCGCTTATTTGCTACTGGGGCAGGCTTATCGCCATCAAGGCCAACTCACAGCCGCGATCCAGAGCTATCAGACCGCCCATCAGCTCCAGCCCCAAACCGCCGTTGTCCCCCTCTACGAAACCCTGAAGCAAGAGGGAGAACGCCGACTTCAACAGCAGGATCCCCAGGGGGCGATTGAGCACTTGCAACAGGCCAAGTCCTTGGGGGGGGATGAGTCCATCAGCGACTCCGAGCGGGCTGACCTCAAGCTCCGCCTGGGTGAAGCCTATATGGCTGACAAAGCCTGGCAAGCCGCCGCCGAACAATTCCGGGCTGTCTTGGACCTTGACCCCGACCTAGCCCTAGCCCACTGTTACCTCGCCGATGTTTTTTTTCAGAGAGATGAGATTGAGCGGGCTACCGACACCTATTGGCTGGCCCTTGAGAAGGATCCGGATCTGGTTAGGGCACACCATGGCCTTGCCCTAGCCTTGATCCGTCAGGGCAACTTGTCCTCTGGGTTGGCCTCCCTCCAAACCGCTGTTGCCCTCTCTGCTACTCCATCTTTAGATCTGTTGCTCGATTTGGCTCTGGCCTCAATTTTGGCGGGCAATATCGACTCTGCTGAAAAGCTGATCGAGCAGGCCCTGATGCAGGATCCTGATCATCCCAAAGCCCACTTCGCCAAAGGCAATCTATTGTCTTCTCAACTGCTCTATCAAGAGGCGATTGACACCTATCAAAGAGCACTGGACTTGGATTCTGAGCTTTGGGCTGCTCTGGCGGCGCAGGGGCTGGCCATTTTGGAGCAAAGCAAAGAAAAGTTTGAGGATGGCAAGCGGGTTCTACAGTCTCGGCAAGTGGAAGCGGCCATCGCTAAGTTTGAAACGGTCCTGCAAAAGGATCCCAATGTGGTGGAGGCTCATTTCGGCATCGGCGAGGTTCACCGGATGCGCAGCCACCTGCAATTTGCCCTCAAGGCCTACCAAGCTGGACTCAAAGCCAATGCCAGCTATGCCCCGATTCATTATCAATTGGGTCGCCTCTATGTTCGTTGGAATCGCTATGAATTGGCTGTCGAATCGGTTCGCGCCGCCCTTCAGATCAATCCCCATTTCAGCAAGGCTCAAGAACTCCTGGAGCGGGTCTACAAAAGGCAAGAGGAGATCCTCAAAGCTAAGACCCGTTCTGGCCAACCCAAGACCTCTCGATCGGTGCGTCCAGCGATCAGCCCCATGACCGTATCTGCTCCCATTCCAGTCGGCCCCTCGGCTCTGCGGATGTTTCAGGCTCAAGCGCAGTCCACCTGGGATCCTGAGCAAGCCAAAGCAATGGCTGAGCAGCATCTGCAAGGTATGGCGGATGCCCTGGAGTATGCCAGTGATGCTGAGCTGGACACCCCCACTGACATCACAACTGAGATCATCTCATCAGAGGCGGATGACGGAACCCAGCTTCCAGACGCGGTCTGACTCCCAATGGTGGCAAGCTCGCTAATCTCAAGAAATTATTCAAAAAATTAGATTCTCAACATCAGGATCAACTGACTTCTAGTGACTTCTAGGATCCATAGTGGGGGGGGATATCGCCATCTTCCATCACATAGGCAATGGATGATTTGTTGACACAAATAAAATCGGCTCGGCTGACCCGTCGCCCCTTGATAAAAATCTCAATATCCGTCAGGGCAATAAAGGTTCGGCTGTCATTCATCACAGTGGAAACTCGCCGCTCAAAGCTGGTGCCCTCTAGGTACAAAAAACCCCGAATGTCAGTGCCCTCAACCGTGTGAACCCGGATCCGGCGCTGCTCTTCACTAACACTGGAGGGAACCTCATAAACCTCAGGATCCTCCGACTGATCAGACTGATCGGGATGATGATTGGTTTTACCGGGCATCGCCGGATGGCCAGAGGTTTTAAGAGAAGAGGCCAAAAAACTCTGCAAGTCATCAGGCTCTTTGGGATCTTTGTTGCTGCCTCGACTGGTGGGGTTCATCACAGGGGTCTCCAACAATTGGGTGGCTATCGAGAAAAGGTGGGGGTGACTCAAATCACTAAGCTACACACGCCAACAAAATCATCACAAAAGAAGTCTCAGAACATTCAAAAACAAGGCCGAATCAGGAGAGAACTAGGGCTTAACGAATCATTGCACAGCACCCTAAAATCTTAGGCTTTGAAACGTCCGTGGCAGTACCGATAGTTCTTTTTGGGAGGTTTTTGTCCAATAGTCACCCTAATCATAATCCAGGGTGTCATCATTTGTCAGAATGTCTACCTATGGTCTGCTGCTGTACGGATCCAACGGGACGGCCCTTGTCCCTCAGCCCAGCACAACACCATCCCAGCATAGGATCCCGTACCTGTGGGAAGGTGGCCAGAGGGTGGGATGACCAAGTGAAGCACCCGCAAACTAGGATCTGAAAGGCTTCTGAAAGACTGTGGAGTGGGGGTATGGAGTGGCATCACCGTCATGTGCTGGGGTTACGGGACTTCAGCCGCGAGGACTACGACATTGTGCTACAAACCAGCGCCAGCTTTGGGGAGGTGCTGTCCCGGCCCTTTCCCAAGGTGCCGGCCTTGCAAGGCAAGCTGGTGACCACTCTATTTTTTGAGCCATCCACCCGTACCCGCAGTAGCTTTGAGCTGGCGGCCAAGCGGCTCTCGGCAGATGTCCTCAATTTTGCCCCAGGATCCTCTTCGCTCTCCAAAGGGGAAACGATCTTGGATACCACCCGCACCTTTTTGGCGATGGGAACCGATATTTTTGTGGTGCGCCATGCCCAAGCGGGGGTGCCGCAGTCGATTGTGGCGGATTTGGCCCAAGCGGGATCCATGGCTGCCGTGCTCAATGCCGGGGATGGATTGCACGAACATCCCACCCAAGGGCTGCTGGATCTCTACACCCTCTGTCATCATCTGGATCCCCATCAACCTAGTCTGGAAAGATTGCGCGGCCTCAAAATCGCCATCGTAGGAGATATTTTGCACTCTCGGGTGGCTCGGTCTAATTTGTATGCCCTCAAGTGCGCTGGCATGGAGATCCATTTGGCGGGGCCGCCGACGCTGGTGCCCAGAGACTTTGAACATTGGGGGGCAACAGTGCATTGGGATCTCAAGTCTGCCTTGGCGGGATGCCATTTTGTGATGGCCCTGCGACTCCAGCAGGAGCGGATGCAATCTCACCTGATCCCTAGCCTGAGAGACTATCACGGATCCTATGGCATCACCCTAGAGCGATTAAAGGTCTGTGATCCACAGGTGCGGGTGCTGCATCCCGGCCCGGTCAATCGCGGGGTGGAGCTGTCTTCAGCGGTGATGGAAGCCCCCGACTTGTGTCTGATTCAACCCCAGGTCAGCCATGGGGTGGCGGTGCGGATGGCCCTCCTCTATTTGATGGGATCCCTGTGAGAGTAGCCCTGAGTTCGGTGAGCAGATTTTGAGCAGGTATCAAAATCAGACCTCAAAGCAAGGGCTTGTAAACATTGCTTGCTGTCTTGTGCCGTAGCAAGGGACAATGAAGTGCAAGACATTACATCATCTCAATTGGACTCTGTGAACTCTGTCCGTACCCTCTCTGACACCAAAGCCGCTTTTTTCTCGGCCTACAGCCGCCCGATTGCCTCGGTATATCGGCGGATTGTGGAAGAAATCTTGGTGGAATTGCATCTGGTGACCGTCAATGTGGCCTTCGTCTATGATCCCTTTTTTGCGCTGGGGTTGGTGACGGTGTTTGAGGCCTTGATGGAAGCCTATCAGCCCCCTGATCAACGGGATCCGATTTTTGGTGCCCTGTGTCATTCGCTCCAATTCCAGCCCGATCAGATCCGACAGCATGCCCAGGCGTTGGTGACTTTGATCAAATCAGGGGATCCGCCACAGCGATTGCAACTGTTGCAGCAGCAACCAGAGGCGGAGGATGTGGGCGGGATCCGAGGCATGTTAGCTCGGATGGCGGATCCCAAGGCCTACGAATATAGCCGGATCCTGGCGGTAGGTCTTTACACGGCTTATGAGATGTTAGCGTCCTCTCTCTATCCCGATGTGGCAGAGCGCACCGAAAAGTTTTTGGCCACGGTAATTGAGCCAACCAGCTTTTCTCAGGAGCGGGTGAAGCGAGATTTGGAGCTGTACCGAGGCAGCCTCGACAAAATGAAGCAGGCCCGGGCTGTGATGGAAGAGATGGTCAAAGCTGCCCGGCGCCAGCAGGAACGCCGAACCGCCTCGCTTGAGGTCAAACCGGATCCATCTGTCAGCCCCTCTCAGGATCCAGCCTGACTCAGGGGATAAGATAAGGGGTCAGCCCGATCTTATTGCCAGCTAGTGCCATGCCCAGTCGCCCGTTACCAGACAACTCGCTAGCGCATCTGTTGGCCCGCTTTGGGTTGGGGATCCTGGTGATAGCGGCGATGACTGCGGATCCTGCCTTGGCTGAGACTCGCTTGACCCATTCAGAGCGGCTGGCACTGTATGGTCAGTTGCGCTCCCAAGTGGCAGAGCAGCAGTGGGATCTGGCCCTAGAAACAGTAGATCAAATGCTCAGGCTGGATCCTGGGCAAGAGGCAACATTGCGCCCCTACCGCCAGCAACTGGAGCAATTGCGGGATCATCCTCCTCTCCCCGACCTGCCGGATCCTGCTCAGCCCAGCCCGTTGCGGGTGATTAGGGCAACTGCAGCGGTGGCCTCAGTTCGTTCTCAGCGCTCTAGCCGCCGGATCAATGCTTCGGATCCGCGTGAGCCATTGGTGCTGATCCAATTGCCGGATGGCCTGTCGGGGCGGCTGGTTACGATCCCCACGATCCAGGAGTACCCGGCCCAGTACGAGGTTAAAGTCCTGTTTTCGGCTCCGGTGGGGCAACCCAGTCAGGCCCTGACTACGGTGACCTTGCTGGGGGGTGGCGAAAGCAGCATCCGTCGTTCGGTTCAAGCCGGGGGAGCCGTGGTGTTGCAGGAGGAAGGTTTTATCTTTGCGGCAGAGGAGGTGTCCCGTCCTCAGCAGGTGCGGATCGAGATTGAGAATGGTGATTCCTACACCTTTAACCTGACTCTCCCCAGTCGCGAGACCCTGATTCAAGAGCGGGATGCCTAGACAGTTGTGTTGGGAGGGATCCCGTCAAAAGTTGGCCGAATACTCTGGAGCCTGACTCCTTCAACATCCTTAGCTCTACTGTTGGATCAAGATCCTGACAGCCCCAAGAGCGTAGAGTAGGGTGACGGCAGTCCCTTGATCAGCAAATATGCAAAAAAGACTTGCTGTTGTTGTTTTTTTTGAGTGCTCGGATCCCATTGCAGGCCTAAGACTGAGATTTAATCATCGATCTAATCATCACTAAGTGATCAAGTTGTAACGATGTCTGACCCCGATTTTAAAACCTTCGATAGCAATAGCCAAGCTCCAAATGAGATAGGATCCTGCAATGGCAGTGGGGCCGAAGCAACTGAAGCTGTGGCTCTGACCAAGGCAGCCGCACGGGAGCCATGTCTGGAGATTTTGCGGGAACTGGCACGGGCTTATCAAGCATTTGCGGTCTACTCCGATACCCATGTACGGCAGATGGGGCTGACCCCGCCGCAGTTTGACGTGATTGCCACCCTCGGCAATACCTCTGGCATGACCATGAATGTGCTAGCTCAAAAAACACTGGTGACCAAAGGCACCCTCACAGGCATTGTGGACAGGCTTGAAGATAAAGGCTTGGTTCGGCGAGAAGTCCCACCCGAAAATCGCCGCTGTTTTGTGATTGTGCTTACCTCAGAAGGGGAGCAAGTGTTTCAGCAGACGTTTCCTGTTCAGATTGCCCACCTCAAAGCCCGTTTTGACTCGCTAGATCCCGCAGAACTGAAAACGATCAAAGCAAGTCTACAAAAACTCAGGATCCTATTTCAGCCGGATCAATCTTGACTGACAGGATGGGTATCAAAACAACAAAAATAAAAAAGGATCCTTTTCACCAGCCGGGAAGGATCCCCAGGAATAATTTAGGATCTAATTAGAATTTGATTTTGATGGCTGATTTATTCGTAGCAGTCATCTAAATCCGTATCAGCTTCACAGTAAAGGCTCCACCACGGATTAAAAGTCTCTGCATCTTCTTCCAGCAAACTCACCTCTAGCAACTCACCAAAGCTGATCTCGGCATCGCCATAGCGCATGTGCATGTGAGCAGGATCCCCATGAGGAGAGCGTAAAATCACGTACTTAAAGGGCTGACAGGCTTCATCATCCGTACTGCGTAGCTCAAACATATCCCAAATGGATCCTAGAGAGCGTTCTGGGTAATAAAAAGCATCTCCCGCCGCACCGCGATAGACATAGCGACAATTTTCAGCCAAGAGTTCTTCTCCCTCAACATCCGAATAGAATGTAAAGAACTCCATCTTGTCAAACACCACCCGGCCAGGATTACGAGGATCGTTGCGACTGGTGTCATCACCCCCTAAAATAAACGCTCCATCAACACCCAAATAGGGTACCTTGTAGGCATTAGGGGAAACAATTTGTGGTTCAGCAGCTTGAGATAAGGAGGCCAAGGATCCGCCTGCTGCTATCAATATCACGGTTGCAAGAATTCGTTTCATCGGTAGATCTTTATTCAAAGAGAACGAAGTAAGGATAATTGAGAAAGCTATCTTTTTACAATGCCCCCCTCCCCCATTGACATCTGAAATAAACTCGACTGACCCAGGGTAGTACAGGTTATCTCATGTGATCTCTCCCCCTTTTGATTTTTAATACGGATCCACTCCAACTGGATGGAGTTAGAGGATCGGATCCTTGTTCTCTGGGGGCTTAACTTGGCAGGAGGCATCTGGCTTTGGCGATCATCTCTGCATCGGGGGGCTGATCGATGCCAACACGACCACTAGACCTAACTTTGTTGGATACTCTGCCTCAGGTGTAGTTTGGGAGCCAGCACCGCTAGCGGCCAGCCTCTTGACCCTACCCCTAGGATCCGGGCTTCACATCTTCTCAGATTATTCCTACAGCTAGTGTCTAGTAGGCAAGAATATCTGCAAAAACACTCCATATAGTGTAGGGTACTAGTGACAGTGGTTCAGTGGGGCTGGTAGGATTCAGGGCGAAACTATCGGCTTGATGGTTTTTGAGGGATGTCTTAACCAGGCAGATCGAACGAACTGATCAACCAAATCGAATAGAACGCTGGCAACCGTGGCTTGTGGTGTGTGGAGCTTGCTATGTCAGACAAACCAGATGTTCAAGACGCCGTTGGCCGGTTCTTGAAATCGATAGGCCGTTACACATTATTGTCTCCTGAGGAAGAGTTGGGCTTGGCTTATCAAGTTCAAAAGATGGCTGGGATCCTGGCGCAGCGACGTGCCCGCGAACCTGATGCCGATTGGGCCGCTCGACTGGGGATGACAGAAGCCGAGTTGCGTCTGATCTTGACCCGAGGGGAAGCGGCCAAAAAGCGGATGGTGGAGTGCAACCTACGGCTGGTGGTCTCCATTGCCAAACGCTATCGCAATCGCGGTTTGCCCTTTTTAGACCTGATCCAGGAGGGCACCATTGGTCTGACGCGGGCGGTCGAAAAGTTTGATCCCACCCGGGGCTACAAGTTTTCCACCTATGCCACCTGGTGGATCCGGCAGAGTGTCAACCGAGGTATCCAAAATAAGGGGCGGATGATCCGTTTGCCCGCTCACATGTACGAAAAAGTGTCTCAGGTTAAGCGGCGATATCGTGAACTCTCTGCCGAAACCGGATCCCGTCCCTGTGCTGATGATGTCTTTGAGTCACTGGAAATTGGGGATAACTATCGAGACCTGATCACCCGTCACATGGCGGATATGCGCTCCCTCAACATCACCGTTGGGGATGAAGATGGAACCGAGTTACAGCATTTTATTCAAGATGAAGACAACGATCCGGTGGAGCACCTCAATCGCATGGCCCACTGTGAGGAGGTCAGGGTTTTGGTGCAGCAGCTCGCGGATCGAGAAAAGCAGGTGATCATTGCCCGCTACGGTTTGGATGGATCCCCTGGTCTGACGTTGCGGGAAATCGGTGAGCGTATTGGCCTTTCTAGAGAGCGGGTGCGGCAGATCGAACGGCGTGCCCTCCGCAAACTCAAGCGACTGCAACAGGAGTATATGACCCCCAAAACACCTGAAGCTTAGGTATTTAGCTAAAGTAGGCTTCCTTTTTAGGGAGCCACCCCCCGCCGCCATCAGAAAAAAAGGCTTTGATAGGGGTGCTGCTGTCTCCCATTGCTGTCTCATGTTGCTTTCCCTGAGGGGAACGGGTTGATTAGCCTTAGATGTCTATTGCGACATTTCTCGAATGCGCTCATACTCAATTTTCGATGTGGATTTGGCTGCTGCACGAGCTTCTCAACAAACTCAAATCAGGGATATGGGTCAAATTGACCGCCATTTAAGGATTTTAGGCTTATCATTTGGAGGTGATTTAGGATCCGGCAATGCGTATCGGCAAAGTGGTCAAATCCAATAGTCATTGCGACTATGTGATCGAAATTGATGATCGCCTCAGTGTCAAGGATCCACCGGCTCCGGAGGACTACAGTTTTGGATCCTTTGTCAAGCTAGAAACCCCCGATCGCCACTGGGGCGTGGGCATCATCTACAATACCCAACTGTTTAATCCAGCTTTTCTTAATTCGGGGCCACGGCTTTCGAGTGAACCCAGTCCCATCTATGCGCCGGATCTGCAAAGTGAGATCAAGACCCTAGCGGCAGTGGTGATGGTGGGAACCCTGGAACCGCCTGAGCATATCCCCCTCGGATCCCATACCCTAGATATGGAGAGCAAGCCCTCCCAAAAGCCCCACATCTATGGAGAACAGGGGATCCCACGCTTGGTGGTGCCAGTCAACACCCTAGCGTACAAGATGAAGGATGACGAGATTTATCAATTTCATCAAAATCGATTGGGGGATCCACAGTTTGCCTACTATGGGTTATTGCTCAGTTGTGGAGGACATTTCTCGGATCATTTGATCCATCAGGTGTTGAATGAAATCAGCCCAATGTTTTTTGGGGCACAGCGGCAAGCCCTAGAGATTTTGACCAAAGAATTATCCTGGAAAATGACGATGGGAGCGATGCGCTGATGATCCAATCTCTCAATACCCTCAATGGGCACAACCCGACCGCCCAGATGGCGGCTGCCACCGATAGCCCTGTGATTGGCACCGTCAAAGGCCCCGGCGACACCTCCAGTCAATACATCTTCATCACCGCAGATACCCAAGCGGTCAAAGTGGGAGAGTTTGTCTACTACAGCCTGGATGGTGCGGGATCCCAAGCTAGCCCTCCCGCTCCAGCCCAAAAGATTATGGGCAAAATCTCGGCGCTGCAACTGCTGGATCATCTGCCGGATCGGATCTTTGCGGACAAAGAGATCAACCCCAGTGCGGTGGCGGCTCTGGTGGGCTTTACCCATCCCAACCCCGAAATCTACGCGGTCACGGTGGAGGTGATCGGCTATTTTCACCCAGCCATGGGCTTTATCAATCCCCGTCGGCCTCCGGATCCTGGCACCAAGGTGCGGCTGGCCTCCAGCGATCTGTTGCGGACGATTTTGAACCGCCAGGATCCCAGCCAAAAAGGGGGTGCTCACCTGGGTAGCTTGCTTTTGCGCAAAGAAGGGGAAGTGCCGGTGGTGCTGGATGTCAAAGAGATGGTCAGCACCCATCTGGCGATCTTGGCGGGCACCGGATCCGGCAAATCCTACACCGCAGGCGTTTTGATCGAGGAACTGTTATTGCCCAAAAATCGCGCGGCAGTGCTGATCTTTGATCCCCATGGTGAATATCACACGTTATCAAGTATTCAAAATAGCCCGGATTTTTTGGGAGAAGATGGCTACCAACCCAAAGTCAAGGTGCTGACCCACGAGGAGATCCGGATCCGAATTTCCAGCCTGAGCTTTTTTGATATTTTGACCCTGTTGCCAGAACTGACCGAACGGCAGCGATCCTTTTTAGAAAAAGGATTTCACCGCACCACACTCCATAACCCGCAACGGTGGACCATTCAGGACTTAATTGATGAGATCAATGGGGCGGATTCCACTGAAGATGGGACTCAAGGATCCTCGGCGGCAGCTCTGGAGTGGAAACTTGACAATATCGAGCGATCCCCCTATTTCAGCAATCATGAACATTTGGCCCCCCGCGATCTGTTTCAGCCGGGACAGGTGACTATTTTGCAGATGAATGAGATCAGTCAAGAGGAACAACAGGTGATCGCGGCGGCGATTTTGCGACAGGCCAATAAAGCCCGCATGGACACCCACAAGGGCAAGGTGGACGAGCGAGAAGAAACCTACTTGCCCTATCCAGTTTTTATTTTGATCGAAGAAGCCCACCGTTTTGCCCATGCCCATGAGGATTCTCGCTGCAAAAAGATCCTGCGGACCATCTTGAGTGAAGGGCGCAAATTTGGCTTGGGGGTCGGACTGATTACTCAGCGTCCTGGCAAGCTGGATTCAGATATTTTGTCCCAGTGCATGAGTCAGTTTTTGATGCGGATCGTTAACCCCGCCGACCAAGAAAACTTGCGTCAGAGTGTGGAGGCTGCCGGACGGGATCTCTTACAAGAATTGCCTGCCCTCAGCAAAGGTCAAGTGATCGTCAGCGGGGTCTGTGTCAACACCCCTGTGCTCTGCAAAGTTCGGCAGCGGCTCACCCCCCACGGAGGCGAAACCTTGGATATTTTGGGGCTGTGGCAAAAGCATTTTCAACCTCATCAGGTGCAGGCGCGCCAAGCCAAACAAGCCCCCCTCAAACCCCGGATCCAACCCTCGGTTTTGGATGGCCTCAGTATTGATTAGGCTTGTTGATTAG
>CAZODP010000047.1:19825-22908 GCA_964578595.1 uncultured bacterium
TTGATTAGGCTTGTTGATTAGACTAGGTATTATTGATCAGATTTAGATGGTGATTAGACCCCATACAGATTCAAGGCCAGGGATCCCAATATCGTAAATTGTGCGGTCAAAAGTAGGATATAAGCAATCGCCTTGGGACGGAAAAGAGTCACCATCAGCCCCAGAGCTTTGAGATCCACCATGGGACCAAAGACCATAAAAGCCAGCAGGGATCCGGGGGTAAATGTGGCGGCAAAGGCCAGCGCAAAAAACGCATCCACCGTCGAACAAATCGAGATGATCCCCGCCAGCGCCATCATCACCAGAACCGATACCAGTGGCCCCTGCCCGTAATTGAGCATCAGCGATCGGGGCATCACCGTCTGCAAAACCGCCGCCACGGCTGCCCCCAAAATTAAAATACTGCCCAACTCCCGCAGCTCGCGCGTCCAAGTATCTAGCAATAGCCCCAACTTTTGTTGCCAATTTAAGTCCAAACCTGGGATCCCTTCTTCCAGGGCAGTGCGGTAAACCTGCTCCGCCAAGATGGGTTCGGCAACCGCAGGTGAGGATCCCGGAGTGGGCAAAAAGAAGGTTCCCCCCTGCAATAACTTTGAGGTAGCAGAGGTTGTTTGGAGAGACTGTTGGGCCTCTCGATCCCGCAGCACAGCAGCATTGAGCAGAGGGGTGAGGTCTTTTTGGAAACTAAAAATCCAGCCCATCACCACAGCAATCACAAACGACAATCCCACCCGATAGACCACCATCTCTGGCATATGCCTAAAAGCGAGCCAAGTGGCCACCATCACCACCGGATTAAAGACGGGAGCCGACAACAAAAACGCCAGAGCCACATGAGGCGGGATCCCTTTGATCACCAACCGTCGCGCCACCGGCAAATTGCCACACTCACAGACCGGAAATAGAAACCCCAGGGCACCGCCCACCAATGAACTGCGCCAGCGGCCCCCCGGCAAAAAACGGGCCAATTGGTGCTCGTCCACAAACACCGACAACAGGCCAGAAAGGGTTACCCCCAACAGCAAAAATGGCGTCGCCTGCACCACAACGCTGAGAAATAAAATAAATCCATCCTGCCAAAGGGGAGAACTCAACCCCATCCTCGCCATCACCCATAGCTACTCGACTAAGGTTACCAGACTCACCCAGGGATCCTGCTCTCTAAGCTCTTATCTGAGTCTGTTGTCCGAGGGGTTATCTGATCTGCGTCTAGTCTTGTGGCAGTTGATACTGCTCCACAATCCGCTGGGCAAACCCTGGCACATGAGCCGCCAATTTTTCGGGGTGATTGCGCTGGACGTAGAGATAGTTGCGGGTGAAGTGGGAGTCAATCGAGAAACGACCATACTCCAGCCCTTTGGGGCCAATCCGCTCGATCACCACCCCCAGGATCTGAGCCAACCACATCGGCAACGTCATGGCCTGATCATAGGCAGTAATCCCCTGCTGTACCGCTTGATGGCGATCCCCACTGGAGATCACCGGCTGTGTTTCTAATTGCTCTTGCACCAGATCCAGCAGGGTCTGGCCCCGCTGATTGCGCACCACTAGCCATTGCCAACCCATGGGGGATCCCATGTAGCCCACCACTAGGTCGGCCAATCCATTCACATAGTCAAAACAGCTCAGACAGGATGGGGCAAAGACATCTTTGAGTTGATTGGTTTTGAGACCAAAAAATGGCACTTTTTCGATTGAGCCATCCTCATGCTTGAAATGGATCCGAAAGTCCTGCATGAACTCGTAATGGATCACAGTTTGAGGTGAGCGGGAGGTGGTCTCCAAAAAGGTTTGCAATCCTGTCCTCGATACATTGTCCACACAGGGGGTGCCCAGCACATAGAGCTGCTCTAGGCCCAACTTTTTTTCCACGGCTCGCAACGCCTGAATCTGGCAGCCGACCCCAATCACCAGCAGTTTTTTGCAACCTGAGGATTCTACTTCTGCCAGCACCGACAAATTGGGGGACAGCGTTGGTTTATTCACCCGTGCCGCCAACACCTGCTCTGGAGTCCGGGCCAAAATCGGCTGCGGTTTGAAGCGATCCTCAGGATCCGATTGCACACAGATCACCCCGTCCACCAGGCCAGTTTCCAGGGCCTTGATGCCGATACTGCTGACGATACCCGTCCACTGGGATCCAGGAATCGGATCCTGGCGCCGAGCCGTCAACATGGCCTGATGGATGCCGAAATAATCGGTATCTGTGGGCTGTGTAGGCTGGCTAGCGGACTGAGACCGGGCCTGCTGTTCCCGTGAGCGGCCATGCACCTGCTGTTCGAGTGAGTCAAACTGCTGATGCAGAAAGGCACAGGCCTCTTTGACGTCCGCCACATGATGGGTATCACAAAAGCCACATTGACTACACAGCTCTTTGGCCGGATAGCGACCGGACTGAATCGGGCGAGCACGCCGAGAGGGGGGATCCTGGGCAGCAGACAAACAAGACTCACTCATAGCTGACTCACAAATAAACAGAACGATGTTGTCTTTAAGCAGGCATCCTTCAAGATATCTGCACTTGGGCTATCGGGACGTCCAAGTCATATATCCTCAACGTTCACCTCTACGTCCAAGGGTGAGAGCCAAGGCCCTCAAGCGCAATTCCTACCGCCTCATCGCCGGTGGCTGTCAGGGATCCCCTGATCTAGTCTAATGATCTAGTCTAAAGTGGCTGAAGTGTTGGGGTGATTTTGGATGATTGACCAGGATCCAGGATCTGAGCTGTCGATGATTGATCAGTTGTTACAGGAGGAACGGCGGGCCGCTGAGTCTCCGGGCTGGCTGATCTGGACGCTGCTGATTTCACTGTTGCTGCACATCCTGCTGATGTTGATGGCAATGGTGTTTCGGTGGCGGTTGCCCGAACCGGAGATCGAGGAACCGATCCGGTTCACTTTTGTCGATCCTGAAGATATCCTGCCGCCAGATACCCCGCTGGTATCAGATACCAATGCCCAAGATCGGGGGGATCCTGTGGTGGATCCGTCGGCAGGCAGCCCTGCTGAATCCCAGCCCCAACAAGAACAGCAGCCCCCTCCGGCTCCGGTGCCTCCTGTGCCCCCGGCTCCGCCACCCCCTCC
>CAZODP010000048.1:0-7562 GCA_964578595.1 uncultured bacterium
ATCAAAGGATCCAATATCAGAGGATCCAAGGTCAGGGGGTGAGCAGTGATGGCGGCTCCTGGATCATTGATCTGAGTGCTGAGGCTTTTGATGGCTAGATGGGTCAGGGTCTGGGTTGGGATCCCGGAGTACAACGGGCCAGTGGGCTGATCTTGAGCCAAGCGTTCTAGTCGAGATAGATTGAGCCGAGCTGAGGTCACAGATCCCTGATGGATCCAGGCCAATCCTCGTGCCCAATGCCAGAGAGCTGTTTCGAGCAGAAAGGTTTGCGGGGGGCGGGGTTGAGCCAGGATCCGATCCCAGCGATGAAATTGCACCCTGATTTGGCTGGGGAGGGTACGCAATTCTTCGATACCAGGGGCCAGCGAGTAGGCGGTCAGAGGGATCCTCTCCAGCAGTTGCTGAGAATGTCGGAGGGCTGTATCCGGTTGCTGGAGTGCTATGGCAGCCCTGATCAGCGTTTCCCAGTTGTGAAGATGATAGGCCAGGGAGTAATAGCTGGGATGGTCAGGATCCGGGATCCCATTGGGGGTGTTTTCGTCGGCAACGATGGCCGCAAGGTTAATTCGATAGGCATCCTGATAGCGACCCAATGGACAGTAGATGTGAGAGGCCACATGGATCAGATGACCGGATCCTGGCACCAGGGTCTCAAGTCGTTTGGCACTGATCAGAGCGCGTTCTGGGGTGGGGGAGTCTTCGAGCAGATGCACATACAAATGATTGGATCCAGGATGATCGGGATACTGGGTCAGGGTTGATTCTAGGGTGGCGAGAATGATCGGGGTATTGGATTGGGGATCCCCAGTTTCGGTCCAATACTGCCAAGGGGATAGGTGCATCAGAGATTCGGCATAAAGGGTGGCGATATCGGGATCCTGAGGGTACTGCTGATGGAGCGTTTGCAGAGCTGAGGTGTAGGCCCGATCTCGATCCAGTTGAGACCTAGAAGGATCCGGTTGATAGCGTAGCTGGGTGGCCTGAATCAGATATTTTTCGATTAGGGGAATGTGATGATTTTCAAGACTGATTTGAGCTGATGCCAAGGCTTGATGACCCAGGGCTAAACCCACTTCACTCATGGGTGTATTAAGTGTAGATCCCCAAGACATGGCTAGGCCCCAATGGCACAGAGCACAATGGGGATCCTGCGCCAGCGCCTCTGCAAAGGATTGCCGAGCTAGCTCGTAATTATAGCCATATAGCAGTGTTAAGCCCTGATCAAAGTAGCTTTGGGCAACAGGATTTGGGGTAGAGATCGGGCGATGATAGACTCCCAATTGAGACAACAAAGGCAGTGATCCAACGGGTGCCTGAATCCAAAGCCAAAGCAATACAATCCCAAGCCAGACTTTAGCTTTCACCAGCGTTGACTTTGACACTAAAGTAACGTGCCCTGGGATGGTAGGTGATCAAAGCAGTGGTGGATTGTTCGGGTTCGAGTTGCTCACTTTCATCCATGATCAGGCCAATTCGATCCGCCCCCAAAAGATCAAGCAGGGTGTACTGATCCTGCATATTCGGACAGGCAGGATAACCAAAACTATAGCGGGATCCTCGGTAACCCTGCTGCAAAATCTTGCGGATGTCTGAACTGTCTTCAGATCCAAAGCCCAATTCACGACGGATCCGAGCATGGCACCATTCTGCCAGGGCTTCCGCCAAGGTCACAGACAAGCCATGAAAATACAGGTAATCGCTATACTTGTCAGCCTTGAAAAGGCTCTGAGCATACTCTGTGGCAACGGATCCCATGGTCACCGCCTGAAGGGGAAAAACATCGACTAGCCCTGTGGAGGTATCCGCAAAAAAGTCAGCGATGCAATAGCGATTGCCAGAACTTTGGCGCGGAAAATCAAACCGTGCCCATTCTTGTACCTGTTCTGTTAGAGAGAGTCGATCCACAGTCGGCAACTGATAAAAATCGGATCCTGCTTCGGTCAAGCTGACTAAGTCTGAGAAACTCTCAGGCCGAAAGATTTTGAGGGTATTGCCCTCCGCTTGACAGGGGTAATAGCCATAGACCACCTGGGGATCCAGTAGATTTTCTTCGACAATTTGAGCTTTCCAGCGCTCGATCACCGGATCGATTTGGGTGGCGATCATCTGGTCAAACTCTTCTCTAGTTTGTCCCTTGGCTTTGCGCACCTGCCATTGACCTGCCACCAAGGCTTGCTTATCAATGTAGAAAAAGATCTCCTGCCACGGGATCTGCTCTGCTGTCAGGATTTTGGATCCCCAAAATGGTGGGATCGGTCGCTCGATATCGAGATCCACCACCTCCGAACGGCGGGTATCTTCAAATGTAGAGATCCTGATTTGATCAGATATTGGATGAGATTCGGTCGCCTCAGACTGGGATCCGTTGCTGGCAGCTTTGGGATCCTGAGGCCCATTGGAATGACCGTTAGAGTGGCCATTGGGGACAAATTCTGCTTGGTCTATCTCATCCAAAAAGCCCTGTAAATCATCCCACTTGCCACTCTTTTTGGCCGGCATAAGTTTATCCATAAAGTGAAGATCCGCAAAGGCATCTTTGCCGTAGATCACTCGACCTTTGTAGGTTTTTTGGCAATCGTCTTGAACAAATTTGGGGGTGAGGGCCGCACCCCCCAAAATCACCGGAATGGTGATCCCCCGCTGGTTAAAGGTCTCAAGGTTTTCCTTCATAAAGGCGGTGGATTTGACCAATAGGCCGCTCATGGCAATGCAGTCCACCTTATTTTGTTCATAGGCTTCAATGATAGTGTCAACCGGCTGCTTGATGCCCAAGTTGATCACCTTGTAACCATTGTTGGACAGAATAATATCCACCAGGTTTTTGCCAATGTCATGCACATCACCTTTGACGGTGGCAATCAAAAAAGTGCCCTTGCCCGCATCTCCCTCGACTTTTTCCATGTGAGGTTCTAAATGGGCCACTGCCGCTTTCATGGTTTCAGCCGATTGCAGCACAAAAGGGAGTTGCATCTGCCCGGATCCAAACAGTTCTCCCACCACCTTCATGCCATCCAGCAAAAAGGTATTGATAATCTCCAACGGGGGATAGTGCTGCATCGCTTTGTCCAGCAGATCATTGAGACCAATCCGCTCACCATCAATAATGTGTCGCTTGAGCCGTTCTTCCAGGGGAAGGTTTTCATTTTCACTCGGATCCCGTTTGGTGCTGACCCCTTCAAACAGTTGGGTGAGCTGAGCCAAGGGATCATAAATACATACCCCATCACTGTTAAATTGCCGCCGATCGTAGATCAGATCCTGGCAGACCTTTTGATGATCCGGCTCGATTTTGGCAATGGGTAAAATCTTTTTGGCACTGACAATGGCAGCATCCATGCCCGCCTGACGAGCCTCATGCAAAAACATCGAATTAAGGGTGATCCGTGCCGCCGGACTGAGGCCAAAGGAGATATTGGAAACCCCCAAAACAATGTGACAATGAGGTAAGTTTTGCCGGATCTGACGAATGCCATCGAGGGTGGCTTGGCCATTGGCTCGGTCTTCTTCGATTCCGGTTGAAATCGGCAAGGCCAAAGGATCAAAGAAAATCTCGTAGGGCGGGATCCCGTAGTCCACCGCTTGCCGATAGGCCCGCTCAGCGATCTGAAACTTTTTGTCGGCGGTGCGGGCCATACCCTCTTCGTCGATGGTGCCCACCACCACCCCGGCCCCATAGGTCTTGGCCAGGTCTAAAACCTTCAAAAACCGTTCTTCGCCGTCTTCATAGTTGGTGGAATTGAGCAGGCATTTGCCCCCGGCCAATTTAAGACCTGCTTCCATCTTTTGCCATTCGGTGGAGTCCAGCATCAACGGCAATGGGATCTGAGTCACCAGCCGCGACACCAGCTCCCGCATATCCGCCACCCCATCGCGGCCCACATAGTCCACATTGACATCCAAGACATGGGATCCCTCCCGCACCTGGTCTTTGGCTAGGGCCACCAACCCTTCCCAGTCTTCAGCATTGAGCAGATCGCGCATCTTGCGGGATCCACTGGCATTGACCCGCTCACCAATAATCAAAAACGAATTGTCTTGGTCGTAGGGCTGAGGAGCGTAGAGCGAAGCCGCCGCCCGGATCCGTTCCAGGTGCCGCTGTTTGGGGCGCAGGGTTTGTACCGCCTCGGCCAATGCTTGGATGTGATCCGGTCGAGTGCCGCAGCAGCCCCCCACCACCCCGACCCCTAAATCTTTGACAAAATGCTCCAGATGAAAGCGCATCTGCTCTGGAGTCAGCTTGTAGTGAGCCTGTCCCCCCACATTTTCGGGCAGGCCCGCATTGGGAATACAGGAGATCACAAACGGCGAATGTTTGGACAGATAACGAATATGCTCCGTCATCTTGTCGGGGCCGGTGGCGCAATTGAGGCCCAACACATCAATGGGATAGGGTTCTAAAATCGCCAGAGCCGCCCCAATCTCGGATCCCACCAACATGGTCCCCTGCACCTCCATTGTGATCGAGACCATCACCGGTGGACGGGTGGCGGCAGTATAGCCCTGCTGGGCAAACACCTGCTGCACAGCCCCCAACGCCGCCTTGATTTGCAGCACATCCTGACAGGTTTCAATCAAGATCAGATCGGATCCCCCCTCCAGCAGGCCCCGCACCTGGTCGACATAGGCAGCTTGCAGCGTGTCAAAGTCGATATGGCCCAATGTCGGCAGCTTGGTGCCTGGCCCGATGGATCCGGCCACAAAGCGGGGCTTTTCGGGGGTGCTGTACTGATCGGCCACCTGGCGGGCCAATTTTGCCGCAGCAAAGTTAATCTCATAGGCTTTTTCGGGGATGCCATACTCCGCCAGCACCACCGAGGTGCCCCCAAAGGTATCCGTCTCAATCACATCCGCCCCCGCCGCCAAAAAGCTGGCATGAACCTGAGCCACCGCCTCCGGCTTAGAGAGCACCAAGATCTCGTTACACCCTTCCAAATCTGGCCCACCAAAATCCTCGGCAGTCAGGTTTTGCATCTGGAGGGACGTTCCCATCGCTCCATCAAACACCAAAACACGATCCTGAAGTTGTTGCAGAAAGAGGTTAGTCATGTGGAATCAAGCGTCAATTAAAACGGCTGAGAACAGAGCATCTGTGCCTATTGTGCCACTCGGATCCCGGTCTGTAGAAGATCAGCCTGAGGAACGGGATCCTTGTAACGGGATCTTGAGGGATGCGAGGGTTTGTCAATCAAGACACTGAGGGAACACCAGCTTGCCAAAGTTGCACTACATTGAGTCCAGATTCAGGCGAGTTGAGTTCCTTTTTATTCCTGTTTATTTCTGGCCATGACCTCGATCTCTGTCCAGCGCTATGACCTGTTTATTCGGGCCTCAAGGCTGCTGCAACGCTATCGGCAGATGACCCCGGAGCTGCGTCCCGTCGGGGTAGAGGTGGCTTTGGCGATGCAGCACTACCGCAGCCATCCCCAAGACTATGCCCTGGATGGGGAGGAATTGCCTTGGGCTGGATCCTCCCATGGCATGCCCATCGGTCAGGTGGCCCGCCAAATCTGCGATCCCTTTTATACCAAATCTCACCTGTTGTTGCCGATGTTGCCCCAATCCGGATCCAGCCTGGGATCGGCTGCAGGCACAGGGCGCTGGAGTGGGGATCTGGTCTGGCCGCTGTTTAATCAGGGGGAGAATGGCCTGGTGCGACCTCTGGCCCCCAGTCGGGTGGGGGGAAAGCTGATCGAGCGGCGGTGGATCAAGGGCTGCAACAGTCAAGAGGGCTTAGGTTGTCATGCTTTGGCCGCTCACCTGTGGCGAGATGAGGCTTTTTTGTCAGAAGACCGGGATCTGTGTCCGTTTCGACTCTATGACGGTCGCTATCCCCTCAGTGTGGATCAGGGCCGGCAGACCTGTAGCTTTGACGATCATCCCTGTGCCTGGAAACCGGGCCATCCCAAAATGTTGCAAATACTGGGCAAGGGACATCAGGCGGAGGTGTTGCAGGCCCCTTGGACAGAAGAGATGTGGGGCATGTTGATCCCGGCCCATCGCCCATTGCCGGTCTATCCGGTTTTGGTCATGCTCTATTTTGGCCATCCTCAATTGCAGAAGGGCCGGGAGCAGATCAAGCCTGATCATCTGAGATTGGATCTCAATTTTTCGCTGGCCCAGTTTCGAGCTTTATTTGATCTCAATCCAGACAGCAGCCTCAATCGCCAGCTCTTGGCCACTGCTGAGCAGCCGCCGCCGGAGTTCTCAGGATCCTTGCCGGCTGACTGGCAGTTACCCCCACTGTTACATCAACCCTCTGGGGGCAAGGTGGTGCTGGATCCCGATCAGGTGCCGCAATTTCGCAGTAGTGGCATTCCAGGCGGTGGGGGCACGGATCCGTTGATGGCGGAGCGGCGGCGGCGGCGGCAATTGGAGCGCAGTCAGCGGCACAACCAGATCGTCCATCACTTCCGTCGCTGGTTTCGACTGGCGGGACTGGAGGTGCGTGAGGATCAACATACGTTTGACTTTTTGGCGGTGGCCCACCCCACAGCTTTGTTGGCGGAGATCAAGTTGCTCTATCAGCAGGATGTCTCGGAGTCGATTCAGGAGGTGATCGGCCAGTTGCTATTTTATGAACGCTTTGTCCTCACCCCGTGGTTGGAGCAGGGCTATCAGATCCAAAAGGCAGCGGTGTTTGACCGGCCTCCCCCCGGCGAATATCTGGACTTTTTGCAGGATCTGGGCGTTGCCTCCTACTGGCTGACTGAAGATCTTGAAACCCCTATGATTGATGGCCCGGAAGACTCGCTGCGGCTGCTCAGACAAATGGAGATCCAGGTGCGCCCGGATCCTGAATTTCCCGATTGACCCAGAACCGGCAATTTAGAATCGGTTGATAACCACAGCCACAACAATCACAAACACGATCACAACAATGAGGATCGCGATGCCGATGGCAAGCCAGCGTCTGCTGACGGGCAAGGGCTGAGGGGAGCTTTGGGGACTGGAGAGCGGCTCTCGACGGCTGGGCACAACAGGATCAGACTGTGTAACCAAAGATTGGGATCCACCTGGCTCTGATGTCATGGGTTCAGTCGGATCCACTGATGCTTGCCCAGCCTGGACTAGGTGGTTCCCTAGACTCAGGGTGCCGGTGGCGCTGAGAGCCGCGGATTTGATGCTGACAAACTGAATCAGTTGCAGATGCTCAGCCCGTTCAATCTCGGAGAGTTCTGAAAAAGAGAGATAGGTCAGGTGGACATCAGCACTCAATTCAATCACATCCCCATTGTGTAGAGTGTGCTCAAGACAGGGCTGCCCATTGACTTTGACCCCGTTGGTACTGCGTTTTCCCTCTGAGTTGCCGTCGATCAACTTGTAGCGATATCCAGTGGCGGAGGGTAGCCTGAGCAAAAGAGCGTGTTGGCGTGAGACAACATCAGAGTGGAGTCGAATGGCTGAGGTCGGATCTCGCCCCAGAGAATAGGTGGCAGCATCGAGACCCACAGCCCGCCGCCCTGATGGATCCTCGATCACCAGAGCATGTTGTTGCAGCCGCCGTTGATCAGCTTCGAGATCATGATCAGTTTCGAGGTCAGGCTGGCCCATGGCAATGCTCC
>CAZODP010000048.1:7662-8992 GCA_964578595.1 uncultured bacterium
TTAATTGCTGAAAGTTTGGATCCAGAGCTTAACTGCCTTGATCAGACTCAATCAGCTTTGATCAGGTCTCAAGCCAGGATCCGCAACTCTGGGGAGAGGTAAGGTATAGGATGTTTTTAAAAAAATAATAAAGCACTTCTGAGGGCAGGGCAAGGGTGAGTTTGTTGTCAGCTTTAGGTGGAGCTGCCAGCCGCTCCAGAGCCAGGATCCAGGAGAGCTGCCACGATCCTGTCTGCCGCTTTGCCATCTCCAAAGGGATTGTGGGCCTGTGACATGACCCGATAAGCCTCAGGATCCTGCAGTAGGGTCAGGACTGCCGGGACGATGATCGCTGGATCGGTGCCCACCAACTGAGCGGTACCAGCCTCAATCGCCTCCGGTCGCTCGGTGGTGCGCCGCAACACCAAAACCGGTTTGCCCAGGGCAGGGGCCTCCTCTTGGATCCCTCCCGAATCGCTCAGGATCAAGTCACAGCGTTGCATCGCCCCCACCCAAGCGGCATAATCCAGCGGCTCTGTCAAAAACACCCGTGGATGGGATCCCAGTTTTGCCTGTAGGGGATCCCGGACGGTGGGATTGCGGTGCAGGGGCAACACCAGAGCGGTCTCAGGGGCTTGGGCCAGAATTTGCAGCAGGGCATCGCCAATGGCATCGAGGGGGGATCCCCAATTTTCGCGGCGATGGATCGTAGCCAACAGCACCCGATAGCGGCACCACTCCAGCCCCGGCACCGGACAGATCGGATCCTGGGCCGCCACCTGCAGCAGAGCATCGATCACGGTATTGCCCGTCAGGATGATTTTTCCCACCCCACCAGAGCGTTTGAGGTTGGCCACCGCCTGGGGGGTGGGGGCGAAGTGCAGGCTGGCCATTTGGGAGATCAACCGCCGGTTGGCCTCCTCTGGGTAGGGATCCCACAGATCATCGGTGCGTAAGCCCGCCTCCACATGGCCCACCGGGATCCGTTGATAAAAGGCCGCCAGAGCTGCCGCCAACGCCGTCGTGGTATCCCCTTGCACCAGCACCCAATCGGGCCGAGAACGGGTCAAATAATCCTCCAACCCCCGTAAACTCCGCACCGTGATATCCGTCAAACTTTGGCGGGGCTGCATGATATCCAGATCAATATCGGCCTGGATCCCAAATAGGGTCATGACTTGATCCACCATCTCCCGGTGCTGTCCCGTCAGAGCCACCTCCAATCGGATCCCAGGTCTGCGTCCCAAAGCCAAAATCACCGGAGCCAACTTGATGGCCTCAGGACGGGTACCCAAAATAACAGCAACTTTAGTCACAAAACTCTGACTTTACCCTCTCGCTTTAGGGTTAC
>CAZODP010000048.1:9092-16443 GCA_964578595.1 uncultured bacterium
TCAGGATCCGGGAGGGTATTGACCACAGACAACTCCTTGAGCTGCTTGGGATCCACCGCTGCCGGGGCACCCGTCAACAGACAGCGGGCCTGCTGGGTTTTGGGAAACGCGATCACATCTCGGATCGAATCCTCACCCGCCAGCAACATCACCAGCCGATCCAGACCATAGGCAATGCCCCCATGAGGTGGGGTACCAAACTCAAAGGCTTCCAGCAAAAAGCCAAACTTCTCTTGAGCCTCCTCAGGCGATAGCCCAATCGTCTCAAACACCCGCTCCTGCACCTGCCGCTGATAGATCCGCAGGGATCCACCGCCGATCTCGATGCCATTCCAGACCAGATCATAGGCCATGGCGCGGGCTGTGGTCAGATCCGCCAGGTCATCGGCATGGGGGGCCGTAAACGGGTGATGCAACGCCTGATAGCGATTCTCATCGGGGTTGAACTCAACCATCGGAAAATCCGTCACCCAGAGCAAATTGAGGGCATTGGGGGGGATCAGCCCTAACTCTTGGCCCAGGTGCAGCCGCAATCGATTCAGGGATTCATTCACAATCGGCGTGGATCCGGCCCCAAACAGCAGCATATCCCCCGGCTTAGCCCCGGTTCGCTCTAGCAAGGCCGCCTCTGTCTCAGGGGTGAGGGCCTCCTTGAGGGCACCGATGGTATCGAGGCTCTCCTGCCGGATCCGGATAAAGGCCAAGCCCCCCGCCCCATAGCTTGTGACCAGTTTGAACAGATCTCCCCCTGGTTTGATCCGGGTGTTGGACAGTCGCTCATCCCCCCCCGGCACACACAGAGCCTTGATGGATCCCCCGTCTTGGATCACCTTGGCAAAAACCTTGAAGCTGGATCCCGCAAATAGATCCCCTAGATCCATCAGTTCCAGCCCAAAACGGGTATCAGGCCGGTCGGATCCGTAGCGGCTGATGGCCTCGGCATAGGTGATGCGCGGAAAGGGCCGGGAGAGCTGGATCCCTTTGACAGTCTCAAAAATGTGACAGACCAGTCGCTCATTGAGATCCAAGATCTGATCCTGGCTCAAAAAGCTCATTTCCATATCCAGTTGAGTAAACTCCGGCTGCCGGTCAGCTCGCAGATCCTCATCTCGAAAGCAGCGGGCAATCTGGTAGTAGCGATCCATCCCCGCCACCATCAACAATTGCTTAAACAACTGCGGCGACTGGGGCAGCGCAAACCAATCCCCCGGGCTGACCCGGCTGGGCACCAAATAATCCCTGGCCCCCTCTGGGGTTGAGCGGGTCAAGATGGGGGTTTCGACTTCTATAAACTGTTCTTGATCTTCCAAAAACCGCCGGATCGCCTTGACCACCTGATGGCGCAATTGCAGATTACGGGACATCCCCTCCCGCCGCAGATCCAGATAGCGATAGCGCAGCCGCACCTCTTCGCGGGTTTGTTCCGCTTCTTCCCCGGAGATGGGAAACGGGATCTGACGGCTAACCCGATTGAGGATCTCGATCTGCTGGGCATAGATTTCCACCTCTCCGGTGGGCAGGCGTGGGTTCAGCGATTCATCCGGTCGCCGCTGCACCAAACCCTGGATCCTGACCACATACTCATTGCGCACGTCTTCGGCAGTGGTGTAGGAGTCTGGGGTCTTTTGCGGATCGCTGACCAACTGCACCACCCCAGTCCGATCCCGCAGATCCAAAAAGATCACCCCTCCATGATCGCGGCGACGGTCAATCCAACCGTAAAGAACCACCGTTTGGTGGATATGTTCGGCAGTCAGGGATCCGCAGTAATGGGTGCGCTCAGCCATGTTAGAGAAGTGTTAGAGAATTAGAGAAGTGAAGTAGGGATAGAAAACATCAGGGTTTTGGCACTCCACAGCCTATCAGATCCCGTCCCTCTTGCAAGTCTTGATTCGCCGGATTGATGGCCCCGAACAAGGGTTGATGCAGAGCTGGATTGGGCGAAACCCCATAGACGCCCTTCGGATAAGGCCAGTACCATAAAGCCGTGAATCAAGCTCACGAGGTACCTGATGAAAGCCATTGGATACGGGATCCTAGCCTTGGGTCTTTTATTAGCCGGATCCGGATCCCTGGCGATTCAGGCTCCGGTGACAGCCCAAGCCGCTGCTGCCGATAGTTCTGATCTGGATAGCACCTTGAATGGCACTGAGGATGGCACTGAATGGCTGGCCCGCTATGACCAGGCCTGGGGATCCTTGCCCCCATTACCCAATCTGCAATATCGCCAACAGGTGCGGATGTCGGGCAGTCAAGAGTTTACCGCCACCCTGGATATGCTCTACCGCCGCGATGGATCCTGGCAGGTCTGGCTGGGGGAAGGGGATCGGATCCGGCTGTTGGATTCCCGCGAGCTGGAGGTGGTCAATCAATCGGATATTTTGCGGATGTACTCGGTCTATGCCACCCGTCCCGCTGCTCTGATCCCAGAAGTGGGCTTTGATCTGGCGGCTCCCTCAGGTCGCTACCAAGTGCAATCGGTGTCAGAGGTGGTACTCGACGGATCCCGGCCCGCGATCCACTTGGTGCTGGAGCCAACTGAGGCTGGGCAACTGCGGGAATTGTGGCTGGATCCTGAAACGGGCTTGCCGCTGCAATCGCTGCTGTTTTTGTCGGGGGTGTGGGGGCAAGCATTTGCTCTGCTGGCGTTTGAACCGGTCTCGTCCGCTGGGCCAAGGGAAACCTACTGGCTGCCCACATCTGCTCAGATCAACGCCGGCTATGGCTTTTGGACCCTGGATGGGCTGTCACGGCGGGTATTGAGGGGATCCTTGACCATCACCCACGATTACCAGGATTACCAAGTGCTGCCGGATGGGGAGGTACTGCGTTTTGCCGCCTCTCAGCCTCCTGTGGATCGACCCCCGACGGTGGTGGGGCGACCCAGCCAAACTCGACCTGTGCAATCGGGCGATGTCCAGTCTTTGGGGGTGAATGACCAGGGCAACCAAGAGTTCAGCATTGGTCTGGGCCAAGATCAATCGGATCCCATCGACGAACGGATTGTGGCCTTTAATCTGACCCGGCCCGCCAGTCGAGATGCCCTGACTCAGATCGATACCCTGGCCTCGCTGGGGCTAGGTGATGATGTCCTACCGGTATACCTGTTTCAGTTTGACACCGAACGGCCCCTCAGCCCGATCCGAGGGACTGCCGCCCCCAATGTCGATCCCAACGATGTCTTTCGGGAGCGGCCTCGGGCCATTCGGGTGATCGGCAACTAGCTAGCGGGGTAGCCGCAGATTTGCAAAACCACTCACGGATCCAGCCCCAGATCCGGATCCAGAACTAGGGAACTGCATGATCTGCGCCCAAGCGGTACCCGAAATGGCCCCAAACACCGCTCCTGTGGCTGCCACATTCAAAAAAGCTGTGATCACCGCCGCCAATGCGGGAGGCAAAAGTCGAAACAACAGGGATCCCGCCAGTAGGGTGACCAACGGCCCCGCCAAGCCTGATGCGGCCCCCGCCAAAGCACTCAACCCCACTAAGCTAGCGGTTTGACTGGCCCGCTCCCGCAGCAGAGCAGATTGCACCAGCCCCACCGCTGTGCCAAACAAAGCTCCCAGGCCCAAAACCAGCAGCACCCGCAGCAAAATTGCCCCGACAGGGATCCCGCTCAGGGGCCATAACAAAAATGACAACTCATGGGGATACATAGACACCATTAGATCAGGCTCCTTAAACAGGACTTAGCAGCCTCTACGGTGGCATATCCCCCCGCCAGTCGCCACGGGATCCTGGATCGTTTTGTTGACAGTTTTGTTGACAGTTGTATCAACAGTGTTTTTTTATTAACAGCTTTCGGAGCCTGATCTGGCTAATTGATTGATTGTAAATGAATTAAATTGATCTGAGCTTTTTGAGAGATACCCTAAAGACTGAGTTAGCCAGAAGATTTAGGCAATTTAACCAATTTAGACCATTCAGCCAGGATTGATGGCACAAGCGTTGAGCCACTCGTTGATCAAAGGTTGTAGGGAGTCAAACTGCTCTTCAGGAACGGTGAAATAGAGCAACATGATCACCCCAT
Organism: uncultured bacterium; assembly: GCA_964578595.1. Classification (GTDB taxonomy): domain Bacteria; phylum Cyanobacteriota; class Cyanobacteriia; order Thermostichales; family Thermostichaceae; genus JAAUUM01. Next base: position 13,126 of record CAZODP010000048.1, read on the forward strand.
GCCGCTGCTCAATAAAAGCATTGCCCACAAAAGGAACATCCTGGCGCTCAGCTCGATCTTCCAAAAAGGTAAAGTCTGCCCGCAAACTACCGTCACCCTGAGGGATGGTATCTCGGCTCATCTCAAAGCCTGCACGTTCCCCAAACACTGACTCCACATCATCCTGTAAAAAAACCGCCAACTGCTCAGGACTAAAGTCTGTGTCACTTTCAAATGCCGCTACCACAAACAGGGCATTGCCGAAGGGATCAACCGCACTATATCGCAATAGATCGGGGTCACTGAGATCACTCAATTCCCAGTTGGAGGGAAACGCTGCTGATACCAAACCCTCAGGATCTCCATAGGGTTGCAAGGATCCAATCCGAACGGTTTGTAGAGCCTGAGCCACCTCTATCGCTTCAGGTGAAGAAACTTCTGAATATGCAGGGGCCAACCCAAATAATCCCGCCACCGCCATTAATCCGGATCCCAACACTGCTGCAAAATGATCAGTTCTCATCATGATGTCAACCTCACGAGTCAAGGGGGTGATGGTCTAAGAATAAGTTCTTGCCGCGGATCCTTTATTGATCCAGCTCACATTTTTAATTTTTGATAACGTTCCCAGCTCCATCCCAAACCACTCCAGCCTCAACAACTCGGATCCAAACAACTGATGAAGTGATCAGTACAAGCCTACTCAGCTTACAGCCTCTTTCATTAACAAATAGCACAAGGCAATTCAAAATAAGGATGTAGATTTGACTCTCTGCCATGACTTGCCACTCACTTGATATGCGATACAAATTTGTCCAAGCCTACTGCTACTGTACTAGGTCATAAAGAAATAGACTGCGCCACTCATCCCTAACTTGTTGCAGCGGATCCGATTGACTTTGTGACTTTGGATGACCGGATCGTTAAATGATTCCGAGGAACAGACCCTGATCCTCAAAAGATCAATTTAGATGGGGCAGTAGCACCCAGCCACAGGCGTCATGATGAGTAACGATTCCCCCTCCATCCAAGCCCAAGTTGATCGGCTGCAAGAGCAGGTGCGGGATCTGCATGTGGCTCTTGAGCGAATGCCGGAGCAAATTGCCTCTGTTTTGATCTCGGCCCAGGGTATGGCCAGCCGTGCCACCCCTGTTGCGTCAGGATCCACTTCAGGATCCAGTGGTAGCGGATCCCACCACCCTCTTTCGGTAATCACCCCAGAGCCGGAGCCAGAGACCGAAGAAACCTACAGCTTTTTACTCAAAGAAGAAACCCCAGCCTATAACCAGCGACAGATGGGGCAGCACATCACCGCTGAGGCCCAAGTGCAGCGATTGACCGCCCAACTTACGGCTGCCTACAACCGCATTGCCGCCCTCGAAGAGCAGCTTTTGGCCCAACGGATCAAGCATTGAGAATTGGGGCCATAAGGATTATTACGGGCATCAAGCCAGACGCATGGATTCAGGCTGATCCCTTCAGCCAAGCTGTGATCACCCACCGTATCCTAGAAAGGCAGTGTCTTTTTATCTGTCATGGCCCTGGCCCTGTATAACTCCCTGACCCGCCAAAAAGAACCCTTCCGGCCAGATCAAGATCCTGCAACATCCCCAGAGGTCAAGTTCTACGTCTGTGGGGTGACGGTCTACGACTACTGCCATCTGGGGCACGCCCGCACCTATACCGTCTGGGATACCCTGCGTCGCTACCTGCTCTGGCGGGGCTATCCGGTGATCTATGTCCAAAACTTTACTGACATTGATGACAAAATCCTCAAGCGCGCCCAGGAGGCCGAGATCTCGATCCATGAGCTGACCCAACGGTTTATCGACGCCTACTTTGAGGATATGGATCGGCTCAATATCCGCCGAGCTGATAATTACCCTAAGGCAACCGGATCCCTGGGCGCCATGATCCAACTGGTGCAAGACCTAGAGCTAAAAGAATTTGCCTACCGAGTTCGGATCCCTGGGGCGGATCAAGCTGAAGATGTCTACTACGAAGTGCGCAAGTTTAGGGACTATGGCCAGCTATCGGGCCGAAGACTCGATGAGATGAAAGCAGGGGCCAGTGGCAGAGTCGGATCCGAAGACAGCCTCAAGCGGGATCCGTTTGATTTCGCCCTCTGGAAGTCGGCCCCCCGTCACGAACCCGGCTTTGAATCACCCTGGGGCTGGGGTCGGCCTGGCTGGCATCTGGAATGCTCGGCTATGGTGCGGCAGAGCCTGGGCAACCCAATTGATATCCATGCCGGTGGAGCGGATCTGATCTTTCCCCATCACGAAAATGAGTTGGCCCAATCGGAGCCGATCGTGGGTCAGCCGATGGCCCGGTTTTGGCTGCACAATGGCTTTCTCAATATCAACGGCGAAAAAATGTCCAAGTCGTTGGGCAACTTTACTACCCTGCGCCAGGCTCTCGAAGTCTGGGATCCGATGGCTTTGCGGCTGTTCTTTTTGCAGACCCATTACCGCAGCCCGATTGATCTGACCGAAGCAGGATTACAAGCGGCCAGCAATGGCTGGAATACCCTCACCAAAGGCAGCAAAGCCGCCACTGCTCTGATCGGCCAGACCAGGATCCCAGGTCTCCAGTCCGAACTAGGGCAGTCCAGGCAGTCCGAACTAAACCAGCCGGATCCAGATGTGATGGGATCCTTTCAGGCGGCGATGGATGACGATCTGGGCACCCCAGCCGCCCTTGCCCTGGCGTTTGATCTAGCCAAAACCCTCACCAGCGCCCACAACACCCTGACCCACACCGGATCCCTAGCTCAGGATCCAGTCGAGATCGCTGCCAAAAGTCGAGCACTCCTGGATATTTTGGACGCGCTGGGATTTTTGATCCCTTCCATAGCCTCAACAGAACTGACTGGCAGAGGATCCCTAACGGCCTCAGCGGCTATGCCTGAGGCTGAAATAGAATCCTTGCTCCAAGAGCGCGCCCAGGCCCGCAAAAACCGAGACTTTGCCCGTGCTGACCAGATTCGGGATCAGCTCAAAGCAGAGGGGATCACTCTGATCGATCAGTCGGATGGTGCAACTCGATGGGTGCAGGAGGGCTAGCTCAGTGGCTCTTGGGCCACAAACTTCTCAAAGAGTCTGGCTATTTGGGCCGGGTTGAGATAGAAGAGAGGTAGTTATTGGTGTGAGCAGCTCTCATTTGACTCAAAACCCTCTGCCCCGTCGTCCTGTTTGGGCTTGATTGCTCCAACTAGCTGAGTGGGTAGATATGCGTCAACGGGATGGCTCGGTGTGAGGATAAGGATGTGTTCCCGATGAGCCACGACAACACTGCCGGGGGAACCCCCCAACGGCACAGCCCTGTGCACCATCCAAT
>CAZODP010000048.1:16543-18646 GCA_964578595.1 uncultured bacterium
TGGGGGGGTGCTCGGTGGTACAGCCACCTTCAGCCGCTGCCGAAGCGGAGCGCATCAGCCTTCGGATTATCAATGTGTCCCCCAATTCACCCCCTCTATCTCTTGGGGTTGGCGACAGCTTCCAACTGGGATCCGTTATGTTCAGGGGGATTGGCGAGTATGCACGGCTGCCGGGGGGCCGCTATGAGATTGATATTCTGGCTCCCCATTCCCCGCGTCCGATGGTGGCGATGGATCCCGCTTCAGGGGTGCAGGTCTTGGCCCCAGCAGAGTCCACCGATCGGATCCCGGTCAACAGTTTTTGGGCCGATCTGACCACAGAGGGATCCTTTACGGTCTTGGCGGTGGATGAGGTGTCCCGGATCTCGGCCATTATTTTGCGGGATGGGCAGCGGCCTGTTTTTGACCGGGCTTTGGTGCGATTTGTCCATGCGGTGCCGGATGCTCCTGCTCTGAAGTGGGTGGATGCGAGTCCCAGCCCCAATCAAGCTGAAGGGGTGGTGATTGAGAGTATGGCGTTTGGCAGCGTCTCCAACTATGTCGAGCTGGAGCCAGGATTTCAGTCGCTCTCGCTGCAAGCTGCCACCCAAGATCCTATTTTTCCTACCCCAAGCTCCGACCTGTCTGGATCGTTTTCCAGTGGTTCAGGGATCCGTCAGCCCACCTCTCCAGGCCAAGAGTTCAGTCGGTTTAACTTTGATGTCCGGCCCAATCGGGTCTATACCGTGTTTGTTACGGGGCTACTGCGGGGATCCCCTGGCCTAGATATCGTGCTCAGTGACGAAACAGATGTGAATCAGGCTTTGTAAGGCTTTGTAAAGTTCACTTGGCCCAGTCTCAACTATTGGTCTTGACTCTTATTTTTAACTAACGCACGCTAAAAAAACTCAGACCTTGCCGATTGGGTTGTGGCTGCAACTGGCTAGGCAGTCCTGGGCCGGATCCCCAGATGCTTTGCAATTCACTCAGCAGTTGTCCCTGTTGTTGGCGGGCATAGACCAGTTCTGGACTTTCGTTCATAATGGCGAACCAGACTAAGCCCCTGTCGCGGGTCGGGATCACCCCAGCTAGGCTGCTGACACGGTTGAGGGTGCCAGATTTGGCCACAATCGGGGCCGGCAACAGCCGTCGCTCCAACACCCCCTCATCTACCCCAACTATCTCAAACAAATCGCTCAGCGAGAGTCCTGCCGCTGCCACCTGGGCTTGGATCTGCAATAACAGTCCCACCACGGCTCGTGGCGACATTTGGTTGTCCATGCCCAACCCGGATCCGTTGATCAGTTGAATCTCAGAGGCAGGAATCTTGATCAGCTCTGCACTCCGGCGAGCCACCTGCTCGTGTCCCCCGGCGGCTTGGGCCAGCATATCCGCCATCAGGTTATTGCTGTAGCGATTCATCAGCTTAAGCAATTCTGCCAGGGGCAGCGAATAGTGGCGAACGAGTGGCTGACCGGCAAGGCTTGATCCCGGATCCGCCAGCCTGATGTCACCTGTGATCACCAGCTCAGGTCGAGGGGTGCCCGCCGGCATGAGCTGAAACTGGGCTTCCGCCTCAGGGGGCCAAATGGTTCCATTCAATCCCTGCCGCAGCAGTTCCCCGGCCTGGAGCGGATCCTCAAAGAAGTTCATATAAAAGCGGCCCTGAATCACCAGATCCCCTTGTATCTGTTGGATCCCAGCCTCCTGAAGTTGCTGAGCCACCAACACCGCCGCCTCCCAGACAAAAAACGGATCCTCAGCCCCCACCACCACCAGATCCCCGCGCAAAACCCCAGCCTCAATCGGGCCAGTGGCAAGCAACCGGGTCTCAAAGCGATGATCCGGGCCAAATCGATCCAAGGCTGCCAGAGTAACGGCGACTTTCACTAGCGAGGCAGCCGGCAAGGGCACGGATCCCTGATGGTCAAACAGATATTGATCTTGGGTCTGGAGCCAGATCCCCTGCTGAGGCCGAGCAAACCCACGGGATCCAATCCGGGTCAAGTAAGCCTCCACCGGCTGGGCTGCCAGGCTATCCGCCGTGCCGATAGGAGCGACCAGGCTGGCCACCAGCGAGGAATCAGCCCCGAAAGATTGATCCAGCCAAGATTGATCCAGCCA
>CAZODP010000048.1:18746-22042 GCA_964578595.1 uncultured bacterium
TCAAGATCCCAAGGCTGCCCCCCCACCAGGATCCCCGCTGTCAGTGAGATCGAGCCTAGTCCCAACATCCAGGATCCCGGAGGACTCCACATCTGCCCCACCATAGGCCACACCCCATCACTGGTGGCTATGGTATCCCTCTGATGGGATCCTAAGGTGGCCCAAAGCCGCAGGATCCTAGGCAGCCTGGGAGAGGGGCGCAATCACCACCTCAATCCGACGGTGAAATAGTGCATCCACCAAAGTATCCAAAGCCTCAAAATCCTCAGCCGAAAACTGTTTAGCCCAGAGCAGGTCATTGATGGACTGTTCCTGCTTCTCACTGAGGCAGCCAGAGTCAAGAGCCTCCCGCACAATGGAGCTGATGGTGGTAGAAACGGTTTGTACTGCCATGATACGACCTCGTGATTGATGCTCGTGTTTTCAGGAATTTGCAAATCGAGATCGGCTTTCACTGAGAAAACAACTCAGAGTAACAGCGGATCTCTTGCTTGCTTCCAGAATGCCCAAAGATCCTTGCGGTTTGTGTGAGGGAGATCACGTAACTTAGGCGACTTGTTACCTTTATTAATCATTACTGCGCCTGAGGGAGGATTTTGGGATCCCCCTAACCTGGCCTCATTCCCTGTTCTCATGGCCAAAAAGTCAACCCTGGACACTATTGAGCACCCACCTGAGTTAGGTATGATGTCGCTCGGTATTCTGTTACATATTTTGTCGTGAATCTTTTTACTGTGAATCCTGAGGTGGTGTCTATGGCTGGGTTGTGCTGGGGTGGCTCGGTTGCTGTCTGGACGAGCTTGATCGCGGTGGCTGGATTATCGGTGCTGGGGGGTGGGATCGCTCAAGCCCAAGAGTCTGCGGAAGAGTTCAAAATTGGTCTGATCTTGGTGGGGCCATTCAATGATGCCGGCTGGAGTCAGGCCCACTTTGAGGGGGTAGAGTATGTGACTGAGCAGATGGAGGAGATCAGCTTTGACTATGTGGATAAGGTCAACCCAGCCGATCGCCCCAATGTGCAGGGATCCCAGGTGGCAGATGATCTGATTGCTCAGGGGGCCGACCTGATCATCTTTAATTCGGATGATTTTAAGGATGATGCCTTGGCCACCGCCGCACAGTATCCCGATATTCCCATCATTCATGCGTCGGGAGATATGGCCTGGCCGGAGGGTCAAAACTATGCAGCTCTGCCCAATCTGACCAATATCATGCCCCAGATGGAGTATGGCCGCATGATCTCCGGTTGTGCCGCAGCCCTGGGTAGTGAGACAGGCAAGATCGGCTTCTTGGGGCCTCTGATCAATGACGAAACCCGTCGCTATGTGTCGGCAGCCTATCTGGGGGCGCGCCACTGCTGGGAAACCTATCGAGATCGGGATCCCTCTGAGCTGGAGTTTCGGGTGGTGTGGATCGGCTTTTGGTTCAATATCCCCGGCGTCACCCTAGATCCAACTCAGGTGGCGGATGATTTTTACAACAATGATTTTGACGTGGTGCTGTCGGGCCTAGATACCCCTGAGGCGGCGGTGCAGGGGTTGCGGGCCGCAGCAGCGGGCGCAGATGTGAGTTTTCTTCACTACGGCTTGCGCAGTGGCTGTGATCTAGCCCCAGAGATTTGTCTGGGCACCCCTTACTACAATTGGGGGCCGTCCTATCGGGATGCAGTGATGGCAGCTCGATCCGGCGAATTTGAGGGGGAGTTTGTCTGGGCACCCATCAACTGGGAGGATATCAACGACATCGATACCTCCTCGGTGGGCTTTAGCTTTGGGGAGGCTTTGGGGGAGGCCACTGAGCCGCTAGAGCAGTTCATTGCCGGGTTGGCCAGTGGTGAGATCAACCTCTACCAAGGGCCGCTGGAGTTTCAGGATGGCACCCCTTTTTTGGCAGCGGGGGAAGAGGCGGATCTGCCTAAGATTTGGTACATGCCGCAATTGTTGATGGGTATCGACGGCCCCAGCGAATAGGGCATCAAACACCTCAAGCCACCCAACCCTCAAGCTGCTCAACTCCAGAGCAACTCAGGCACCCCGGTCAGGATCCTTGACAGGGATTGCTTCGGGCTAGGTTTTTTCAGTCCAAATCAAGATTCCAAATCAAGGTCTAGGAATCAGGCTTTGGAGCGGCTACGCGGGGTCGCGGAGATGGGGCTGGTCACGGGTGGCATATCAGACATATCGGAAGCGATATTGGGCAACTCCAGACAGTACCCCGCGCCATAGACGGTTTTGATGTATTGGGGACGACGGGGATCCGGTTCTAGCTTGGTGCGCAGGTGGCGGATATGGACGCGGATGGTTTCGATATCGTCATCCGGCTCATAGCCCCAGACCTCTTGCAAAATCTCGCTGGGGGAAACCGTCTGGCCATGCCGCTGCATCAGACAGTGGAGCAGATCAAACTCCAGATGGGTGAGCTTGATGGTGCGACCAAACCACAGGGCCTCAAACCGCTCTGGCACCAAGGTCAGGGCACCGTAGCTGAGGATCTCGCTATGGCGAGCCAGTTGGGGCACCCGATCTGAGCGGCGCAGCAGAGCACGCACCCGCACCAAAAACTCCTGAATCTCAAATGGTTTGACCAGGTAATCATCGGCCCCCGCATTGAAGCCTTCCACTTTGTCTTGGGTTTGGCTCAGGGCAGTCAACATCAGGATGGGGATATCGCGGGTGCGCTCCTCGCGGCGGAGTCGTTGACAGACCGTCAGGCCATCCACCTGTGGCAACATCAAATCCATCACGATCAAGTCCGGTAGCACCTGCAAAGCCATGGCCTGCCCCTGCACGCCATCGGTGGCAAGCACAACCTCGTAGCCTGCTAGCTCAAGGTTGACTCTCAGCAGGTCAAGAATCGCTGGATCATCTTCGATAGCAAGGATACGAGCCATAGGTCAGCTACCTGGGAAGGGAAGTCAAAGGGTGTTATTAAAAATTGGGACGAACTAATACTGTTTATGACCTAAAGTTTACCTAATTTCACCCTATTCTCAAAATCCCAGATTCAGGATCCTTTTTTGGCCTAAACGTCAATCTTTACAAAAAAGAAAGCCCCCCCGCCCATCGGGAGAGCCTTGAAATCTTAATGATTGCTTTGGGATCATCGGCTGAGCATGGCATCAAACTACAGCTTGCTCTTGCATCAGGGGATACGGCGCAAAGACGGAAACCCTCTTTGGATATCGGTTTCAGCTTTTAAGCAGTATGATCTTAAACGGTATACGTCTCTCCTAAATAGGCTATATCAACAAGCTGTATCTCAATCCTGATGGAGAGCAACCGATTAGGGGCGATAGG
>CAZODP010000049.1:0-3791 GCA_964578595.1 uncultured bacterium
ATCTACCCAGAGTGGTGATCCAGCTCCACCAGATCCAACCCGGATCCCAGCATATTGCCCTCACCCCTGGTCAGCGGCACTACCTGGAGCGGGTGCTACGCTTCAAAATCGGGGATCCTTTTTTAACCCTGGATGGATCGGGATCCCTGTGGTTGGTCACCTGGCAGGGAGATCAGGCCCAGATTGAGAAAGTTTTTGTGAATCAGGATTCCGGCTTGGGGGTTGACCTGCATTTGGGGCTAGCGGTAATCAGAGGGAATGGCTGGGACGATATGATCCGGCAGCTTACGGAAATTGGAGTGACTCAGATTACCCCTCTACTGACGCAGCGCACCCAACTGGAGCCAGGATCCCAAAAGCTGGAGCGGTGGCGACGGATTGCCCGCGAAGCCGCCGAGCAGTGCGAACGAACCCGGATCCCAGCGGTGATGGATCTCGGTTCGGTAGATTCTTGGTGGCAGCAGACCCAGGCTGATTTCAAAGGGATCGCGGTGGCACGGGCGCAGGCTCCCCACTTGCTTCAGCTTTTGACATCAGATCAGGATCCCCAACCTCGATCCCTGGCTATGGCGGTGGGGCCAGAGGGGGGCTGGACGGAGGCCGAGGTGGAGCGGGCTAAACAGTCTGGCTGGCAGGTGATCTCATTGGGATCCCAGATTTTGCGGGCGGCGACAGCTCCGGTGGTGATTGCCAGTTGGGTGGCAGGCTGGGCAGCCCTCTCAAAACCAAACTAAGCTCAGTTCAGTATCTTTTGCCGCACAGTTGTGTAGCCTATTTTCAAAGCCGATCGAAGCAGATGAGACACCCAAGTGAGAAGCACTCAAACGAGGACACAATGACTAACAAAAGGGTACGCTGCCCAGTCTGTGGGGGGTGGGCTGAGGCCGGTTGTGTCTACGGAGCTGATCGAGGCTGGACGGGTCTGCGCTGGCGAGCAGGGGATCCCAGTTTTTGGAGTAATGTGGTCACGGCTTGGGGCGGCGGCCAAAAAGTGGGAAACCACGGGATCCTGCGTGGCCCTTATGCCCAAGGCATTCGCTGCCAGCAGTGCAAAAAAATCGTTTTGGACTATTGATGCGGATGCTCAATTGGGTCTTGGCTGCTCCCAGTTGAGCAATTTTGGGATCAAAGCCAAAAGTTCCGGAAACGCTGGCGCCACCACCTTTGGCTTGGCCTCTGGATCCGGGCGAAAACCAACCGTCTGGATCCCCAGTTGCTCTGCCCCGCTCAGCTCTTGAGGATCGTGCCCCACATAGACCGCGTGCTGGGCCGGGATCCCCAGACCCTGCAATGCTGCCTCATAGATGCCTGGTTCTGGCTTGCGGGATCCCACCTCTGCCGAAAGAATAACCCGATCCCAAACATGGCCAAACCCACCCCGTTCAAAATAGGCCAACGTATCCCTGAGGGGCAGGGAGGTATTGCTGATCACCGCCAATCGGTAGCCTTGCTGTCTGAGGGTTTCGAGAGTTTTGACAACGCCATCCGGGAAAATAATATCCTCGTGGCCCCGCCGCATCATCTCGATCCCCGCTTGGATCCGGGCTGGATCGGTAATGCCGTGCATGATCAGCTTGCGGCGGCGGTATTCCAGCAATGGGATCATCCCCCGCTGGGCCAAGTCCTCCAACTCTAGGATCCTGTCTTGAGAAGGGGGAATCTCGTCTGCTCGCAAAAAAGCTGCCCAGTGTTGGCCTTTGCGGGGCCGCCGATAAAGCACCCCATCAGCCCCAAACAAGATCCCATAGCAAGGCCGAGGATCCCTATCAGCGGTTTGGGCCTCCTGAACCATTTGCTTAGCCCCGCCATCGACTTGAACTCTAGCCTAGACCTTCTCATAAGTTTAAGAATTGTGAATGGTTGGCTCAGAAATGCGAAATTATGCATTGTCTGGTAAAGTCAGATACTATTGTGGCTCAGTGAGTCAGCAAATTAGTAGTTGGCGATACCTGCAAAAGTTAACTGTCCCCTTATCCTGAGCAGAATCGCCTTTTGCAGCAAGTACAAATACTTATCGTCATCCCAATGATGACAGGAGGATCCTTGCGATGATTAAAACCCCCGATGCGCTGCGCCTTTCTTTTGAGCGGTTCCTATTGGATGTAACTGAGCCATTGGATCCTTTGATCTCGCTGAAATTGACCCAGCTCACCCTGTCACTGGCGGAGACGGCCTACGCAATGGGCTACCAAGATGGCCAGCATCAACCCAGTGGCGGCACCTGCGCTTACTGTCCCCATTCTGTGACTCAGCATTTTGAGGTCTAGGGTTTGAGGTCTAAGGTCAGTCCCAAGCCTGCGGGATCCTCAGCCATTTGCAGCAGAGCTGGAGGGTGCTTTGGTAAAGTAGGGATTCCATTTGGCTTGGGTTAGCACTCTCATGGCATCACCGGTTTTGGTCTGGCATCGGCGCGATCTGCGTCTTCACGACAATTCGGCCCTTCATGCAGCGGTTCAGCAGGGCCTGCCGGTGATCCCGGTTTTTGTGTTGGATCCAGCCATTTTAACCCGTTCAGATACAGCTCCAGCCCGGGTTAGCTATCTGCTGGATGCCTTGCGGGAGTTGCAGGCCAGCTACGCCCAACGGGGGGGATCTCTGATCTTGTGCAAAGGGGATCCGGTGCAGGTGTTGCCCCAGATAGCTCAAGTGGCCACAGCAACGGCAGTGTACTGGAATCAAGACGTAGAACCCTATGCCCAGAAACGGGATCGGGCGGTGGCGGAGGCTCTGGCGGCCCACGGGATCCACTCTCAGTCTTTTCAGGACATGCTGCTGCACGGGGTGGATCAGGTCAAAACCCAATCGGGATCCGTCTATTCCGTCTTTAGCCCCTTTTGGCGCAACTGGAGTGGTCTACCCAAGCCCAAACCTTTCCCTGTCCCAGCTCGGATCCAGACCCCGCCCCTTGAAAGCCTGCCCATACCAATCCTTGAGGATCTGGGCTTGAGCTGCCATCAGGATCTGCCCCCGGCGGGAGAACAGGCGGCCCTAGAGGGATTGAGCCAGTTTTGCCAGGGATCCGAGATTGCCGACTACGCTGAGCAGCGCAATTTCCCGGCGGTGGCGGGCACCTCTGGCCTGAGTCCCCATCTGCGCTGGGGCACACTGGGGATCCGGCAGGTCTGGCAGGCCACCCTTGAGGCTGAAGCGGGGATCCGCAGTGATGAAGCCAGTCACAGTCTGATCACCTGGCGGCAGGAACTCTGTTGGCGAGAGTTTTACAAATATGCCCTAGCCCATTGGCCCCATCTGGAAACCCACTGTTTTCGCTCCCAGTTCGACAATCTGGAATGGGATCACAACCAGGCCCATTTTCAAGCCTGGTGCGCCGGAGAGACAGGTTATCCAATGGTGGATGCCGCCATGCGCCAGCTCAACCAAACCGGCTGGATGCACAACCGCTGCCGCATGATCGTGGCCAGCTTTTTGACCAAAGACCTCCTGATCGACTGGCGCTGGGGGGAGCGGTATTTTATGCAAAAGCTAGTGGATGGGGATCTGGCGGCCAATAATGGGGGCTGGCAGTGGAGCGCCAGTGTGGGCACGGATCCCAAGCCGATGCGGATTTTTAATCCCTCCACCCAGGCGGCTAAGTTTGACCCGGAGGGTGAGTATATCCGCCGTTATCTACCCGAATTGGGGGGAGCTGATACCCCAGCCCTATTAGAAGTCAGCGATGCCAAGTCTGGGATCCGTGCCCTGCAGGAGCGGCGTCGGTGTGGCTATCCGGATCCGATCGTGGATCATAAGCAACAACAAAAGCTCTTTAAGGAACGCTACCAAGCCTGCCG
>CAZODP010000049.1:3891-21196 GCA_964578595.1 uncultured bacterium
CTGCCGCTAGTCTTTCTGGGGGAGGCTGGGCTAAATCTGGGTCAGCCTATGATTTTGTAGCTTAGATTGCCTTTGGCCCCGGATCCTTTGGCTTGAATAGGAGCTGCCCTCTTATGAGTCCCCCCATGAGTGCGCTGCCGCAGGGGCCATTTCGTCGGATCCAGATCGGACTGCTGTTCTTTGGGATCACATTGCTGATGGCGGTGCTGGGCTACACCTGGGCGGGGTGGAACCTGTTGGATGCCATCTATATGGTGGTGATCACCATTTTCGGGGTGGGCTATGGGGAGGTGCGCCCCCTGGATGATTCTCGACTCAAGGTGTTTACGATCTTGGTGATCATTGCGGGTACCTCGGCTTCTGTTTACGCGGTGGGGGGCTTTGTGCAGTTGATTGCTGAGGGGGAGATCAAGCGGGCATTGGGGACGCGACGCATGTCACAGGGGATCGAAAATCTGGAGCAGCATGTGATCGTCTGTGGCTTTGGCCGCATCGGTCAGGTGTTGGCTCGGGAGCTGCGCCATAACCGCAAACCGTTTGTGGTGATCGACAGCAATCCCGATCGGGTGGCTCAGGCGGAGGCTTTGGGCTACTGGGTGCGAATGGGGGACGCCACAGAGGAGGATGTACTGGAAGCAGTCGGGATCCGGCGGGCGCAGGTTTTGGCCACGGTTTTGCGCAGCGATGCCGCCAATGTGTTTATCACCCTGACGGGCCGCAGCCTCAATCCCCAGTTGTCAATCTTGGCGCGGGGGGAATCTGGATCCACAGAGCGCAAGCTGCTGCAGGCGGGGGCCGACCATGTGGTGCTGCCTGCCGCCATCGGCGGGATCCGGATGGCTCATCTGATCACCCATCCCGCAGTTGAAGACCTCCTCGACCAAGCCATGTCTCGCAATCTTTTGACAGAGCAACTGGCCCAAATTGATATTCAGTTGGTGGATGTTCAAGTACCGCCTGGATCCCCACTGGTGGGACAGTCCTTGGGCTATTTGGAGGTGCGGGGCAAACGCAGTTTTTTGATTGTGGCGTTGCGGCGCAATACAGGACAGACCTTTTCTAATCCGGATCCGGCCCTAAAACTGGAATCTGGAGATACCGTCATTGCCCTCGGCCACAAAGACGATATTCCTCAGTTTGCCCAGCGATATCAAACTCAGCGACCCACCACCTATCGCGGGGCACAAGCCTAGAAAGAAATAAATAGGCTTACTATGATATCCTAGTGACCAAGCCAAAAAACATGGACGGTATCAACTCTTAAATTTGCGAATATCGAAATATATCGCAGGGTATATTACACACAAATTTCTGGGTTTCTTTCAATTTCCACATTAACTGCCACACTAGATCATCTCCCTGACTACACCTATGACTGCGCCAAACGGCACCCCAGACTGGCATGATCGCATCGACTATGACCGCGCCTATGGCATTATCCCGATTTTGCCTCCCTCGCCCGGTCAAGAGCATCGTTACCTATTGATTTTGCATCGCAAGGGGCACTGGGGCTTTCCGAAGGGGCACAAGGATGGGGATGAATCGGATCTGGCCACCGCTAAGCGTGAACTTCAGGAAGAAACGGGGCTGACTCAGTATCTGATCCTGGCGGAGGCGGAGTTTACGGAGCACTATCGCTTTACCCGTCTTGACGGGATCCCGGTGCGTAAGGAGGTGCTGTATTTTGTGGCCATGATGGAAACAGAGACTGGGGATCCGCCAGAGGTGCAGATCCAGCCTGAGGAAGTCACTGATTTTCGCTGGTGCACCTTTGACCAGGCCCTGAAGCTACTCAAGTTTCGGGAAGCTCATCATCTGCTCCGCAATTGTGAACACCATCTGCAAATCTTTTTTCGCAATAGCTAGATCAAAATTGCCCGCTGAGGAGTGAGCCATATATCAGTTTTGAGGCAACTTTTCTCCTAAAGTACAGGGAATGGATCCTTAGGGGTAGGTAAGCCTGGGATCCGTGGTTTGGGGAGCTGAGATCTGTTTTGGGAGGCGTGTGCTGTGAGTTATCGCATCAGTCGGGCGGCCTATGCCGATACGTTTGGCCCTACGGTGGGGGATCGGATCCGGCTGGCGGATACGGAGCTGATCATCGAGGTGGAGCAGGATTTGACCCGCTACGGGGATGAGGTCAAGTTTGGCGGCGGCAAGGTGATTCGAGATGGCATGGGGCAATCTCCGATTTCGCGGGCCGATGGGGCGGTGGATGCGGTGATCACCAATGCTTTGATCCTGGACTGGTGGGGCATCATCAAGGCTGATATCGGTCTCAAAGATGGCCGGATCGCCAAAATTGGCAAGGCCGGTAACCCCTACACCCAAGATGGGGTTGACATTATCATTGGCCCTAGCACCGAAGCCATTGCCGGGGAGGGCCTGATCTTGACGGCTGGGGGTATCGACTCTCACATTCACTTTGTTTGTCCCCAACAGATCGAAACCGCCATCGCCTCTGGCATCACCACCATGCTGGGGGGGGGTACGGGGCCAGCCACCGGCACCAATGCCACCACTTGTACCCCCGGATCCTGGCATATCGGGCGGATGTTGCAGGCCTCAGATGCCTTTCCGATGAATCTGGGCTACATGGGCAAGGGCAACAGTGCTCAGCCGCAGGGCCTAGAAGAGCAGGTGCGGGCAGGGGCGTTGGGGCTGAAGTTGCATGAGGACTGGGGTACTACACCGGCAGCTATTGATACTTGCCTGACCGTCGCGGATCAGTTTGATGTGGCGGTGGCCATTCATACCGACACCCTCAATGAGGCGGGGTTTGTAGAAAATACCATCGCCGCCTTCAAAGACCGGGCCATTCACACCTACCACTCTGAGGGGGCGGGGGGTGGCCATGCCCCAGATATTTTGAAAGTGTGTGGCCAAGCCTCGGTGTTGCCGTCTTCTACCAACCCAACTCGCCCCTACACCCTCAACACCCTGGATGAGCATCTGGATATGTTGATGGTTTGCCACCACCTGGATCCAGGCATCCCCGAAGATGTGGCCTTTGCCGAATCTCGGATCCGGCGCGAGACCATTGCGGCTGAGGATATCCTCCATGATCTGGGGGCCATCAGTATGATCGCCTCTGACTCGCAAGCAATGGGCCGGGTGGGAGAAGTGATCTGTCGCACCTGGCAGACGGCCCACAAGATGAAAGTGCAGCGGGGCTGGCTGGCCCCTGAGGGATCCCCCTCCGACGCGGTGGAGAACCAATCTCGCAACGACAACTTCCGGGCCAAACGCTACGTTGCCAAATATACCATTAACCCCGCTCTAGTTCACGGCATTGCCCATAGGGTGGGATCCGTGGCGGAGGGCAAGCTGGCGGATTTGTGTCTGTGGAAACCTGCCTTTTTTGGGGTCAAGCCGGAGATGGTGATCAAGGGGGGCTTGATCGCCTGGGCCCAGATGGGGGATGCCAATGCCAGTATTCCGACACCGGGGCCGGTGCAGATGCGGCCTATGTTTGGCAGCTTTGGGGGGGCGATTGGGGCCACCTCCCTAACGTTTATGTCGCAGGCGGGGATCGAAGCGGGGATCCCGACTCAGCTTGGGCTTCAGCACCAGATCGAACCGGTGCTCCATACCCGTCAGGTGCGCAAAACGGATCTCAAGCTCAACAATGCTCTGCCCCAGATTGAGGTGGATCCGGAAACCTACGAGGTGCGGGCGAATGGGGAGTTGCTCACCTGTGAACCGGCAACGGTGCTGCCGATGGCCCAGCGGTACTTTCTCTTTTGAGGAGAATGGGGATGTTGGTGCTGACCCACTATGTTGAACCGGATGGGTTTGATGGCATTCCCGATGGGGTGCTGAGGCTCACGGCTGACCAACGCCGCCATGTTCGCCGCATCTACAGGCTCGAATCGGGGGAATCGGTCAAGTTGGAGCTGACTCGCGGGTTGATCCTCAAGCCCAAAGCCTGGGTGACCCCCCCCGACCAGGATCAGTGGATCCAAATCCAGGCTCAGCCTGAACCCGTCCTGGTGGTCAAAAGCACCGATCCCCTCACCCTGCTGCGGGCGGCTTACCATCTGGGCAACCGCCATGTGCCCCTAGAGATCAACCCAGAGTCTCTGAAGCTAGAGCCGGATCCGGTTCTCAAACATCTATTGACCGATCACCTCAGGGTGCAAGTCACAGAAGGGATCGCCCCCTTCGAGCCGGATCCGGGGGCCTACCACAGCCATATTCATTAGCTCTATTTATTGACTGGATGGGGAAAATCGCAGCTCAGCAGTTGCCCCTGATGGCTCGCCGGTTGTCAACCCAGGAGAGTCTGGGCCATCAGGATCCTGGCCCTTGATCCCAGGTTAGGATTTGCCCTTGGGCACCAGCAGCCGGAAAACCTTAAAGGATCTAGTGGATAAGTATCTTTACTAGCGGAGTCTTAGATTTGGGTTAGTTTGAGATATGGCAAGGGTTTGCGGCCCCAAAAGACCCATTTGGGTGGTGGTGTGGACTCTGCTAATGTTGTTTTCAATCATAAACTTTTTAATTTGCACGTGCCTTTGAGCGCGAATAAATCTGGAGATCAAAGCTGATGATACGTCTGGAGCCGGATCCCCCACTCGATCCGATTCAGGATAGGCGGGGGCGGGTTGCCATCTTTATTGATGGATCCAATTTGTTCTACGCGGCCCTACAACTGGGTATCGAAATTGACTATACAAAGTTGTTGGGATCCCTGACTGGAGACTCCCGTCTGCTCCGCTCTTTCTTTTATACAGGGGTGGATCGCAGCAACGAAAAGCAGCAGGGGTTTTTGCTGTGGATGCGGCGCAATGGCTATCGCGTCATCACCAAAGATCTGGTGCAATTGCCGGATGGATCCAAAAAAGCCAATCTGGATGTGGAGATCGCCGTTGATATGCTGTCGCTGGTGAAGTGGTATGAGACGGCAGTGCTGGTCAGTGGGGATGGGGATCTGGCCTATGCGGTCAATGCGGTCAGCTATCAGGGGGTACGGGTGGAGGTGGTGAGCCTGCGCTCCATGACCAGTGATCAACTGATCAATCTTGCCGACCGCTACATCGATTTGGAAACCCTCAAAGACCAAATCAAAAAAACGCACCCTTCTCGGTCTGTCTATGGCTATCGCCCTGTGTTTCCCCCCCACGATGAAGAAGATGAGGGCTAGGGATCCTGAGCTGGTGTGTCATTGTCAGAGAGGAGCCGTGGGATCAGGATTAAGAGCGTGATGATGAAAACAGTGGTGGGAGAGGTTGGCCTCAGACTGCGGGCGGTGCGCACCCAACTCCACACTCGATGTCAACAGTTTTGGCAAATCTCCCCTCAAGAGTGGGCGGTGCTGGGGTTGGCGGTGATATTGCTGTGTTTGGGATCCCCCAACCGCTTGCTGCATTGGTATCCAGGGGCATTGACCGGGATCGCTGTGTTGTGGGGGGTATGCTGGCGCTTGCCGCTGCGGCCCCAGATGGGGCGGGTGTTTGGGGTTTGGTTTGTGATGAATACCTTCACCTTCTTGCCGGATCTGGGATCGGTGGAGGTGCTGCAACCCTGGGAGATCGTGGGGGGCATTCTGGTGGCTCCTCTGATCCCGATGTTTTACACCACAGCGACTCTGGTCAGTTTGGGGTTGACGCGCGCGCTCCCGCTGGGCTGGCAGCCGTTGGGGATGGCGGCGGTCTGGACCGCGATTGATGGGCTGATGGGGGTGCTGAGGTTTCCGATCCCGTTTCATTGGGGATCGTTACTGTTTGATTGGCCGCTGGCGATTCAGATTGCTGATCTGGCCAGTATTTGGGGGGTGACGTTTTTTGCGGTTTTGGTGAATGGGTTGCTGGTGGTGGCTGTGCGGGAGCTGAGGCCCCATACCTGGATCAAGGGGATCCTGCCGGGGATAGCAGTTATTACTTTTGTTCTGGTCTATGGGGCTATTCAACTCTCTCGTTACGATGGCCTGGTGGCGGCCCAAAGGCAGGATCCGGCCCGGACGTTTCGGGTGGGAGCCGTGCAACAGGTGGCCTGGTTGGAGTCCGAGCGCAGTTGGCCCTATCGAGCGGCCCGTTATCAAGAGCTATTTGAGCTGTCTGCGCAGGGGGTGGCCCAGGGAGCAGAACTGATCCTCTGGCCAGAAGGGGTCTTGCGAGCGCAGTTGGTGGGCACCAGCCTGGAGCCGTATATTTTGGATCCTATGGGGCAGATTTTGCCCGAACAGGGGGCGTTATTATTGGGTACTACGGAACCGGATCCCTCTACGCAGGATTTGTCGGAAGATCAGCGACAGTTTATCAACTCTGCCTTGCTCTATGACGCGGAGGGATCCTTGCTGGATCGGTTTGGCAAGCAGTGGATCTTTCCCTATTTTGAGTCCCAACGCTATAGGCCCTCGGCAGATGGCTATCGCCCTTTGAGGCTGGATCCGTTTGGGAAGCTGGGGGTCAATATCTGCCTCGAGAGTGTGTTGCCGGGGCCGAGCCGAGAGCTGGTGCGGGCAGGGGCCACATCTTTGATCACGATTTCTGATGACAGTTGGTTTGGCAATAGCAATTGGCCGATGTTGCACGGTCAGTTGTCGGTGTTTCGGGCGGTAGAAAATCGTCGCACAGCGGTGTTTGTCAACAATACGGGCGGCAATTTGATCATCGATCCCAGCGGTCGGATCCAGCAGCGAGGAACTATCTTTGAAAAAACGGTGGTGGTGGGATCCGTGCTGCCCAGAGGGGAGATCACCCTGGCCACCCGCTGGGGAGACTGGTGGGCCTGGATCTGTATCGCCACACCGGCGGGATTGGGGATCCATCGCTGGCGAAACGGTTCTCGAAGATACGATTTGTCGGGCCAATTTGATTCACATTGAGGCATACAGCCCTTTGCCTAAATGCCCTTTGCATAAATAAGGAACACGGTCTATATTGGAGGGGTAGCTTTTATCTTCCGTCATGACCTGCTACTCTCTTGACCTGCGACAGAAAGTTGTCCAAGCCCATCAAGAAGGTAAACTGTCCATCCGCAAACTCGCTCAACAATTTAGAATCGCCCCTGCCACCGTGCAAAAGTATCTCAAGCAGTACAGGCAGACTCAAGACCTCACCCCTCAAAAACTAGGCACCCGCAAAGTAGGCATCCTAGAAAACTATAAAGACTTTGTTCTTAGTATGGTCGAATCCTATCCAGACTGGACATTGCAGCAGTACACCGAATATCTAGCAGAGCAATGTGATGTTGATGTCAGTCTCAGTACGCTATGTCGCTTTCTAAACAAGCAAGGATTGACTCTGAAAAAAAAACCTATCGGAGCCAGGCATCGACCACGGAATCAGCTCAAACACAGGGATTAGACGACTGGGACAGAATTAGAGATGTTCTGGTTGAGAGACTTATATTTATCGATGAGAGCGCCTTCTGGGTCGGGATCAGCCGACAGTTGACTCGCAGCTTGAAAGGGGAAAAAGCCCTGAGTCTAAGACCGTTTGACAAAGGCCGGGAATTAAAGGGGCCATAAACTATGAAGGAATCGTGGCAATAAAAGCCATAGAAGGATCCATGAAAGGAAAGGACTTCTATGATTTCATCAAGACAGAATGATGACCCAATTGAAGAGAAGGAGATGTTGTGGTTATAGATAATCTCAGTAAGGGCTGTATTTGAGGATATTGGAACCTAGTTTAGGTACTGCTGCTACTGTCCCTCAGCAGAATGATAAACGCTGTATGATGCAACGCCTTTTGGGTTTCTAGGATCCGGGCTTGGATCCAATCAAGTAGCCGCAATGGTGATGCCCCTCCACTTGCCAATCGATCCGCTTGACAACGCAATCAGCCAACGTAGCCGCAAACATCTCTAACTCATGACCGCAGATCGTTGGAAAAGTCTGGGCAATTTGGGCAATGGCACAATTGTGCTCGATCAAAACAAAAGCATCTGGTTGGTCTTGATAAGGGTGCATCTCAGCCATGTACCCTTCTGCCTGACGGAGTTCCACGAGTCGGGCCACTCGTTCTTGCACGGATCCAGTGCCTAAGATTTGGCGATAGACTTCCGCCTTGCGTTGCCATTGCTTTTGGAGAATGGATCCCATTTGCTCGGCAGGGACAGCCTCTTTGAGGGTTTCCAGCAGGCCCATGGCAAAGTCATCGTAGGCGCGGGGAAATCGCTCTTGTCCATGTGAACTCAGTTGATAGATCAGATGTGGACGACCCACCCCCGTACTGACCGCCTGAGCCAACACCAGCTGTTCTTGCTCCAGATCCTTGAGGTGACGGCGGATCGCCTGAGGGCTGATGCCCATGTGGTTAGCCAATTCTTGGGCAGTGGCTTTGCCGTGCTGCTGAAAATAAACCAACAGGGATCCTTTGGTGGTATCGGCTTTTTTGACCGGGGTGGGACGAAGTGGACTCTGCATCGCTGGCTCCAACAGGGTAAAAACAGCCGGATGATGGCATGACCAGGCTTTAATTCGCGGCTCACTCATTTGCGTATGGCTTTGACAGGTACGCTAAACCCAAAGTAACCTGAGATCAGATTAAGAAACAAGACCGTTGTTTAATAGGTCTTGACCTCAGACAAGTCATCTCCTCGAAACCCTATCTAGTGTCACGCCCATGTCTTTATCAGCGCCTTTGTCAGTGTCTTCGCCAGCGTCTGACGTGTCGGCCCCCCCACGGTCAACCCCTGCTTCAGGATCCACTGCGGTGCGCACGTTAGTCAATCAGCCCTACAAGTATGGGTTTGTGACCACCATCGAGTCCGATAGTCTGCCCAAGGGCCTGAGCGAAGAGGTGGTGCGCCAGATTTGGGCCAAAAAGGGGGAGCCAGACTTTATGCTGGACTTTCGACTTAAGGCTTATCGGCAATGGCTCAAGATGACAGCACCCACTTGGCCACAGGTGAGTTATCCTTCCATTGACTATCAGGATATTATTTATTATTCTGCCCCCAAAGCCAAAGCAAAAAAGAATAGCTTAGACGAGGTGGATCCCGTTTTGCTAGAAGCTTTTGAAAAATTGGGGATCCCATTATCGGAACAGAAACGTTTGGGTAATGTGGCGGTGGACGCTATTTTTGACAGTGTTTCGGTGGCTACAACCTTCCGAGAAAAGCTAGCCAAAGAAGGGGTAATTTTTTGCTCTATTTCTGAGGCTGTTCACGAGTATCCAGAGCTGATCCAAAAGTATTTGGGCAGTGTGGTGCCGGTGGGGGACAACTATTTTGCCGCCCTTAATTCAGCCGTTTTTAGCGATGGATCCTTTGTCTATATTCCCAAGGGTGTACGCTGCCCGATGGAATTGTCCACTTATTTTCGGATCAACAATGGGGATTCGGGCCAATTTGAACGGACGTTGATTGTGGCGGAAGCAGGATCCCACGTTTCCTACTTAGAGGGCTGTACAGCTCCGATGTTTGACACCAACCAGTTGCACGCCGCTGTGGTGGAGTTGGTGGCCCTCGACCATGCTGAAATCAAGTATTCCACCGTTCAGAACTGGTATGCCGGGGATGAAAATGGCAAGGGAGGGATCTACAACTTTGTAACCAAGCGGGGGCTATGCCAGGGGCGCAATTCTAAGATCTCTTGGACCCAAGTGGAGACCGGATCCGCAATTACCTGGAAATATCCCAGTTGTGTGCTGGTGGGAGATGATTCTGTGGGTGAGTTTTATTCGGTGGCCCTGACCAATCATCATCAACAGGCCGACACAGGCACCAAAATGATTCATATTGGCAAAAACACCCGCAGCACCATTGTTTCCAAGGGGATCTCAGCCGGCCACTCTCAAAATAGCTACCGGGGCCTGGTCAAGATGGGGCCAAAAGCTAGCGGATCCCGTAATTATTCGCAATGTGATTCGCTGCTGATTGGCGATCGGTCACAAGCCAATACCTTTCCCTATATCGAGTCTCAAAACCCGACTGCCAGAGTGGAGCATGAAGCCAGCACCTCAAAAATTGCTGAAGAGCAGCTCTTTTACTTTCAGTCGCGAGGCATCTCGATGGAAGATGCTGTCTCCATGATCATCAGCGGCTTTTGCCGGGATGTGTTTAATCAACTGCCGATGGAGTTTGCCGTCGAAGCAGACCGATTGCTCAGCCTTAAGCTGGAGGGATCTGTGGGTTGAGGGTTGACTAGGTTGATAGTATTGACCTAGCTGTTTTGATTCACAAAGCACCATGACTGAGCTAGACGCAGCCGAATCAATTCAAGAATCCATCCCATCGGATCCATCTCAGGCGCCTCAGACTTTTGCTTCCCCCTATTTGGCCCAACCTCAGGATAGCTACACCAAATTAGCCATGAAGAACATGGTGCGACGAGGGGGCACCTCCTTATTTCACTTTGCTTTGACCTTGGTGGGCTTACTGGGGGTTTTGGTGGGCTTATCGGTGCTGTTTCACTGATGCTGAGCCAGCCGGATCCTCACCGCAATGATTCTGATCTCAACAGTGCCATTCGAGTTGAGCAGGTCAGCTTTAGGTATCCATCTGGATCCCCTGGTTTGGCTGCTTGTGTTTTAGAAAACCTCTCCTTTGGGATCCAACCCTGTGAGCGAGTGGCTTTGGTCGGGCACAATGGCTGTGGCAAAACCACCCTCTTTCAGCTCATCTGTGGGGTACTCAAGCCAGAAACAGGGCGGATCGAGGTCTTGGGTCAGCCTGTATTGCCGGGGCACTTTTACCCATCGGTGGGGTTTCTGTTTCAGGATCCCGACGATCAGCTTTTTTCGGCCTCGGTGGTGGATGACATCGCTTTTGGGCCAACCCAGATGGGTCTGGATCCGGCTGAGATTGAGCGGCGAGTGCAGCAGTCCCTGAGGGTGACTGGGATCCAGCTCCTGGCCCAGCGGCCCCCTCATCACTTATCTGGGGGCGAAAAGCAGATGGTGGCGATGGCGGGACTGTTGGCCATGCAGCCTCGGATCCTGTTGTGTGATGAACCCACCGCCAGTCTGGATCTGCGGGCACGGCGGCGACTGATTCAGTTTTTAACCCAGAGTGACCAGACCCTGCTGATTGCCTCTCACGATCTGGAATTTGTGCTGGAGGTCTGTGGGCGGGTGATCCTACTCCACCAAGGCCAGATCGTAGCGGACGGCAACGTCAAAGCCATCTTGGGGGATCCTGAGCTGATGGAGCAGTATGGCCTGGAGGTACCCTATTCGCTGACAAATCGAGCATGATAGGATTTGCAAGGTTTTAGGTGACCCGTGATGCCATTTGCTGCAAGTCCCAAACCTGCCCCCCAAAGCCACTACACACAGTACAGTGGTCAGGCCCGGATCCCTGTGGGGGTGATTGGGGTGGGCAATATGGGGCAGCACCACACCCGTGTTTTTAGCCGCATGAAAGATGTGGAAATGATGGGGGTGGCGGATATCAATGTGGAGCGGGGTTTAGATATCGCCAGCCGCTACCGGGTGCATTTTTATGAAGACTATCGGGAGATGCTGGCCCATGTGGCGGCGGTGGCGGTGGCGGTGCCCACGGTGTTGCATCATGAGGTGGGGTTAGCCTGTCTTGAGGCGGGGATCCACGTGTTGCTCGAAAAGCCCATCGCCGCCAATATCACCGAGGCCGAGTCGTTAGTGAATAAAGCCGCTGACTGTGGCTGTATTTTGCAGGTGGGGCATATCGAGCGGTTTAGCCCTGCTTTTCAGGTGTTGGGGCAGGTGTTGACCGGGGAGGGGCCGATTGCATTTGAGGCCCACCGGCTTAGCCCCTACTCCAATCGGGCTACCGATGTATCGGTGGTTTTTGATCTGATGATCCACGATATCGATCTGCTCTTGGAGCTGATCCCATCGCCTGTGATCCAAGTAACCGCCAGTGGCAACCGAGCCACCCCCCTGGGTTATCTGGATCATGTCACCGCCACCCTGACCTTTGCCAATGGCCTGATCGCCACCCTGACCGCCAGCAAAGTCACCCATCGCAAACACCGCTGCATTGTGGTTCACTGCAAAGATGCCCTGGTTGAGGCCGATTTTTTGGACAACACCATCTCCATCTATCGGCAAGGATCCGCTGCCATCCCCAGCGACTTTGGCCAAGCTCACTATCAGCGGGAATGCCTGATCGAACAGGTGCATACCGACAATATCGACAAACTCAGTGCCGAATTGCAGCACTTTATCAGTTGCGTGCGCGGGGGTAGCCAACCCTCAGTCGGAGGCGAACAAGCCCTCAAAGCCCTCCGGATCGCGGCTGAAGTGGAGCGAGTTGCCCTTGATGGCTGTGCCTGGAATGGATCCAAGCCCCTCAGAAGCGAAGAGCGACTCGTATAAGACCTCAATGCCTGTTTTCTACGTGGGTCTACCGAGACTGCTGGATTTAACCAGATTTAAATTGAATCAGGACAGGATCTTGGCCGATTACCTCTACAGCAAAAAACAGGTTCAGTTTGTCCAATGCTGGCGACATCTGGGCTAGACTCAGCTATTTTGGAATCAATTCTGGTCAAGGGTTGAATAGCATGGATCAAAGTCCCGTCCTAACAGTTGCCAATGCTCGCTACTTTACCTTCAGTTAGAGAGCGACGCTTCCTCCACGGCTCTCTCTTGTTTGTCCTCTCTCCAAAACACTCTGGCCTAAAGATCCTTGCATACAGCTGAAAATATGATCAAGACATCAGCCCACCCTCAACCATGAACTCTGTCTGGCTCTACGAACAGCTTGCTCGGTTGCCTGGGCTGCGTCGCCACTATCCCCTCAAAGTGATGGCGGTGGCCTTGTGCGCCACGCAGGTGCCGCTGCTGGTGTTTTTTGTGGTAGTGCTGATCCAAAACGCCCCCGACCTAGAGCTAGAAACCGTTCTGTGGACCCTCTGGATCGCATTGGTGCTGACTGCAGCCGGATCCGGGTTGACCTACTTTGCTCTGCGGCAGCTTTTGGCCCCCATCCAAATGACCAGCACGGCCCTCAAAACCTATCTCAAAGATGGGAAGTTGCCCTATCTCCCCACCCAATTCGAGGATGTGGCCGGACGGCTGATGTCAGATACCAACCTGACCTTACGAAAGCTAGATCAAACGATCCGCCGGGTGACGGACTATGACACCGTGACCGGATTACCCAATGCCAACAGCCTCAAGCACCGGATCCAGCAGGAGATCAAGGACGCCTATACCTATCAGTGGTTGATGGCGACAATTACTATCAGCTTGGTGGGGATGCAAAATGTGGGATCCACCTGGGGATCCGAGAATCGAGACCGGGTGCTTAGGGAAGTGGCCCATCGCTTATCTCGTCAATTGCAATCTCATGATTTACTGACTCGAACGGAGACTTATACCTTCACAGTGGTGCGGGGCGGACTCCAAAATGAAGAGCATGTCGAGGACTTAGCCCAAAAGATTCTCAAGGTTTTTGGTATGCCTTTTGATGCTGATTCTGCCGCTGTCAAAGGACGGGGAGCACAGATTTATATCTCAGCCGGGGCTGGGATTTCCGTTTATCCCACCGATGGCAAAACCAGCGAGATCCTATTGCAGCGTTCGGCTGCTGCCTGTCAACAATCCCTCCGAGAAGGTCGCAATACTTACCGCTTTTATATTCCCACGGCCCAAAAAGCTTCAGAAGAACGCCTGACCATTGAGCAGGATCTGCAAACCAGCTTTGAGAATGGGCACTTTTATCTTCTTTATCAGCCTCGTATTGATCTCAAGACAGGTCACACTGTTGCCACAGAAGCGCTTGTGCGCTGGAAACATCCCCGATTAGGGCTGATTTCCCCGGGTCAATTTATTCCGATTGCCGAAGAAACAGGTTTGATTGTACCGATGGGAGAATGGATCCTCAAGACAGCCTGCGCCCAGGCCCAAGCTTGGCATCGAGAAGGATTACCCCCCATTCGAATGGCGGTGAATATCTCAGCGTTGCAATTGCGGCAGGGATCCTTGGTGGATGATATCAACCGGATCCTGAATACCACAGGGCTGCCACCTCACCTGTTAGAACTGGAGCTAACGGAGAGCATCTTTATCAAAGATTCAGAACGGTTGATTGAGTTGCTGAATGCCTTTCGGCAGATGGGGATCCGCTTAGCCCTAGATGACTTTGGCACTGGATATTCATCCCTGAGTTATCTGAGCCGATTGCCGGTAGACACGCTCAAAGTGGATCAATCTTTTACCCGTCGTATGACCACCAGGGCTGAAATTAGATCAATTGTGCAAGCGATTGTAGCCATGGCCAAAACCCTTAATTTGCAAATTACGGCAGAGGGTATTGAGACCCATGAACATCTGCAAATGATAGCAGAGATGGATTGCCATGAGGCTCAGGGCTATCTTTTTTCCCGACCGATTTCATCAGTGGCCATGGCCCGTTTTGTGCAACAACCCCCGCTGCCTTATTTCTTGCCTAAACCCAAGCGAAGTTATGAGACCTTCAAGGCTGAAAGCCTAGGAAAAAACCTGCCAGGAGTCCTGACGGAGGCTTCAGAGGATCCTGATCCAAGTAGCTCATCCAAAGATGATCCATCTCGCCCTGCAGAGTCTTTATCTCCAAAACCTTCAGGCCCAAAACCTTTGTCTGATCAACCTTTGTCTGAACATTTATCGGATCAGATATCGGATCAGAGGAGCAAAGCCCCAGATCGCCCAATATCAACAACCCTAGATCCGCATCCTCCAGCTCCATTTTCCGCTGACAATTCCAAACCCCACCCCAAACCCCAAGCGGGTGATTTCAACAATGGTATTCCCATCCCCAAGCAGGCGGATCCTCCAGCAGTCACAGTTCACAAACCCTCTAGCGAGGTCGATGGCGGTTGTACCAGCGCATGAGCATTGCGGCCAACAGTTCGGGCCGATGGCGCACCAGGCCAGAGTCCGGATCCTCTGACATCACATTGGCCAAAACCGCCCGACAGCCCAAAAAGGCCAGCTTTTCTGGATCCAGCAACACAGGCTCGGATCCCACTTGCCGATAGCGGGCCAGAGTGGGTTCAGAGGGGGGCTGCTTTTGCACCAGTACCGCGTCAAAGAGACGGATCCCGGCAGCTTGATCGAGGGCGATGACGTGATCCCCAACCGTGTAGCCGCTGGTCTCCCCCGGCTCGGTCATGATGTTACAGACATAGATGTGAGGGGAGCGATTGCGGGCGATGGCCTCCACAATTTCGGGCACTAACAAATTGGGAATGACGCTGGTGTAGAGGGATCCTGGCCCCAGGATCAAAAAATCTGCCGCCTCAATCGCCTCAATCACCTCCTTGACCGCAGGCGGATCCGCTGGTTCGCAGCCCACCCGCACCACATGGCCCCGCGCCTTGGCGATATTGGACTCCCCCACCACCCAGCGGCCATCCGAGAGTTCGGCCCAGAGGGTAACATCCGAGAGTGTGGCTGGCAGCACCCGCCCCTGAATGGCCAACACCTGCGAGGTGGCTGAGATCGCCCGGATCATATCCCCACCGGTTACAGAGGTCAGGGCTGTGATGAAAAGATTGCCAAAGCTGTGGCCGGTTAGCCCCTCTCCAGAGTTAAAGCGATATTGAAACAGCTCTGTGACCAAACGCTCTTCATTGGCCAGAGCCGCCAGACAGTTGCGAATATCCCCCGGTGGCAACACGCCGATTTCTCGCCGCAGCCGGCCTGAGGATCCGCCATCATCGGCCACCGTCACCACGGCTGTGATATTGGAGCTGTATTGTTTGAGACCCCGCAGCAGTGTGGACAGGCCCGTCCCTCCCCCCAAGGCCACGATTTTGGGGCCACGATTGAGCCGCCGCTGGGCCAGGATCCGCTCCACCAGCCGGGGTTCCCCTTCCGGCATCAGCACATCGGTGATGGATTGCATGGCACTGCGCAAGCCCAAAATCACCAAGGCCAATCCCAGGATTGTGATCAGGGGGCCACTGATATAGCTGGGCACCCAATCGGTGATGGTCTGGAGCAGATTCTCCAGCAGTTGTTGCAGTCGAAAAATCGGGGTCTGCTCAGTCCAGATGGCGATCCCCAAAACCAAGAGCATCACCCCAGCACTGGCCAACCCCAGCCACCGTTTGACCGATAAGCCCGGAAATAGCCACTTCCAGCCATCCACAAATGGGATCGCCGGACGGGAGAGCAGCGGATTGAACTTAGGAACAGGCTTCAGATCAGGCATGGTCTGGGGCAGGATCCCAAAGGATGGGGCTGTGGGAGACATCCCGCTTGGACTGCTGCAAGTGGCGATGCACCACCTGTAGCTTATAGGGAATCGGGGCTGGATCCATCCGGGTGGATTTTGCAGCAGCCTGTGCTAGAGCCTGAGAGAGCTGTTCCACCAGAGCCACAGAACGGTGCTGGCCGCCAGTACAGCCTATCGCCACGGTTAGGTGTGCCCGCTGCTCAGCTTGGTAGGCCGGGATCCAGTCTGTGATCAGGTTAAGCATCTGTTGATAGGTGCGACATGTCAGCTCATCCCCAAACAAGTGGTCTCGCAACAGCGGATCCAAGCCCGATCGGGATCGCAACGCTGGCACAAAATAGGGGTTGGGCAAAAACCGAATGTCAAAGACCAAATTGGCATCCATCGGCAACCCAAACTTGTAGCCAAAACTGAGCAGGGTTACCGTCAGGGGCACGGATCCGCCCTGGAGCAGAGCCTCTAGCCCAGCCCGTAGCTCCATCGGACTGAGAGCGGTTGTATCCAGTTGATGGGAGCAGCCCTTGCGCAAAGACTGAAGCAACTGATCTTCGACCTCAATCGCCTCCAGGATCCCGCCTCCAGCTTCCCGATCAGACTTCTGACCCATAGATTGCGCCAGATCAGAGCCAAAGGGATGACGGCGGCGAGTGGTGGTTTGGCGACGGGCCAAGATCTCAGCCGTGGCAGTCAGGTAGACCACCGGGATCCGCTGCTGTGCACACCAAAGCAAAAGGGTTTCGGCCTCTCGGATCAGCCGCTCACTGCGCAGATCCAGCACATAGGCCAAGCGAGGATGATGATGGCCCATGGTCTGATGAAGGATTGGCAGGACGCTGGCGGCCACACTATCCACCCCCACAAAGCCCAACACCTCCAACTGCTGGAGGGCCAAGCTCTTGCCCACCCCAGTCGGGCCCATCACCACCACCGTCGAGACCGGATCCTTCATAAGGTCTATTGTCTCATTGGTTTGTTCTGAAGGTTGGTTTTGACTCTGGATCCAGAACCACTCACCCATCAAAACCTGGTGGCCTCAGGCTTGGTGTTGCTGTGGATCCAACTCTAAAGCCTGCGATAGACGTTTTTGATCCCCGGATCCGATCCGAAATCGCTCATTTTCCACATCCCGTACCCAGCTTTGGCTCTTGCCTAAGTTGTTGCACATTTAAATTGCATTTACAGCATTTCCCTTATTTTTGATTTT
>CAZODP010000050.1:0-9012 GCA_964578595.1 uncultured bacterium
TAGCAATGAGGATTGGGTCGTTCACAAACTACCGTCAATAGGTGTGGTCTTGATGCCGCAAGGTTGCATCTGGTTGAGCTTTTCCATATGAAAGTCCACCCTGTCGCCTATTATTGCTGATAATAATGACTAAAAATCATCACATCATCTCTGGGAAAAACCGTGGCCCCCTACACCTCTGACCAACTCAAAGCCCGTGGCCTGACCCCGGCAGAATATGACCTGATTGTGGAGCGACTGGGGCGGGATCCCAATTTTAATGAGCTGGCCATGTTTGGGGTGATGTGGTCGGAGCACTGCTGTTACAAAAATTCGCGCCCCTTTCTGAAGGCTTTTCCCACAACCGGCGAGCGGATCCTGGTGGGGCCTGGGGAAAATGCTGGGGTGGTGGATCTCGGCGATGGGGATCGCTTGGCGTTCAAGATTGAATCCCACAATCATCCCTCTGCGGTCGAACCGTTTCAGGGGGCGGCCACAGGGGTGGGCGGGATCCTGCGGGATATTTTTACGATGGGGGCACGGCCCATTGCCCTGCTCAATTCATTGCGATTTGGATCCCCCACTGACCCTCAGACCCAACGACTGATCACGGGGGTGGTGGCGGGGATCGCTCATTATGGCAACTGTACCGGGGTTCCCACGGTTGGGGGTGAGGTGGCCTTTGATCCCTGTTATCAGGGCAATCCGCTGGTCAATGTCATGGGCCTGGGGCTGATGGAAACCGCCGATATTGTCAAATCTGGGGCGCAGGGGATCGGCAATCCGGTGCTCTATGTGGGATCCACCACTGGGCGGGATGGCATGGGGGGGGCCAGCTTTGCCAGTGCTGAGCTGGATCAAAACTCTCAGCAGGATCGACCTGCGGTGCAGGTGGGGGATCCGTTTGCAGGTAAGTGTCTGATTGAAGCGTGCCTAGAAGCCTTTGCCACTGGGGCCGTGGTGGCGGCACAGGATATGGGAGCGGCTGGCATCACCTGTTCCACCTCTGAGATGGCGGCTAGGGGGGGGGTTGGGATCGAGTTTGATCTGGATCGGGTGCCGGTGCGGGAGGCCGGAATGGCGGCTTGGGAGTTTTTGCTGTCGGAGTCCCAGGAGCGGATGCTGTTTGTGGCGGTGGCGGGCCGGGAACAGGAGCTGATCGAGATTTTTCATCGCTGGGGTCTACAAGCGGTGGTGGCGGGCCGGGTGATCGAGGATCCGATCGTGCGGATTTTTGATCAAGGATCCGTGGCGGCGGAGGTGCCAGCCACTGCCCTAGCAGACAATACCCCTGTCTATCAACGCCCGGTTTTGTCGGATCCGCCGGATTCTGTGCAGGCTCTCTGGGCCAAGGATCCCTGGCCAGAAGATGGAGACTGCGATGCCCAAGGGGTCAGCTGGGGTGACAGGGTTTTGAGTTGGGAACAGGTGTTGCTGGAGCTATTGGCCAGTCCCACCCTGGCTTCCAAGCGGGCCATCTATCGTCAGTACGACCATCAGGTGCAAAATAACACCCTGATTTGGCCGGGAGAGGGGGATGCTGCTGTGATCCGGATCCGGTCGCAAGCCTTTGGGGTGGGGCAGGTGCCGGAGTTGAGCCGCTCAAATAAAGGGATCGCCGCCACCGTGGATGGCAACAGTCGCCTGGTGTTTTTGGATCCCTACGAAGGGGCCAAAGCGGCGGTGGCTGAGGCCGCTCGCAATCTGAGCTGTGTGGGGGCAGAGCCACTGGCCATCACCGACAATCTCAACTTTGGCAGCCCCGAAAATCCGGTGGTCTACTGGCAACTGGCCCAAGCCTGCCGTGGGATCGCCGATGCCTGTCGCACTCTGGGCACCCCCGTCACCGGCGGCAATGTCTCTCTTTACAATGAAACCCTGGTGCAAGGGCAATCCCAGGCCATCTATCCCACTCCGGTGATCGGGATGGTGGGGCTGATCCCAGATCTGGCCCATACCTGTGGTCAGGGCTGGCGACAACCGGGGGATCCGATCTATCTGCTGGGGCTGTCTGCCCAAACCTCGTTGGCGGGATCCGAGTTATCCACCTATCTCTATGGGCTGTTGGCGGGTCGTCCGGCCCCGGTGGATCTAGACCTCGAACTCAAGACTCAAGCGGCCTGTCGGCAGGGGATTCGCCAGGGCTGGATCCGCTCGGCCCATGATTGTAGCCAGGGGGGGCTGGCGGTGACCTTGGCCGAAAGTTGCATCAGTGGCGGATGGGGGGCTGAGATCCAGTTGCCCAGCTCTTCACAGCGACTGGACGAACAGCTCTTTGGGGAAGGGGGATCCCGGATTGTGGTGTCGGTGGATCCGGCTCATCAGCAGGTTTGGCAGGATTTTCTCCAGCAGGGTTTGGCGGGGGCATGGATCCGGCTGGGGCAGGTGACAGCAGGCGGGTTGAGTCTGCGGGATGATCAGGGCAATCTGCTGATCTCCAATCTGTTGCCGGAGACCCTACGAGAGCCTTTTGAGGCCGGCCTCAAGCCAGTATTTTCACCCGTTTCCCCTGAAGCTAAATCCCCATTGGGGAAACATTAAGCCAGGGGATCCGGCAGGCTAGACTGGGTTATCGGGGATTTTGATCCCAATCCAATCCTGTTATGCTCTCTAGGCTATACCTTTTGTGGGGGAACTCTATGGCCAAACGCAACCCCAATCGCTCATTGCTCCAGGGCTTGTGGCGGGGACGCACCCTGATGCTGGTGCTCGCGGTGGTGATCGCAGCACTCTATGTGGGTTTGACCCGTCCGGTGCGACTGGGGCTTGATTTGCAGGGGGGTACTCAGCTCACACTGCAAGCCCAACCCACCGTCGAAGTGCCCCGCATCACCCCAGAGGTATTGGCAGGGGTGCAAACGGTGATCCAGCAGCGGGTGGATGGGCTGGGGGTGGCAGAGCCTTTGATCCAGGCCACAGGCGGGGATCAGCTTTTTGTGCAACTGCCGGGGGTGGCGGATCCTGACCGGGCCATCGCTCTGTTGGGGGACACAGCCCAACTGGATTTTCGCAAACAACGGATCGCCACCGAGATCCCCAGGGATCCAGACACAGGTTTGCCCATAGCAGGGGAGGATCCCGACGCGATCTTTGAGCGGATTGGTCTGACCGGAGATCTGTTGGAACGGGCGGATCCGCAGCCAGCCCAGGGGGCGGGCAACCGTTGGGATGTGCGGCTGGAGTTTAAGCCCCAGGGGGGAGAGATGTTTGCGGAGCTGACCCGCGATCTGGCCGGAACCGGGCGATCGCTGGGGATCTTTTTGGATGATGTGCTGCTGAGTGCCCCGGTGGTGGGGCCAGAGTTTGGCCGTACGGGCATCACTGGCGGGCGAGCGGTGATCACCGGCAACTTTACGGTTGAGACCGCCACCGATCTGGCCATCAAGATCCAAGCGGGTGCCCTACCGGTGCCGATTGAAGTGATCGAAAACCGGACGGTGGGAGCCACCCTAGGGGCCGAGAGCATTCAACGCAGCCTCTATGCGGGCACAGTCGGACTGATCCTGGTTTTTATTTATATGATTTATCACTATCGGCTGCCGGGGCTGATTGCGGATCTGGCCTTGGTGGTCTATGCCATCTGTACTTTTGCCTGTTTTCAACTGCTGGGGGTAACCCTGACCTTGCCGGGGATCGCCGGGTTCATCTTGAGTGTGGGGATGGCGGTGGATGCCAATGTGTTGATTTTTGAGCGGGTCAAAGAGGAATTGCGCTCCGGTAAATCCCTGTTCAAATCTGTAGATGAGGGGTTTAACCGGGCCTTTAGTAGCATTTTGGATGGCAATATCACCACGCTGCTGGTCTGTGGGGTGCTGTTTTGGCTGGGGGTGGGCTTGGTCAAAGGCTTTGCCCTGACTCTGGGGATCGGCATTGTGGTTAGCTTCTTTACGGCTCTGACCTGCACCCGCACTCTTTTGCGCCTTGCGTTGGGGATCCCACCGTTGAAAAATATCACCCTGTATGGGGTCGAGCCAGATGTGGTCAACCAACCTTCTTGAGTCAGTGAGCACTAGCTTTTATCTTGTCAAAAAGTATCAAAAAGGCAAAAAGTATCAAAAAGGACTGAGTTCATGACTGCTGCTGGAGCGGATCCTAGAGATCAAAATACAGATCAAAAGCCTCAAAACGCCTCCCTTATCGATGTCATTGGTCGCACCAAGTTGTGGCTGAGTCTATCTGGGTTGGTGCTCTTGGTGGGACTGACCAGTATGGCCTTCTCTCTGGCCACCTTTCAGGCACCACTGCGGCTGGGGCTGGATTTTTCGGGGGGGACGCTGCTGGATCTGCGCTTTCAGGCTCCTGTCACAACCCTGCAAATCCGAGAGGTGTTGGCCAGCCAAAATCTGGGATCCAGCGTGATTCAGCTTGACCAGGAAAATGGCCAAACGGTGCTGTTGCGGATGCCCCCTTTGCAAGAAACCGAGCGATTGGCGGTGGAGGATGCTCTGCGGGAGCAAATTGGCGATTATGAGCGTGCCCTTGTGGAGACTGTTGGGCCAACTGTGGGTCGCCAGATCCTTCGCAGCGGGATCCTATCGGTGCTGATCTCGTTTGGGTTGATCGTGGCCTATCTGGGGGTGCGGTTTCAATTTGATTATGCGGTGTTTGCAATTTTGGCTCTACTGCATGATGTTGCCCTTACCGTTGGCATCTTTGCGCTGCTGGGCCTGACGGTGGGACTGGAGGTGGATAGCCTCTTTGTGGTGGCTTTGCTGACGATCATTGGCTTTTCAGTCAACGACACCGTGGTGATCTTCGACCGGATCCGCGAAAACCGCCGCCTGATCAGTCGCAAAGTTCGCTTTGAAGAGGTGGTCAATCTCTCCCTCAATCAAACCTTTGGCCGCACCATCAACACCACCCTGACCACAATGTTGCCGTTGGTGGCGATCGCGGTGTTTGGAGGTGTGACCCTGCGCAGTTTTGCCATCGCGCTGTTGGTGGGCTTTGGGCTGGGGGTTTATTCCAGCCTGTTTGTGGCCAGCCCTCTACTGGTCTGGTGGCGGGGGATGCAGTTCTCCAGCCAGTCTCCAGACGAACAACCTGCCCTCGCAGCCGGGGATCCCGATGACGCTCCAGTCCAGGATCCCAGCCGTGGCATTGTTTGAGGGAGGTTTGAAGAAAGACATTTAGGACTGAGGCGGACTCGATGGGGGCGGCACGCTCATCCCCTGACTTTCAAGCCAGGTCTTGACAGGATCCTTGCTGATCTCCAGGCCCAATGTCCCGGAGACAAACCCGGCCACAAACGGCAACGGATTGCTCAAAAATTCAGACCAAATCGTATTGGTGTCCATCCCGGCGTCCTCACAGACGAATGTTAGAGGTGTTATCAGTGTAGCGGCTTGGCAAGCCTGCCAGATCAGTAGGTCTACCCACCATCAGCAGAGAAGCAGACAACCCCACTCAAGAAAGTCGAGATAGCTGGACTCAATTCAGTAGCGATAAAAGAACCAACGCCAGGGCAAAAATACATTTCTGAATAGTATAAATACTACTAAAAAAAGTAAAAGCAAAGTTTTCAGCCATCGTCTGGATCCAAGGTGTTGGTCTGAGGGCTTTTCTAAGCAAAATACACCGGATCCATTGGCCCCTGAGATAAAGCCATGACAGAGATTCGATTGTCTCAAAGCCATTGGCTTGATAGAACGAAGTGGCGGTGACTGAAGATATCACGTAGAGAGAGCGATAGCCCAGTTCACAGGCCAATTCCATCAGTGTGGAGAGCAGTGCAGAGCCTACCCCCTGACGCACAAACTGAGGATGGATATAGAGGCCCGCGATCTGAGGCTTGCCCCTAACCATCGCCACAAATCCCACTAGCCGATCCTCAATATCATCTTTGGCCAGCAAAATCAGTTGCAGGGATCCCACCCTTCTAATGTCTTGAGTGGTGGCCAGGGCTTCGATTTGTTGAGTCGAATAATCTTGTTGCAAAAGTTTCCTGATCGATAACTCTTGTAGCTCAGCCATGCGCTCAAAATCCACCGGATCCTGAAGCCGCACAATTTGTATGCCCATCTCGCCAGCCTCGATCCAGAATTCAACAGTTTGAAATCACTGCAATAGTATACGCTGTCCAATTGTATTTTTTTTGCAGGCGCAACCTTTGGGGACGATGAGACAGGATTCAGCCATGACCCTGGATCAAAGCCTTGCTGAGGATCCCGTGGTACGATTGCGCCGATGTGGTGTGAGAGGTCTGTCGAGCCGTGACAGCCAAAAGTTATCTGGATCCAAAGTCTGCCCCCCCCTTGCGGATCCCCACCTGGATCGGCCTTGCAATGGCAGGGATCCTGTTGGGGCTGATGCTCCTGATTGCCGGACTCACCTTGGGGCACGCACCGATCCAAGCCCAAAGCATTCAAAATCTGGAACAACAACAGCAGCAACTCCAGCAACAACTGCGCAGCAATCAAGAGGCGATCCAGCAACTTCAACAACAGGAATCCACCGCCCGCCAACAGATGGGGGTGATCCGCAACAGTATTGAATCCACCAACACCCGCATCGCCGACAACGAATACCGACTTCAACAGGCCCAGCGATCCCTCGAACAAGCCCAGCAACAACTGGAGGCGATGGAGGTCAATCTGCGCCGTCAACAGGCAGGCACGGCGGCCCGACTGCGCTACCTCCAACGACAGGGGGCCGAACGGTGGTGGGCACTGCTGCTGAGTAGCCAGGATCTAAATGAGTTTTTTGATCGGCGTCACCAGTTGCATCTGTTGATCGAGGCGGATCGCACCCTGATCGCCCAGATGCAGGAGACCACCCGCCAGATTGATGCCCAACGGATCGCCCTCGAACGCCAGCGCAACGAGATCGCCCTGATCATTCAAGAATTGGCGGCCCAGCGCAATCAACTCCAGCAGCAGGCCATTGCCCACGAAGAGATGATCGGTCGCATTACCAATCAGCGGGCGGCCTACGAAGCGGCCCAACAGCGGCTCGAAGCAGATTCCGGTCGGCTGACTAGCTTGATTCAGCAGCTTATTGCTGAGCAAACTCGTGCCAGTGGCGGCGGGGATCCCGTCCAGGGGACAGGGCGATTGGTGCGACCTGTGGGGGGGCCGGTCACCAGTGGTTTTGGCTGGCGGATCCATCCGGTCTATGGCACCCGACGGCTCCATGCGGGGATCGACTTTGGGGTGGCCACCGGCACCTCAGTTCAAGCCGCCGATCGGGGAACCGTGATCTTTGCCGGCTGGTATGGGGCCTACGGCAACACGGTGATCATCAACCACGGCGGCGGTTTGACCACCCTCTACGCCCACAACAGCCGTGTCTTGGTGGGGCAAGGACAACAGATGCAGCGGGGACAAGTGGTGGCCGCCTCCGGATCCACAGGTCTTTCTACCGGGCCACACGTTCACTTTGAGGTGCGGGTCAATGGCCAACCGGTGGATCCAGCCCGATACTTGTGATGGGAACGGGTGATTACAGTCTGATCGGGGCTGGGCAGGGATCCAATTGTCTCAGGAATACGCTACGTTCAAGGTGGCTCGATGAATGCTATGTAACTCGTTTTTGATTGTGCTTTGACTCAGAATTAAGTTTTTATCCCCTTTCAAGATCAGCCCATGCAACTCAAACCCGCCTCTGCTGCCGAATGTGGCGTCTACCAACCCTACTATGCTGTGGCCAAACGTCCCTACCTGCCCCTAGCGGTGGGATTATTTCAACAGGGGAGCTTTGAGGGCACACGCCAGATTGAAGGGGATGAGCCAGTGACTTTTGTGGCCAGTTGGATGGTGACCTCTCTGCCAGCGGATTTGACCAACTGTAGCATTCAGTTCAATCAGGATGCGGATCTGAGTTATACCCTGACCCTGGCCAGCCACGAATTGGTGGAATATCTGATCGATGTGATTGTTACCATCCGCAAAGGATCCTCAGCGGACTTTAGCACCAGCTTTTACAAAAAATTGATGCGCTACGAAGACTAGGATCCCAGTTGAATTGTTTTATCGGGTGTTGATGTATGACTTTGAGTAGCCCATTGGATCCTGTCAAAGCTGATTTCAATCCTCAGGATCCCCAGAGTAGCTATGGTCTGATCAAGACCCTGATTGCTCATGTGGAATCGGTCTTTTTGGGCAAAAGAGAGGCGGTGCGGCTGGTGGTGACGGCTCTGATGGCTCAGGGCCATGTTCTGTTAGAAGATGTGCCAGGGGTGGGCAAAACAACGTTGGCTCAAGCGATTGCCCGCAGTTTGGGAGCCGACTTTCAGCGGGTGCAATTCACCAGCGATTTACTGCCGTCTGATATTTTGGGCATCACATTATTTGATAAAGATCGGGGTCAATTTCAATTTCGACCGGGGCCAATTTTTGCCCATGTGGTGCTAGCTGACGAGATCAACCGCACTTCCCCACGCACCCAAAGCGCGCTCCTAGAAGCGATGGCCGAAAAGCAAGTTTCGGTGGATGATACCACCCACAATTTGCCGGATCCGTTTATTGTTTTAGCCACTCAAAATCCGTTGGAATATCACGGCACTTATCCTTTGCCAGAAAGTCAATTGGATCGCTTTTTGGTGCGTTTGTCGATTGGCTATCCGCCAGAGGGGATCGAACGCACCCTATTATTACAAAGACAGATCGGCGAACCTGTGGATCAACTCCAGCCGGTGCTTTCGATTGCGGATCTGCGTGGGATCCAAGCAGTAGTAGATCAGGTCAAATTAGAAGACTCGCTGGCGGACTATCTACTCAAGGTGGTGACCGCGACTCGTCAATCCAGTCTGTTGCGGGCAGGGGTGTCCACGCGGGGTGCTCTGGCGTTGGCGCGAGCGGCGCGGGCCT
The DNA here is from genome assembly GCA_964578595.1 of uncultured bacterium. Taxonomy (GTDB): domain Bacteria; phylum Cyanobacteriota; class Cyanobacteriia; order Thermostichales; family Thermostichaceae; genus JAAUUM01. The sequence goes on from CAZODP010000050.1 coordinate 8,787, forward strand.
ATGCCTTGGTCAGTGGGCGCAACTATTGTATTCCCGATGATCTAATGGCTCTGTTTGGGCCGGTTTTGGCCCATCGGATCGCTTTGGCCACCGGCAGCGAAGGATCCCCCGTCAGCCGCCGCGAAGCTGAAGCTGTGATCCAAGATATCGTTGCCAGCATTGAGGTGCCGATTTAGCCTCACGAGCTGATCTCCGAAAACCGGATCCGCTCCAAAAAGCTCAGGGG
>CAZODP010000050.1:9112-21177 GCA_964578595.1 uncultured bacterium
GGGCTGTCCTTCATGCTGCGGTTTCCCAATGGATCCGCTCCAAAAAGCTCAGGGGTCGATGGGGATCCTCAGCAAACCCCAGGATGCCGGGATCCCGGTGATGGTAGAGCAACTGGCCCTGTTCATCAAAGAGAAAGGTGCCGCCGCGTTGGGGCAGATGGGCAGCATCAGGCACATAGATAGACCAGCGGCTCAGCACCTCCCCCATATTGCGCAGCCGTAGGGTGGCCAGCTCAAAGGGACGTTGACAGCCTTTGCCCCCAGCCCAATCAAACCAGGATCCCCGCAGTGGCGGTAAGGGTCTAGCCCGGATCTCTTCGTCATCCGCAATCAGTTGGGGGGCGCGGCGGTCGCCGGTATACCCCCGCAAAACCTCTCTTAGGGTGCCGGGGCTACCGATGCCAGCACACATCAGCATCAGATTGAGCCAGCCATTCCATCCCGGCGAGACCCCTGGCAGCTTGACCGATAACCCCTGATACAGCCCCAGCTCTTGATGCAGGCCCCCGGTCGGATCCACAAATAGGGCCTCTGGCTTAAACCCTGTGAATTGACAAAAGGCCTGCCCCGACTCCCTGGCCCCGATCCCCACCGCCCGCAGTTGGATCCCTCGATCCTCCAGCATCGCCCGCTCCCGTTGCAGCCACCAGGCGGATTCCAGGCTGTCAAAATCCCCCAGTTGCGGCCAGATCATAACCAGTAATCGTGATCCTGAGCAGCCCTCCAGAATCGGGCACTCCCGACCATCACTCACCCGGATCCGGTGCCGCTGAGATAGGAGTTGGTGGGCAGGATCCGCCGTCAAAAAAGCGTTATTTTCTGTCATGTTTTGTTTCATGGCGATCGGGTTCTTGCCTCACCGGATCGGGATCACTTCCCATTGTGGCTCTGCAACTGCTCAAAGGCAGCCCGGATATCTGTGAGGGTAAACACGGCTCGAAACGGGATCCCCGCCTCCAGATAGCATTGGCTGGCCCCCTCCTGACGATCCACTAAAGATAGGATCCCCTCAACGCGATAACCTGCCGCTCTGACCCTTTCGGCGGCCTGAAGGGCGGATCCGCCCGTGGTGACCACATCCTCCAGAATCCAAGTGCGGGTGCCTGGGGGTAGATTCATTCCCTCCAACCAGGCTTGGGTGCCGTGACCTTTGGCCTGTTTACGCACGATCAAGGCCGGCAAATGATGGGGGATCCCTGGCTCATCCGTCAGTGCTGACACCAATCCCACCGCCGAAACAATCGGATCCGCCCCCAAGGTCATGCCTGCTACGGCTTCGGTGTCGGGTGGCAAGCACCGCAACATCCCCCAGCCCACCAGATAGGATCCTTGGGGATGAAGGGTAACGGGTTTGCAGTTGATGTAGTAGCTGCTGGGGCGACCGGAGCTGAGGGTAAAGTCCCCCTCCCGATAGGCCAACCGGCAGATCAGATGCAATAGAGCCTGCCGTTGCTGAGCCGGATCCATATCAAGCGGTGAGGGATCCAGTCGATGGAGTGAAGCCGTTGTTAAAGATGTCATTGTTTGAAGTGTTGTTGCTTGAAATGTTGTTACTAGAGATTAATGGAGATTGCTGGAGATGTTATGAATCAGAACTGCCACCCAAAAGCAGGCGGATCAGGGCAGAAGCGGCGCGTTAAGATAGATTAACAGGCTTTTGCGGTAGAGTTTTATCAGCTCAGGGCCAGGATGTCTGTACCTCTTTCTTCCTGTTTTGGGAGCTTGCTGGAGGCGTTCTCCAGCTCACCTTCCCACCAGTCCCACCAGCCCAAGTCCCACAAGATAGTGATCGGCGAGATACGAATGCAGTGGTCCAACGCCCTTTCCACCCAACCTTCGCTTGAGTCTGCCCTGCGGGACGTGGTGCAGGCAGCCCAAAGTCGGCTCAGCACAGCTCAGTTTCAGGCGGCTCTGGTGGGCCAAATGCAGGGATCGGCCTCCCCCGAAACGCTGCCCAACCTACTCCATGCCCCGGAGGCGGATCCTAAGCCAGACTTGGCTCTTTTGTTTGTCTCAGCCGCCTTTGCCAGCGAATATCCGCGGGTGTTACCGCTGGTGCAATCCCTGCTGGATGTCAAGGTTTTGATTGGCTGCTCTGGCGGAGGGATTGTGGGGGGCGGTCACGAGATTGAGGCGGATCAACCGGCGGTATCACTGACGCTGGCGGTGTTGCCAGGGGTGGAGCTGCGTCCTTTTCATCTGGATTCTGACCAACTGCCGGATCTGGATGCGTCCCCCCAGCGGTGGCAGCAGATGATTGGGGTGGAGGCCAGCCAGTCTCCTGATTTTATTCTGTTGGCGGATGGCTTCACCTCCAATATCACCGATCTGTTGCAGGGGTTAGATTTTGCCTATCCGCAGGCGGTAAAAGTGGGGGGGTTGGCCAGTGGTGCCCGTACACCAGGGGGAAATGCCCTGTTTTTGGCTCAGTCGGGATCCCCAGCTCGCCTCGACCGGGAGGGGGCTTTGGGGCTGGCTCTGTGGGGCAATGTGGTGGTGGATGCGGTGGTGGCTCAGGGGTGTCGCCCGATCGGCAAACCGATGCAAGTCACTGAGGCCCAGCGCAATGTCATCCTCAGTCTGGAGGGGGATCCGCCGCTTCAGGTTTTGCAGGAGCTGGTCAATCACCTCAGCCCGGCTGATCAAGATTTGGTGCGCCATTCGCTGTTTATCGGCGTTTTGATGGATGAGTTCAAAAGCCAACCGGAACCAGGGGATTTTTTGATCCGGGTGATCATGGGGGTGGATCCGCGATTGGGGGCGGTGGCGATCGGGGATCGGATCCGGGCCGGTCAGACGGTGCAGTTTCATCTGCGGGATGCCACCACATCGGAGCTGGATTTGCGGTCGGTGCTGGAGCGATATCGAGATCGGGCCATGCCACGGGGGGGATCCTCGGCGGGTGCTCTGATGTTTTCGTGCTTGGGACGGGGCGAACAGCTTTACGATCAGCCGGATTTTGACTCGCAGGTGTTTCGCTCCATTGTGGGGGAACTGCCGATGGGAGGCTTTTTTTGCAATGGTGAAATTGGCCCGGTTGGAAAATACACCTTTTTGCATGGTTACACCAGCTCCTTCGGTATTTTTCGACCCGCAGAAGACTGAGATCAGACATAATTCAGATCAAGCCTGAAGGTGATGGAAAGATTAAATCCTGAAGCCATTTGAACGGATCCCGGCAGTATAGGGGTGACATTACCGTTTGACTGGCCATGAGTACCCCGGCTCAACCAACCCGATTAACCCAATTGTCCGGCCCTGCCAACACCTGGGAGCAAGCCTTGGCCGCCCTCAAAACCTACTGGGGCTACGATTCTTTTCGTCCGCCACAGGATCGGGTGGTGCGCTGTTTATTGGCTCAAAAAGATGCTCTGATCCTCTTGCCCACTGGGTTTGGTAAGTCGGTTTGCTTTCAGGTTCCGGCTCTACTGGGATCCGGTCTCACCCTGGTGATCTCTCCTCTGATTGCGCTGATGGAGGATCAAGTCCAAGAATTGTGGCGGCGCAGATTGCCGGCGGCCTGCCTCCACAGCGAGGTGGACAAACGGTTGAAGTTGCGGATTTTGAAGGCATTAGAAGAAGAACGGCTGCGGTTACTGTATCTATCACCTGAAACCCTATTTAGTCCTGCCGTCTGGGACAGATTGCAGGGGATCTCGATCAATGGCCTGATGATCGATGAGTCCCATACTCTTGTCCATTGGGGAGATAGCTTTCGGCCTGATTATCGGCGCTTGGGCACCGTCCGGCAGGCGTTAGGCCAGTCCTTTGCGGTGGCAGCTTTTACCGCTACAGCGGATCCCTACACCCAGTCGGTGCTGCAACAGGTGCTCAACCTTCAGGATCCAGAGGTGATCAAAGTCGATCCGGGGCGCAAAAATCTGCACCTCAATATCCAGATCGCCTGGACACCCGCCGGTCGGCGGCAGCAGATGTTGAAGTTTATTCGCGCCCAGGGGCCAACCTGCGGGCTGGTCTATGTGCGAACGCGGCAGGATGGGCGCAATCTGGTTCAATGGTTTGGGGAGCAGGGGATATCGACTGAGACCTACCACGGGGGTCTGGGATCCCCTCAGAGACGGCGGTTGGAGCAGGCTTGGCTGTCGGGAGAGCTGCCCTTTTTGGTCTGTACCAATGCCTTTGGTATGGGGATCAACAAGCCAGATGTGCGCTGGGTGGTGCATTTTCAGCCGCCTCCGGCTCTGGCGGACTACATCCAGGAGGTGGGCCGAGGGGGACGAGATGGGCAACCTGCCACTGCCCTAATGTTGGTGTCTGAACCCACCGGCTGGCTGGATCCCGGGGATCAAGATCGGCAGGCTTTTTTTGATCAGCAGCGGCAGCGGATCCGTCAGCAAGCAGCTCAACTGCTCCACACCCTGCCCGACCAGGGATCCTATGCCGATATGGCCCAACGGGGGATCGAGGCTAAAGTCGCTCTGGCCCTGCTCCACCAAGAAGGCTGTCTAATCTGGCGGGATCCCTTTCGGTTTGAAATTGTCCGGCGACCCCAGCCCTTCCCCCAGAGCAAAGCCCCGGATCCAGGAGCAGGCATGGCGGCTTTGATCCAGACCCGGAGCTGTCGCTGGCAGGTGTTGCTAGAGCAGTTTGGCTATGGCAAAGGGGATCCCTGTGGGGTTTGTGACAACTGCCGCCGCCAGACTCATTGACGCCAGCCCATCACGCTTGGTTAACGATCATCAACGGCCAAAATCCACCGGCCCAGATCCCCAATCAGATCCCAAAACTCCCAGATCCAGACGGGTAACCACCGGATCCGTTTTGCCGATGATCTGCCCTCGCCTGACAATGGCCAGACAAACCGGCTGTAGTCGTAACGCCTCCGGCACACTCTTGGCCTGGAGCAGCACCAGATCCGCGTAGCAGCCCGGTTGGATCCCGTAGTGATCTAGCCCCAAGAGTCGAGCCGGATAGTCAGTGATGGCCCGAAAACACTGGTGCATCTGGGTCAGCCCTGTCATCTGGGCGATATGTAACCCCATGTGGGCCACCTCCAACATATTGCCACTGCCCAGGGCGTACCAGGGATCCATCACACAGTCCTGCCCAAAGGCCACCGTTAGCCCCGCCGCCATCAGCTCCGGCACCCGTGTCATCCCCCGCCGCTTGGGATAGCCATCCAGTCGCCCTTGCAGCGTGATGTTAATCAGCGGATTGGCCACCACCCCCAAGTCAGCCTCCACCATCAAGGGGATCAATTTACTGACATAGGCATGGTCCATCGAGTGCATCGAGGTGAGATGGGATCCGCTCACCCGTCCCTGCAAGCCCAGCCGTTGGGTCTCATAGGCCAAGGTTTCCACATAACGGGATTGAGGATCATCGGTTTCATCGCAGTGCATATCCACCCGCAGCCCCCGCTCCGCCGCCAGCTCACACAAGGCCCGAATGGAGGCGGATCCATCCGCTTGAGTGCGCTCAAAATGGGGGATCCCTCCCACCACTTCGATCCCCAGATCCAGAGCTTGGGCCAATAAGGGCTGAGACTGAGGCATCCGCAAGTAGCCATCTTGAGGAAAAGCCACCAACTGCAACTCCAGGTAGGGCCGGATCAGCCGCTTCACCTCCAGCAGGGCCTCCACCGCCAGCAATCGCGGATCACAGATATCCACATGGGCACGGATCCCCTGGATCCCCCGCCCCAAGGCCCAACGGCAGTAGTCCATGGCCCGCTGTTGGATATCTTCTGAGGTTAAGTGGGGTTTGATCTGACCCCAGAGGGCGATCCCCTCCAGCAGGGTGCCGGAATGATTGACCCGGGGGGATCCCGTCTGATCCCGGTGAGGGGTGAGGGCCAAGGTCGAATCCAGATGAAAATGAGCATCCACAAACGGCGGACTCACCAGGTAGCCCTGGGCCTCCAGCTCCTGCCCCGCCTCAGCCTCGATATGAGGATCCACCGCCACAATCCGGTCTGCCTTGATGCCAATATCCCACTGCTGAGCATGCTGAGATTTCGCCGGAGGATCCAGCAAGGTTGCCTGACGAATAATGAGATCAAGACTCATGGAATTAGGGGGTGTTAGGGGAATGAAACCAGCCCCTTGCGGAAATGTTAGGGCCAAGTCCTTAACCTGATCAAGGGATGGGCTATTCTAAATGCTGCAAGGGCCAGGTTTGAGTCCGAGGCAACCAATCCCAGACAGCTAAGCAGGCAACTAAGTTGAGTCATGGTGGGTCGGATCTAACGGGATCCCTAACCTGTTCTCGGAATCTAGGTGCCCAAATCCGCATAAAGACCTGTCCGTTTTACCAATCGGCCGATAGATTGGCTATAACTTGGCTAGCAGCAAGTCGCAAACAAGTCGCAAACATTGATCACAATTATTACAACAGTAGGGGTGTGCCAGCCGTGGGACTTTTTAGCCGCTTTTCCCGTGATATGGGGATCGATCTGGGCACGGCCAACACGCTGGTCTATGTGGCCGGACGCGGGATCGTGTTACAGGAACCTTCTGTGGTTGCCATTGACCAAAATACCAAACAACCCCTAGCTGTTGGAGATGATGCCAAAAAAATGCTGGGCCGTACCCCTGGCAATATCACCGCCGTTCGCCCCCTGCGGGATGGGGTGATCGCCGATTTTGATACGGCTGAGATGATGCTGAAGCATTTTATCCATCGGGTGCATGAGGGCCGCTACCTGATCGCCCCCCGGATTGTGATCGGGATCCCCAGTGGCGTCACCGGGGTGGAGCGGCGGGCGGTGATGGAGGCGGCTCTCCAGGCGGGATCCCGTGAGGTCTATTTGGTGGATGAGCCGGTGGCGGCGGCGATCGGGGCCGGATTACCCGTCCAAGAACCCACCGGCAACATGATCATCGATATTGGCGGGGGCACCACCGAGGTGGCGGTCTTGAGCTTGCAGGGGATCGTGCTGAGCGAGTCGGTGCGGGTGGCGGGAGATGAGCTGAGTGAGGCCATCGCCCAATACATGAAAAAAGTCCATAACCTGGTGATCGGAGAACGCACTGCCGAAGAGATCAAGATTCAAATCGGATCCGCCTATCCGATCCAGGAGGAGATCATCATGGAGGTGCGGGGGCTGCATTTGCTATCGGGTCTGCCTCGCACCGTCACCGTCAAAAGCCCGGAGGTACGGGAAAGTATGGCCGAACCCCTATCGGTGATTGTGGAGGCCATCAAGCGGACTCTGGAGCGCACCCCCCCCGAATTGGCGGCAGATATCATCGACCGAGGCATCATGTTGGCGGGCGGTGGGGCCATGCTCAAAGGCTTGGATGCCCTGATCAGCCATGAAACCGGGATCCTGGTGCATATCGCCCCGGATCCGTTGAGTTGCGTGGTCTTGGGCACAGGCCGGGTCTTGGAGGATTTCAAAACCTTGGGCCGGGTCTTGGGCACTGGCTTCAAGGGCTAGCTCTTAGCTCAAAACCTTGGGGGCAGATTTGGTCGGAGCAAGATCAGATGATTGGGATAGGTTCTTCTAAGCCTTGCCAGCGTTGCTCAAACGTGTTGAACTAGGTTGGGTCATTAAATGGGCCACTAAAGTTGGTCAAAAAGATCGTCTATGTTCAATTTGTCTGTATCCATCAGGTAGGCCCTACTCCCATGAGCCAACCCATTTGCAAACAGGCCCACTAGATTCGGATCCGGCAGGAGGTGTGAGATGTCTGGGATCCGTCGCTGGTGGAAAAAGTATGGGCTGGGGGTGACCACTTCCGGCTTAGTTCTGCTCTCCGCCTGGGGGATCCGGCAGACGCAGGGGGCTTGGTTAGCTGAGTTTTATTATTGGGCCACCCAACCCTGGCAGCCGTCGGTAGACTACAGTGCCGTGGTTGCCCAGTCTGTCAGTCAAGAATTGCGGGCGCAGGTGGCAGAGCTGCAATTTCAAAATCGCCAACTCCGGCAATTGCTCGATTTCACCGACCAGATCGAAGGGGAGGGGATCCCGGCGGCGGTGATGGGTCGGGGGGCGGATCAGTGGTGGCAACAGGTGACCCTCAGCCGTGGCCACCACCAGGGGGTCAAGGTGGGGGATGTGGTGATGGCTCCGGGTGGGTTGGTGGGACGAGTGCAACAGGTGACCCCCAATACCAGCCGGGTGCTGTTGATCAGCGATCCCACCAGCCGGGTGGGGGTGATGTTGAGTCGATCCCGCCAGATGGGGGTGCTGCGGGGTACCGGATCCCAGATGGCGGTTTTGGAGTTTTTTGATAAGGATCCCAGTGTAGAGGTGGGGGATTCGATTGTGACATCGGGGCTGAGCAGCCTCTATCCGGCTGGGGTGGTGGTGGGCCAAGTGCGGGCAGTGGATCTCGATGCCAGCCCTGCCCCTGAAGCGGTGGTAGAGTTAACAGCACCGCTGGGATTGTTGGAATGGGGACTGATCTACAGCTATGTTCAACCGATTGAATCCCCGCTTTAGACTGGCCATTCTCTGGGTCGGCACTCTGGTTTCGGCCCTGGTCTGTGTCTTGGCTCCGTGGCTGCGGGGGCCAGGTCTGGAGTTGGCGGGGTTGACGGCAGATTGGCCACTGATCTGGGTGGTGTGCTGGAGTGTGCGCCGTCCGCTCTGGCAAGGGGCCGTAGGGGGGGTGGCGATGGGACTGCTGCAGGATAGCCTCAGTTCGGGACAGCCCACCCATGCCCTGAGCCTGATGACCGTCGGGATCCTCACCGCCAGCCTCAAAAAACAACGCTACATGCGCGAGGACTTTATTTCGGTGGCTTTGATTGTGTTTGGGATGGTGGTGATCTCTGCCAGTCTATTGGCCTTGCAGTGGTCATTGTTGAGTTCGTTGGGGCCAGATCTAGATCCTGGGCTTGGGGTGGGAGCAGGCCCCCGCTCACTGGACAGTATCTGGTTTAATCACCAGCGGATCACCTTGACATCAGCTATTTTAAGTAGTCTCTGGGCGCCTGCACTCTATGTGCCTTTGCGCTTTTGGTGGCGGCAGGAGCAAGCAACTGACCCATAGTTAGCCATAGTTATGGTACTTGCGTTGAATGCTTACAGTCTATTTAGGTAAAATAGGTACCACTTGAGAGGCTGAAACTCTTGTACAGAAAGACTTTCCAGCTTTGTACTGTACCCCTTGATGCATAAACAGACTGTAACTAACTTTTGAGAGCGGGATCCCCTTGTCGCAATTGGGCGGCTTGGGCCAGCAGGGACTCCACAAAGGCCAGGGCATCTTGGGCCGAATGACCGGCGGCCAAAAGGGCTAGTTCTTCGCGGCGTTGGGCTTCGGAGAGCGGATCCGCCTGCACCTGGGTGCGCTTACGCTGGACGGCCTTGGAAACTCGGATGTGATGATCCGCTAGGGCAGCCACCAACGGCTGGTGAGTCACACACAAAATCTGGTGGTGGCGGGCAATGGCATGCAGTTTGGTGGCGATGGCTTGGGCCATTTTGCCAGAGACCCCGGCATCGATCTCATCAAATACCATGGTGGCCACCGGATCCACCTGGCTAAACACCACTTTGAGGGCCAACAAAAAGCGGCTCATCTCCCCGCCAGAGGCAATCTTGGCCAGGGGTTGCAGCGGCTCGCCCGGGTTGGGGCTAAATAGATAGCTGATCTGATCTTGGCCTTCTTGACTCAGGGATCCGGGTTTGATCTCGATTTTGAACTGCACCCCACTCATGCCGAGGGGGGCCAACTCCGTAATCAGCTTTTTTTCGAGCCTGCTGGCGGCCTTGAGACGCAGTTGGGTCAGCTCGTCACAGGCAGTCACGAGGGTTTGGCGACTGCTGGCTTCGGCCTTTTGCAGATCCTCCAGACTGGATCCCTGCTGATCGATCTGTTCCAGTTCGGCATTGACCTGTTGAGTGTGTTGGATGACATCAGCCAGGGTGGGGCCATATTTGCGCAGCATTTGTTTGAGGCGAGTGATGCGCTGATCCAGTTTTTGCAGTCGGGCGGGATCCGCTTCTAGGGTTTCGCTGTAGTCGTAGAGCCAGCGGCTGGCTTCCTCCGTTTGGACACGGGCGGAGCTGATCATCTCGGCAATGGACTCTAGCTCCGGATCCAGACGAGCCATAGATTGCAGGATCCCTTCGGCTTGGCCCAGCAGCTCGGCAGCGGTGGGGGTCTCCCCATCCCCCTGATAGAGGATCTGGTAGAGTTCCAGACTTTGGGTTTGCAGATCGACGCTGTGATCGAGGCGATCCCGTTCTCGCTCTAGGTGCTCCAGCTCATCGGGATCCGAGAGGTTGAGACTATTTAGCTCTTGGGCCTGAAACTTGAGCAGATCCAGCCGTTGCAGCCGCAGTTGGATATTTTGCTGATAGCTCTCTAGCCTGGCTTTGGTCTGGCTCCAGGTCTGGAAATGGGCCTGAACCCTCTGGCGAGCCGACTGGAGCGTGGATCCGCCATAGCCATCTAGCCAGCGGCGTTGGGTGGCGGGGTTTTGCAGATGCAGGGTTTGGCCTTGGGCGGTGATCTCCACCAGTTTTTCCCGCAAACTTTGGGCCTGCTGGCGGTTGATCAAGATCCCGTTGATACGACAGCGGCTGGTGCGACTGGTGATCTCGCGGCTACAGACCAAGCCCTCCTCTAAGGGTTCAATGCTCTGGGCTTGCAGCCATTCCAGCAAAGAGGGACTACTGCTAAAGGTGGCTTCAATCAGGGCCCGTTGACTGCCGGTTCTGACTGACTGGGTGGACACGGATCCCCCTAGGGCTGCATCGAGGGCATCCAAAATGATCGATTTGCCCGCCCCTGTTTCGCCTGTCAGCACATTGAGTCCGGCCCCAAACTCCAAATCCAGCCGCTCGATCAGGGCAAAATCTTCGATGTGCAAACGGTTGAGCATAGGGGATCCCGATCAGGGTGTGGCGATCTTGGTTGTGCCGATCTTAGAGTGATCTGGAGCGATCTGAGGGTGAGTGACGGATCCCACCTCCCAAAAAGAGCCATAGCAGTCCTCACTCAATACGGATAGGAGACAATAGAACTCGGATCCAACGTAGCCAAAGTTAACCGCTGCCACCCGGATCCAAGTTCCCTAACTGTTTAAGATCAAACTATCAAGAGTGGCACCCACGGCCCTGAGTCAGTGGCTTCAATTCAGTGGCCTCAATGGTGCAGGCTTTGGATCCTAGGTTTTCAGTTTCTAAATTCTGGGCATTTTGGTGTCCAATAGCCTTGAGCAGCATCAGTAGTTCTCAGTAGGAGAGTATTTATGAAAATGACGTGGAATCTTTTCACCCCCCTGATGATAGGGGTATCGACAGTGAGCTTGGGAGCGTTATCGTTGCCCCCCGTGATGGCCCAGCAGCAGTTTGAGTTGGGAGCATCCCAGCTTCAGCAGGGGACAATTTTGCCTGTCACCAGTCGCTCCAGCGAGGAAGCTCAGTATTTTGCTCCCGATGGTGTTCATTCCTTCACTGTGGTGGTGAGCCAGAATATTTTTGACCTCAATGGTCGGCTGATGTTGCCTGCGGGCAGCCTGATTTATGGCCAGTTCCAACCGGTGGCGGGTGGCTTGGAGTTTGTGGCCAATTCGATGGAGGTCAGCGGTCGTACCTTTCCCCTACAGGCCAGCTCAGGGCTGATCAACGACGAAAAGGATCCCCGGGAGTTTTCGGCAGAGAGCATTGCTGGAGATACGGCAATTGGGGCTACAGCGGGTGCGCTCTTGGGGATCTTGACCGGCGGTATGAGCACAGCAGGGGTCATCGGCGGTGCGGCAGCAGGGGTGACAGTGGGTAATGTTACAGCCCCTCAGGTGGTGGTGATCCGTCCTGGTCAGTCTTTTAATCTGACCTTGCAAGCTCCGGTTTCGTTTTGATTCGGATTCAGATCATAATCTGATTCACATGAACTCGCGATCAACACAGGATCCCTAGTTTTATGCCTTTTGGCTGATCACTTAGGGATCCTTTTTCTTTGTCAAGCAATCCATGGTTAAGCAATCCATGACACTCTACGGGACTGCTGCTTGCGTAGGAGTGATTTTGACTTTTTGATCCGATTGGGAGCAAGGGGTTGAGCAAAACAATCTAACTCTGAGGATTTAATTCGATCTTGAGGCGACCCGGATCCCCAAAAGCATTCATTCCCTTGATCTTCCGT
>CAZODP010000051.1:0-8696 GCA_964578595.1 uncultured bacterium
CTCATTCAACCGGATCCCCAGCTTCAGGGGCTTGAGACGCCTCAGATTGAGACAATTCAGATTCGACAGATGGATCCTTCGGCTCTACCCTTTCTAATTCTGTTTTTGCAGTCTCCGGTGGATCCACTAATCCCAGCGGCCCTGAAGAATCTACAACCTCTTCAGTCGAGGGTTGATCCCAGCGGGGAAACCAGGTGCCCAGTTTTTTGAAAGGCCACCCCGACACACTATATTCAGCCCGGATCCGCTCCACTGGCACAGGATCCCAGGCTTGGGTTTCATCACTTGGCTGCACCAACAACAGCCCCACCGCCGCCGGGATCTGGCTAAACAAGGCCAAGCCCAAGACTCCCACAACAGCAATCACAAGCCCTGACAATCGGGATCCAGCCGCCTGATGAATCGGACTCAAACGGGCAAATAGAGGGGCAACGTGGTAACACCAGCCCACAAATCCCACCAGCACCACCGACACCCCCGGCAGCACCACATGACGATAGAGTGACTGCCGAAAGCCGGTCAAAATCTGCCGTCGTGATTGATCTAGCTCTTCAGGCGGCAGAGACACCGCCACAATGCTAAAGATATAAAACGGTCGGTGGGCCTGCATCCACACCACCGGCAGCACCGCCCATTCCACCAAGAGTTTTTCTAGTCCCACCGGCAACAACGGATCCCCCGTTGCTAACCCGATCAAAATCACCAGGATCCAGAGGGGCACCGCAGCGATCCCCAACCCATGGATCCACAAAAATGGCTCGGCCCAGACTTGAGGCCCCCTGAGCTGCTCGACATCGGGTTGATTGAGCTGACTGGTCACGGATCCCTCCCCATCTATCTGCCCCATTTCTGAGGTGCTCTGAAGCCAGGATACCTGCTCCAGGGGATGCCCCGGTTCCTCCGGCTAGAAACTAACGCTTGCGTTTGGATTTATCAACGGTTTCCAAATCACTGGGGCGAAAGGAGACCAACTTATCCCAGTTGCCCCCCTCAAACAACACACCGATGCGATTATCCGCCACCCGCTGCACCTGACCCTCAAAGCCAAAATAGGTGTCCTCGGGATTGATCACTTTTACAGCCATTCCGGGCAAAATGGCGGGCATCTGGGGAGCTGTAGCCATCGGAATCCCACATCCTTAAACAATCTTCTCTACTATTATGGGGTTTGTTTGCGGCAAAATCTGCCCCGACCCTGCTGCTGATCTATTAATTTCTCATCCCCGGATCCCGATGCCTCGCCTGCCCGAAACCACCGCCTTTGTCTCGGTCACCCGGTCTTCTTGGCAGGAGGGCCTGATCGAAGGGGAGGTCAAAGCCAGCTCCTGGGTCTGGCAGTTTCGCTGGTGTTTTCAAAAAGGGGAATTGCAAGTGGATCCCTCCCGTGGCCGCGCCCTGATCCGGGAACCCCTCAGCCGCTTTTTAGAAACCTCAGATTACCTCTTGGAACCAGGCAGCAATTATTCTTTTACTATCCGCAGCCAACTCTAGTTGCTTCTCTTTCGTTATCTTTAGCTATCTTTTATTTACCTTTCTGGATGCTCATGCCTAAGCCCCGCCGTTGGTGGAATGCGATTGATAACTCGCGGCTGGTGCGATTTTTGCTGATGGTGGCGGCGGGCTGGACCATTTTGCAGCTTTTTCGCTACTTCGAGCTGGTCTTGGTGATTTTTTCTTTTGCCGGGATCCTGGCTTTTTTGCTCAGCTACCCCACCCGCTGGCTGAGTCGGTCGCTGCCCTACCCATTGGCTGCCTACACTGTGATGGCGGGCACCGTGATTTTGATGGGATCCCTGCTGGGAGGCATTGGGCTGGGGGTCTTGGGGCAGGCGCCACAGGTAACCCTGAGTCTGGCGGATTTTTTAGCTTCCATTGTGGACTTGATCGAGCAGGGAGAACGCACCCTCACCGCCCTCAATATCCAAATTGACTTTCAGGATTTAGAACAACAACTACAGGGACAGGCCCTGCTATGGGTGGGATCCGGGGTGCTGACGTTGCCCAGTTTGCTGGGGGGACTCCTGCAACTGCTGCTGATTGTGATCATCGCCTTTTTTATGCTCCTGGATGGAGAACGCCTATGGATCTTGTGTCTCAAGCCCTTTCCCCCAGAGTGGCGCCGACCGATCACAGTGGCGATGCGGCGCAATTTTTTGGGCTTCTTTTGGGGCCGATTTTTGCTATCGGTCTTTTTTGCCACTTCAGTTTTTGTGATTTTTCTGTGGATCGGTACCCCTTCAGCTCTGACCTTGGCACTGGTGGCAGGCTTTTTTGATCTGATCCCAGGGATCGGGGCCACCTTGGGGGTGAGTCTGATCGCGCTGGTGCTCTTACCCCAGAGTGTCTGGATGTCTCTCCAGGTGATCGTGATCTGTGTTGCTGTTCAGCAGGTGGAAGAAAATATCCTCCTGCCCCGGATCATGAAAGGATCCCTCAATATCAATCCTGTGGTGATGTTTTTGGCCTTGTTTATCGGTGCCAGCATCGCCGGTTTGTTGGGGATCTTTCTGGCCATCCCACTGGCGGGCACCCTGATCACCCTGCTGGATCTCGATGAGATGCGGGCTAACCCCAAATGGGATCCGACCTCCAATCGATCAAGACCAGAGACCTGCCGCCCCAATCCCAATGAACAGGATCCAAGCATACCCCCGTCCCATTAGCCAGCCTAGATATGTGTTGAGATATACATACCTGCCACAATCTGTGGAAAACCTGAAAAAGATAAGGGTTTAGCCCTCCCAATGAGTAGCCACAACAACCCAATATGTAGAGTCAGGCCCTCCATCCAAGCGGGTCTAACACTGTCTGTGTGTTAACTTTTGTAAGTTTATTAGAGATCCCTGACAATCTACCTGTGGAAAAACTGTGGAAAACTCGAAATTTCTGTGGAAAAACTGTGGAAAAACCCCCCAAGTTACTAACAGGTATTTATACTCTGTGGAAAAGTGCCTGAGTTTTCCACAGTTTTTCCACAGGCGGGGAGGGGGATCAAAGCTAGGCCCCATCTAGGATCCTGGATCGTTTTCCACAGTTTCCACAGCCCCTACTACTACTAGATCTATTTTTTTATAAAAGGCTGTTGGATCCGGACAGAGCTGTCAGAGGAGAAGAAATTTTTTTGAGAGGGGGCAGCCCTAGGGGGGATCGATTTGGGGCAGGCGGGGTAGGATGTCGGGTATTGTCCTGTCGGTTGTCCGTCATGGTTGTCAGTTCGACCGCAACGCCTCAAGTCGCAGATCCAGCCCCAGCCGCTACAGGGGTCGGTTTCAAGCTGGTGTGCAGCCAGTCGGACTTGAATCAGCACCTGGCTTCGGTGGGGCGAGCGGTGGCCTCTCGACCGGCCTTGCCGGTGTTGGCAAATGTGCTGCTGGAGGCGGATGCGGCCACGGGGCGGGTGGCTCTGACGGCGTTTGACCTCAACCTAGGGATCCGCAGCGAGTTTGAGGCGACGGTGTTTCAGTCGGGGCGCAGCACCATTCCGGCGCGGCTGTTGGGGGATGTGGTCAGCCGGTTACCCACTGGAGAGATCACCCTAGAGCAAGCCGGGGAGGATAGCCCGATCCAGTTGTCGTCTGCGGTGGGTCAATACCAGATTCGAGGAATGGGGGCAGAGGACTACCCAGCTTTACCGGAGTTGTTGGCGGCAGAGCATCTGGAGGTGGGGGTGGAGAGCCTGTTGCAGGGGATCAGCCAGACCTTGTTTGCGGCCTCTCACGATGAAACCAAGCAGGTATTGACGGGGGTGCATGTGCGGCTGGTGGGGGGAGGGCATGACCAGCCTCTGTTGGAGTTTGCGGCCACGGATGGCCATCGGCTGGCGACAGCAACAATTCCACTGTTGGCCGATGAGGGATCCGCCCGCCCTGAGAGCCTGGACTTTACGATTCCGCTGCGCACCGTCAAAGAGCTAGAACGGATCCTGGGACACCAGACAGCAGCCACCTTGAGTCTTAAGTTTGATCCCAGTCAGGCCCAATTTGGCCTAGAGGGACACCTGATCACCAGTCGACTGCTGGATGGACAATACCCCGACTACAACCGCCTATTGCCCAGTCAATTTGTCCGGGTGGTAACGGTAGAGCGGCGGCCCCTGATCGAAGCCTTGGATCGGATCGCCATCTTTGCGGCCCAAAAAAACGACATCATCAAGATGGTGCTGGATCCCGTGGCCCAAAAGATCCAGATCAGCGCCGAGGCTCCGGATGTGGGGGATGGTCAAGAATCACTGCCGATGCAGATGAGCGGTGAAGGTATGGAGATTGCGTTTAATGTCAAGTATCTGCTGGATGCCCTCAAGGTCTTTAACACCCAAGATGTTAAGTTTCAGGCCAATGGCGATCAGCAGCCGGTGGTGTGGGAGCCGCTAGGGGCGATGCAGATGCGTTATCTGGTCATGCCGGTCAAAGTCCGGGCTTGAGGTGGGATTTGACCGCAGAGCAACTCAACACCCCAAACTGGCCGTTTTTGTGGCCCCAGACTTGGCCCAATCTGGAGGTGGCGACGTTTGTGGCGGCGAATGCAACAGTGGTGGGTCACGTGGAACTCAGCCCTGGGGTGACCCTCTGGTACGGATCCATCTTGCGAGGGGATGTGGCGGCCATCCGAATCGGATCCGGCACCAATATCCAGGATGGGGCGATTTTGCATGGGGATCCGGGCCAGCCGACCCTTTTGGGATCCGATGTCACGGTGGGCCACCGGGCGGTGATTCATGGGGCGGTGATTGGCGATGGCTGTCTGATCGGGATTGGCAGCATCATTCTCAGTGGGGTGACGGTGGGATCCGGATCCATTGTTGGGGCTGGGGCTGTGGTGACAAAATCGATTCCGTCTCGCTCTCTGGTGATGGGGATCCCGGCCCAACTGATCCGGGCGGTCTCAGAGGCTGAAACGGAGGATCTGATCCAGCACGCCCGCCGCTATCAGCAGTTGGGCCAGCACCACGCCCAGCAACCTTGACCCGAACATTCCCAAAAATAGTTAGTTGCCCCAACCGCAGGCCCGACAGTGGACTCAGTGGCCACAATAACAGTTACTTGAGAACTATTATCCCCCCTCTACCCCAGCGCCCCAGCCTGCTCCGCCACCGCCTCCAACAACACCAAAAAGAAATACACCAAGGGAGCCGTAAACACATAGCTATCCCCCCGATCCAGGATCCCCCCATGCCCAGGGATCAGATCACCCGAATCTTTGACCCCGGCATCCCGTTTCATCAGCGATTCAGTCAGATCCCCCAAAAGGCTGGTCAACCCAATTAAAAAGCCCAGGATCCCGCCCGACAGCCACCACCAGGGCCAGGCCAAAAAGTAGGATCCCGACAGGGCCAACACCATCCCCATCAGGATCCCGCCAATTGCCCCTTCGACGGTCTTTTTAGGACTGATATCTGAGAGCCGGGTTTTGCCCACCGCCCGCCCCACAAAATAGGCCCCAATATCGGATGCGATGATGCAGCCATAGGCCAAAAAGGTCACCTGTAGCCCCTCGCCAATCTGGATATTGTGGGGCAAGTTGCGCACCAGGATCCAATGGCTGGGCAGATAGCCACAATAAAACAGACCCAGTACGGAGGTGGCCACATCTGCAATCGTCGCCACTTTAGGCTTAAACAACAGGTAAAAGCAGATCACCGAACCCGACACCACAAAGGCAGGCCCCGCCCAATCTGGTTGCACAAACTGTAGGAGGTTGACCACCTGACTCAAAACCATGGTGGTGCGGCGGGCTGGAGATGTTCCCTTGGCCATCACCAAGTTGAAATACTCCCATTGCCCCAACAAGATCAGTAGGCCAATCGCTGCTGCAAAGACCCAACCGCCCAAAACCGTGATGGTTAATCCAAATGCCAGGGCCAGCAGGCCACCCAAAAGTCTTGAAGAAAGCATCCCCATACTGTAGCCCAGTTTTTCAGCCCCAGCGCTCATGGTGCAGCCTACCCCCCAAGCCCAGTAATTGCCCCCTAATCCTGCTCATATTCCTTAACTTCATTAACTTAGAGACACAACGGATCCCTACTCTGGTGGGTTGCCCCTGAGTTGGCTCGATCGACGGTGCCTCAATAGCCTAAAGTTCGAGTGAAACAGTGGACAGTCCCGATCCCAGGCACTATTTTTGATATCAGTAGCATTAGTCGAGCTGTGGGGCTTTGGGTATGTTAAAGCGAAATGGATGGCTGGCTCTGGCAGCACTGGCTGGGATCAGCCTCTGGCAATCCTTGCCCCCCCAGACCCGTGTGGATCCGACCGTTCAATCTGATCAAGCCGTTCAATCTGATCAATCGGAGCTTGTTCCTGTTTTAGATGAGCCAGGATCCAGCTACTATCCGGGCCAAGCCCCCGGCGAATTGGCAGCTCAAGGATCCGAAGCCCTGGCCATGGGTCACTATGCTGAGGCGATCCAACTGCTGACCCAGGCTGCTGCCACTGATCCCGTCAATACTCAGCTCTGGATTGATATCGCCTACGCTGATCTGGCTCTGGGCAACTGTGACTGTGCCATCTCGCGGCTCAATTATGTGCTGCAACTGGATCCCGATCATGCCCAAGCCTACTGGCTCCGCGCCCAAGCCTATCAGATGCGGGGTTTAGAGGGGGATGCAGACCGTGCCCTGGCCGACGCCCGCCAAGCCCTGCGACTGGCCCCCAATAGCCTGCAAGCCTACCACCTGCTCCTCTCACTGGAGCGCTCGAACCCTTGGCCCGGATCCCTCAATCAGGTACAGGATTTTGAGTCCTACCTCGATCCCCAAGCGGGCGGACAAACCTACTCCACACCGGTTCAATCCCGTTTACAAGCTGGATCCCCGCACTCAGCCCAGGCATTTGCCCACCAACTGAGTCATTTCAACCACGCCATCGCCCGCCATCCAGAGGTGGCCCAGGGTTATCTGCAACGGGCCCTCTATCTCTGGCAAGCTTCACGAGTGGATCCGTTTAATCCCACCGCTGAGTCTGCCAGTGCCGTTACGGCTTTGTTAAATTCGGTTCTGCGGGATCTCAATCAAGCCATTGCTCTGGATCCTGGCTTGGCATCTGCCTATGAATTGCGCTCTTATCTCTATCTGCGCACCCGCGAGCTAGAACTGGCCCTAGATGATTTGGAAACTCTGGGATCCCTGGGCTTTGCCAACAGTGCTTGGTATCAGCAGATGGGACGGGTGCTGTTTGAGATGGGATCCTCCCACTGGCAGCAGGCTTTGGACGCTGTGGAGTTCGCCATCGAGATCGCTGAAGATACTGATGATCTGGCCCAAGCGCACCTATTGCGGGGGCGGATCCTGGCCGGCTTGGGGGCTTGGGATGTGGCCTTGACCGATTACACGCGAGCATTGGAACTTCAACCCCTAGCGGATGCCTATTATCACCGGGGGATCTTGACCTTGCAGGCGGGTCTCAACCCAATGGGGGCTTTGGTGGATTTGGAGCGCGCCCTCAGTCTGTGGCAAGCCACCGGCTCAGGTTCTTGGGATCAGGTGATGGATGCCCAACAGGTTCGGGATGCCTTGAGAGGATCCTGATAGGATTTGGGGGGATCCTTCCCTTACCATCCCTGAGTCATTCCGATGACGAACTCTCGTATTTCAATCTCCTGGTCTGGTCTGTGGCTCTTGGCGGCAGCAGTTTTGTTGTCAATTTTGCTTTGGCAACTGCGCAGCCTTGTGGTGACCTTGATGATCTCGGTGGTGCTGGCGGCCACCCTGGCTCCGATCATCGACAGTGCCCAACGGTTAAAGTTGCCCCGCTGGTTGGCGGTGGTGGTGGTCTATCTGGGGTTGATCGCCATTGTGGTGGGAGCAGGTCTGATCATCGGCCCTACGGTGGTGACCCAGATCCAGCGACTCTCCCTCAAATTGCCCAGCTATTTGGAGGAGCTGCGCCTGTTGATTGAGGAATTGGTGACTCGATTTGGGGTGGAAGGCACCCTCTTTGACCAACTGATTGACACCCAAGCCCTCACCAGTTGGCTGATCCGCTCCAGTCAGCAGTTGATCGTCCGCTCGGTGGGCCTGACCCGTGGGATCGTGGGGGCCTTTATCAATCTGATTTTGGCGGTTTTTTTCTCGGGTTATATGCTTTCCGGTAGTCAGTCTCTGATCAAAGGATTGGCCAGCCTATTTCCGTATCCCTGGGATCGGCGGCTAGCGGCGCAGGTGGCTCCTGTGGCCCAACGCATGGGAGGCTACATCCAAGGGCGGGTGGTGGTATCTGGCATTTTGGGGTTGGCGATCACGTTTGGGCTGCGGGTTTTGGGTCTGTCAGAGTTTGCCTTGGCTTTAGGGGTGATTGCGGGCTTCACCAATCTGATCCCTTTTATCGGGCCGGTGTTGGGGGCCTTGCCGGCTCTGGTGGTGGCGGTGTCGCAGGGGGGGTGGACGGTGCTGTGGGTGCTGGTGCTCTATCTGATCATCCAAAATGTGGAGACCTATGTGCTGGATCCTCTGTTGGTGGGATCCTCGGTGCGGGTGCATCCCCTTTATCAACTGTTGGCGGTGATTGCGGGCACACAGGTATTGGGCATCATTGGAGCTTTAATCGTACCCCCGTGGGTGGCCGGATCCGCCGTGATGTTACAAAACCTCTATCTGCGCCCCAAATTACTGGCTGAACGTCGGGCCGCAGCGGGCCTTGGCTCAAAAACTCAGGATGATTCTAGGGATCCGCCGGAAGATGGAGAGATCAATGGAGAGATCA
>CAZODP010000051.1:8796-12061 GCA_964578595.1 uncultured bacterium
ATGGAGAGATCAATGGAGAGATCATAGACCGGCTCCCTATCAGTTCAGAGGCTGTGCCGAAAGCCTAAATTTTGATTCACCTTGACTCCAGACTGCCCTCAAAACTTGATTTGGGGCTAAGGGGTAAGGGAGTTGGATCCGGAACAATTTTGTTGAAAAACCCATAGTCCACATACCGCTGTCCATCCGGCAGGATCCTGAGCATATCCTCAAAGCGATGCCCCCAGACGATGTCTTGAGCCAGGTAAGTATGTCGAGCGTGAACCACTTGGTTGAAAATATCATCTAGCCCAGTCAGGATAACAATGATTTCTGTTTGACTGTCGAGTAGCGACTGGATTGTGGATCCAAATAGCAAGCTATCGACATCAATGGGGTGCATTACCGTCCATGAAAAGGCAAAAATTGGCGTCATGGAACGAGCTAGTTTCAGATCATAAAATCGCCGCATCGTTGATCCTTCATCTGTGATTTCATTTTGCACAAGGGTCACTCTCACCTGGGCTTCTAAGATCTGATTGCGCCGTTGATTGGCCACCCGAAACATCAAAGTGGGCTGCCGATTGTGGGTTGTAACCAGGGCCACTTGACTGAACATCACCCGGGCTGTGGGCCGAGAAATCCGAGCAAACATCAGACCTGTGGCGGTTGCAACCCCCAACAGACCGATCAGAGATTGAACGGTCACTAAGATATTTCCATACCGGGATCCGGGTGTCATCCCGCCATAGCCAATGGTAGAAATGGTTTGAACACTAAAGAAAAACGAGTCCCAATACCCTTCGGATCCTGTAATCGCAGTGGGATCCCAGCTATACAAATAAGCAAAGAAAGCATTGGTCAATAAAAAGCCACTGGCCAACAATCCAAAAAAGGGGATCCAAGGGATGGTCAACAAAAAGTGATACAGATCCCCCAACACAACATCAGGGATCCCATCGCGAATTTCGAGAACCTTGCCTCGACTAAAATTGGCTCGGCTCGGCTGAGGGATCCGAGAGCGGGTTGAACGGCTTTTCATCTTTAGGAGTCTATGGAGTGTCGGATCCCATCCAATCCCCGTGACAGAGATAGGTGATTCGTCCACACCAGGGGGCTGCGGGCCAGACCACGCTGGTGCCATACATTGCTCCTGCCATCACGGCAGCGAGACCCAGTAAAATCAGACACCCAGGGGTGCGTCGTTTGGGGGCGGGTTTGGATCCTGACATACGAGGCCGACCTCCTGCTGGGGATGATGGTTCAAGATTAGCTTTGGCAATAGCCTGGGATGGCTGAGCCGGAGTCGGATCCTTTTGTGATGACGCTCCAACCGGATCCAGTCTTGCCTGAACTTGTCGGGCTTGATCCACTAGATTGAGATGGCTGGCAGCCTGAACCACTGTAGCGTTGGGATCCTGAGTGGGAGTTTGAACGATAGTTTGGAGGGGATCCTGTTGGGCGGCCAATTGTCGGGCTTGGCTAACTAAGCTGCTACCCGAAGTCTGAGCCTGAACCACTGTAGCGTTGGGATCGGAGCTGAAACCAGCATCAGCGAGGGTTGAGTTAGGCTCTGGAATCGATGGCAGCGGTTGGGCCGACGCCGCAAGCTCAGGGGTATCGATCACGGTGGCGTTGGGATCCCGTAAATCTGCCCCAAGATTGAGGGTGGAGTCCTGAAAGCCTGCTGGGTCAGCCTGGGTGGCAATGGGTGGGAGAACGACTGCGGGTGGATCCGGGATCGAACTGGACCCTGAGGCAGACCGAATCCAATTGGGCACCAGTGGATCCTTGGGTAACTCAGACTTAGAAATGAGTGTCGGCAGTTGGCTGAGGATGCGGCGAAGGGGTTTCTCCAGTTCTTCCACAGACTGGATCCGATGGATAGGCTTTTTGGCAAGGCAACCCATGACCAGATTGACAATCGTTTCGGGGATAGGGGTACCATCCGGCTGCCGATCCAGCGGGTGAGGCTGGCGATTGAGATGGCAATTGATCCAGTCCATCGGGCTAAATCCTGCCGCCTCGATATCCACCCCAAACGGATTGGTACCGGTCAGCATCTCGTAAATCACCAACCCCAGGGCGTAGAGATCGGTGCGAGCATCAATGGGTTTGTTGATGCCACACTGCTCTGGGGCGGCATAGCGCAAAGTGCCCAAAAAAGCTCCCACCGCCGTCAGTTGAGTTCGCCGCTGGTCATCAACCAGTTTGGCAATCCCGAAGTCCAGGATTTTGACCCGTTCCCCCAGACTGCCAGGGATCAAAAAGATATTGTCGGGCTTGAGATCCCGATGGACGATATTTTGCTGATGGGCTTCTTTGAGTCCGGCACAAATCTGCACCACAATTTTGACCACCCGCTCCCATCCCAAAAAGCCTTCCGACCGGATCACCTGGCTGAGATTGGATCCCTGCAAATACTCCATCACGTAGTAGGGATGGCCCTGACCTGTCAAGCCATAGTCACTGATCTGGACGATATTGGGACTACTGAGGGATCCGCAGACCTCCACCTCCCGCTTAAATCGCTTGATCTCATTGTCGGGATCCCCGTTGCCAGAGCTATTCATCACCTTGATGGCCACCTGACGGCTGAGGCTCTGATCGGATCCGAGGTAGACGCTGCCCATCCCCCCTTTGCCAATGGGTTTTTCGATCTGGTAGCGATCATTGAGGATCAGCCCCAGATAGGGATCCTGGCGAGTTGGGGTGGAGGGACGGCTGAAGCTGCGGCGGCCTGATTTGGATACGGCGTTATCAGAAGATCCGGCCCTCGGCAATTCGGCCTTCGATCCCGCTCTGGATAGATTTGCGGATAATTGCTCTGCTGTAAGCTCTTGGGTGCTGTCTGGGCTGGTGCTGATAGCAGCCGATCCCGACTCGATCAAAGCTGAGAGTTGAGCGGCCACCGCTGACAGGGTGGAGGGTCGATGGCTGGGATCTTTGGCTAGACATGCCATCACCAAAACTTGCAGGGGTTCAGGGATGCTCTGTCCCCACTGGGTCAAGGGCACGACGGTCTGGGTGCGATGAATGCTCTGCCAATCGAGGCCGGGATCCCCGCTGATGGGTTCTGATTGGTAGGGACAATGGCCTGTCAATAGCTCGTAGAGCAGGATCCCCAGACTGTAGATATCACTGCGGGGATCCGGGGGGGAATCCCATCGCTCTGGGGCGGCATAACGGGGGGCATGGGGCAAGACGGGTTTTTGTCGCAGGCGAGCCACCAGCCGCACAATATCGAGATCCTGCAACACAAGTGCTGATTCCTGGGGTGCTGATG
>CAZODP010000051.1:12161-20968 GCA_964578595.1 uncultured bacterium
GCCATCCAAACGAGTGTGAACTCAACTCCCCATGCCAAAGACCTGGGATCCGGATGCCGCGATAGTCTGTCTCGATCCGATGCAAATAGGCCAGACATTGAGCCATCTGAAGGCCCAAGGCCAGCACCCGTTCTGGCGAGCAGGGGGCACTGGGATCGATCAATCTCTCCAGCCCCGCCGGGATCCCCACCGGATCCGTCACCACAAAAGGTCGCTCGATCATCAGCTCCTGATCTCGAATGGCCAAGAGATGAGGACAGGATCCCAGCTTTTGATAGATGTCTACTTCAGCCCGAAAGCTCTGTTGCCGCAATTGGGTCAGCTCTGGATCTTCTGCCGGATCCCAACGCATCAACCGCAGCAACACGTCTGCTTGGGTTTCCAGATCAACCGCCCCAAATTGATCCGCTGTGGAGGTCAACAAACCGATCCCGCCCTTTGGCAGAGGTTGCACCAAGCGATAGCGATTATGGATCACCTGATCGGGCAGAAGCATGGGCGGGCTAGCCGGTTGACAGTACCACTCAGGTCTGCAAAACAAACCCTTCTGTGTTGCTCTATGGTAAGCACGAATTCCGGTAACGGGATCCCCCATCAGCCAGGTTCCAGAGTCTTCACTTGAGAGTCAGAGTGAAATCCAACTCAAAAGTGCCAAAATGAAAATCCAATAACGTCAACAAAACGCAACACAGGTGGATCCCTCATGGCATTGTTTGGATTTGGTCAAAAGCTGGGCAAAAAATTGAGCCTGCCGACGGTGGATGAAGCTCTACCGGGTCGGGCGGATCCGATCTCGGTGCCCGATCGGCACTTTGTCAACGGCAACCCCCTCAAACCGCCTTTTCCAGATGGATCTGAGACGGGCCTGTTTGGCATGGGCTGCTTTTGGGGGGCTGAGCGCAAGTTTTGGCAGGCGGAGGGGGTCTATTCCACTGCGGTGGGCTACGCCGCCGGGGTCACCCCCAATCCCACCTATCGAGAGGTTTGCACCGGCATGACCGGCCACAACGAAGTGGTGCTGGTGGTGTTTAATCCTCAGGTGATCAGCTATGAGGGCATCCTCAAAATCTTTTGGGAAAATCACGATCCCACCCAGGGCATGCGGCAGGGCAATGATGTGGGTACCCAGTATCGCTCTGGTATTTATACTTACTCTGAGAGCCAAAACGCTCAGGCCCAAGCCTCCCAAGCCGCTTTTCAGCAGGCTCTGGACAAGGCTGGGTATGGGGCCATTACCACCGAGATTATTGAGGCTCCCCCGTTCTACTACGCCGAGGACTATCACCAGCAATACCTGGCCAAAAATCCTGGTGGCTACTGTGGCTTGGGGGGAACAGGTGTGTCTTGCCCTGTGGGGGTGGCTCAAGTCTGAAGAGTCCAGAGCAAGTTCAGAGCCGGTTAGTCAACCACCGGATCCGTCAACTCAGCGGCTGGAATGTTTCTGGTGTGGGCCGAGCGGGATCCGGTAAACGGTGTAGCCTAGATCAATGTTTGTTTTTGTCTGTCTTTAGCTCAGCATTTGTGGCCCATCATGAATCCGATCCCTCCCACCGCTCATCCCCTCCACTACCGCGCCCTCGGTTTGGTCAAAGGGATCCTCACCCCTGTCCCCGGTAGTATCTCTCAGGCCACATTGGTGACGGATGAAGGGGTAGAGTACCCCACCACCCCAGGACGGGCGCAGCTTCTGAAGCAATTCACCCGGTGTCTGGAGCTGGATCTGCCCCATTGGTTTTATGTCCAACCGCAGCCTCGGCCCAATCAGGTGATGGGGCTGAGTGTGATCCGGATCCTGGGTCTGTCTGAGGCGGAGTGGGATCAGATGGATCCTGAAGTCGAACGGCCCGAAGAGGATTTTGCCCCGATTGAAGATGGGGCTGAGGCCGGGTTTAATCTGCGGGGGGATATCAGCTCCCGCAAGGGGGCCATCACCGTGACAGTGCAGCGACAACCCCAAGGGGACAAGCATTTCCCGCCTTTGCAGGTGACGGTGCAGGGGTTTTTGCCCGGATCCCAGGATGGGGAATTTTGGGATCTGTTGGCGGATCTGGAGGGGCACGAGCTGGTCTTGGTGGATGGATCCCGGCTTTTGGATGCCCCACAAACATCAGAGACGGCCTGAGTTTGCTAGCGTAATAAGCCTGACCCAAAAATCCTCTGGAGCAGTCTTGGTGCTGGCATCTCGTGTTGCCCATCTAACCCCTTCCGCAACGTTGGCGATCTCGGCTCAGGCTGCTGCCATGCGGGCCAACGGCATTGATGTCTGTAGTTTGAGTGCGGGTGAGCCGGACTTTGAGACCCCGGATCCGGTGCGGGATGCCGCCATTCGCGCCCTGCAAGACGGACAGACCCGCTATGGCCCTGTGGCTGGGATCCCGTCTCTCCGCCAAGCCATCTCCGAAAAATTGCGGATTGATAATCACCTTGACTATGCTCCAGAGCAGGTGATGGTCTCCAATGGTGGCAAACAAACCCTATTTAATTTGCTGATGGTGCTGTTACAGCCGGGGGATGAGGTGATTATTCCGGCTCCTTACTGGGTCAGTTATCCAGAAATGGTGACACTGGCGGGGGCACAGTCTGTGGTGGTTTCGACTCAGGAGGCCCAAGGGTTTAAGCTGACGGCGGCTCAGTTGGAGGCAGTCATCACCCCTCGCTCCAAGTTGCTGGTGCTCAATAGCCCTAGTAACCCCACCGGGGCCGTCTACACCCGATCTGAGCTGGAGGCTTTGGCGGACGTTGTGCTGCGATATCCCCATCTGTATGTGGTCTCTGATGAGATCTATGAAAAGTTGCTCTATGACGACCTAGAACAGGTCAGCTTTGGATCCTTGTCTGCTGAGAGTTTGGCCCGCACCATCACCAGCAATGGATTTGCCAAAGCCTTTGCCATGACCGGTTGGCGATTGGGCTATCTAGCGGGGCCGACCGCCATTATTCGAGCCGCCATCAGTCTTCAGAGTCACAGCACCTCCAATGTCTGTACCTTTGCTCAGTATGGTGCCCTGACGGCCCTGACGGATCCGCGGTTACCAGAGTGGGTCGAAGCCAAACGACAGGTGATGCAGGCTCGTCGAGATCATGTGTTGGAGCGGCTGTCTGCCATCAAAGGGATCACCTGTGCCCGTCCGCAGGGGGCCTTTTATGTGTTTCCGACGATTGGGCAAACGGGCCTCAGATCGGGGGAGTTTTGTCAGCGGCTGCTTACAGAACACCATGTGGCCGGGATCCCTGGGGCGGCTTTTGGGCAAGATGACTGCGTGCGGCTTTCATATGCCACTGGGCTAGATATGTTGGATAAAGGTTTGGATCGGTTGGCGAAGTTTGTGGACAGTCTACTGTGATCTATTGTGAATCTATTGCGAGTGATTTTCTGAAAAGCAGATGATGCCAAAATCAACGGATCCAGAGCTTAGCAGCCCTGTTATCGACACAGTAGATACTCCATTAGAAGTTCAACTAGAAGATCCATTAGATACTGATAAAGCAGATGCCAAAACATTGGCCTATATTGGCCGCCAGCCCACCCAAAAGCCCAGGGATGCTGACTCTTGGTTTACTCCTCCGGCCTACTTGGATTCCGTCAGAGCTGTGATGGGCGGGATCGATCTGGATCCATTCACCACCGAAACAGCCAATCAAATTGTCCAAGCCAAATGGATCTTTACCCCTGAAAACTCTGCCTTTGATCAAGACTGGAATCTGGGAGCAGGGATCCGAGTTTTTATGAATCCCCCCTACTCGGCGGGGCTGTGCGCTCATGCGGTGAATCGATTTGTGCAGCAATACAGATTGGGACATTTTGCCGAAGGCATTGTATTAGTTAATAATGCTACAGAAACCCGCTGGTTTCTAACTTTGGTCAGCCATTGCCGTGCCCTTTGTTTTACGGATCATAGAATTAGCTTTTGGAATGCGGATCGCAAACATGTTTCGGGCAACACTCGTGGGCAGGCATTTTTTTACTTTGGCTCTGGGATCTTGAGGTTTCAGACGGTTTTTCGGCAGCATGGTTTTATTGTGGTTCCTGCCCCCCCCATTCGTAATCCTGATGATCCGAGTTGAGACTCTCCATATGGTTGATCGCCATAGGGTGACAAGCTCTTGATCAGCTCTCGTTGTGGGGGGGGAATCAGGGCCTTGCCAGGGGAATTGGCCAGTACATCCCAAGATATTAGTAAAAGCTCAGTGGACTAAGCTCGGTAGACACCTCCCCAACTGGCACCGGTATCCCCCAAGTCAGATTGCTCAAGATCAGACCCGTTCAACCCAGGATCAACTCATAACAGGACAGGATCCTATAAGATAGATAACTGCCCACCTTCAGGACATTCCCTCAGACGGCCCATTGCACCTGATGCCCGATCTGAAGCAGTGTTGAGCAACCGTGGGCCTGAGTTCTGACGCCATTCCATACTACGCGATTACCAGAGGGAGCTTATGAGTGCCGATGAGATCTACAGCCGCGTTCGCAAGATTGTGGCCGATCAGTTGGGAGTCGAAGATGGCAAAATCACCCCCGAAGCCAACTTTCAAAACGATCTGGGGGCCGACAGCCTCGATACGGTGGAGCTGGTGATGGCGTTTGAAGAGGAATTTGACATCGAGATCCCTGACGAAGATGCTGAGGCGATCACCACGGTTCAAGATGCCATCAAGTACATCACCAGTAAGGCTGCTTAGTTTGGGGTTGTTATCCTTTGAAAAACCGGATCCCGTGATTGAGAGCTATCTCCTAGAGATTGTTTGATGACTCGTCCCAATCTCCTACTGACTGTTTGGAAACGACTGTTTAGATAGGATGGTGAGCATGGTTCAAACTATTGTTGTTGGCGGCTGGTTGTAGGATCCAGTTTGAGGGGCAATAGTCTGGCAGTCGTCTAGGGCCGGTTGCGGGGTTAACCGCGCCAGTCTGGCATTGTCCACAGATTGCCCAACATTTTGATACATTTTCAATCACTGCCAATTACTCATGGTCAGCTCAGCTTCCTATCGTCCCTCTGTTACACCTCGCCGCGTTGTGGTGACTGGGTTGGGTGCCCTGACCCCGTTGGGTAATACCACGGAGGCTTATTGGCAAGGGTTG
The DNA here is from genome assembly GCA_964578595.1 of uncultured bacterium. Taxonomy (GTDB): domain Bacteria; phylum Cyanobacteriota; class Cyanobacteriia; order Thermostichales; family Thermostichaceae; genus JAAUUM01. The sequence continues at coordinate 17,248 of CAZODP010000051.1, forward strand.
ATGGCGGGCCGATCAGGGATCGGGCCCATCACCCTGTTTGATCCCAGCCGCCATGCCTGCAAAATTGCCGGTGAGGTCAAAGACTTTGATCCCACCCATTTTATGGATCGCAAAGAGGCCAAGCGGGCGGATCGGTTTGTGCAATTTGCCATCGGATCGGCGCTGCAGGCCCTCGAGGATGCCCAATTTAAGATCACTGAACTCAATGCCGAGCAGGTGGGGGTGATCATCGGCACCGGGGTGGGGGGGCTGAGGGTGATGGAAGACCAGCAGACGGTCTATCTGCAAAAAGGCCCCGATCGGTGCAGTCCCTTTATGGTGCCGATGATGATCGCCAATATGTCTGCCGGTCAGGTGGCGATTACGGTGGGGGCCAAGGGGCCAAACTCCTGTACGGTGACCGCCTGTGCTGCTGGATCCAATGCGATTGGGGATGCCTTTCGACTGATCCAGCGGGGGGATGTTCAGGCCATGATCACCGGAGGCACGGAGGCTGCCATCACACCCCTTTCGATTGCCGGATTTGCCTCAGCCCGGACGTTATCCCTGCGCAATCAAGATCCCACCCGCGCCAGCCGACCCTTTGACAAAGACCGGGATGGCTTTGTGATGGGGGAAGGATCCGGGATTTTGTTACTCGAAGATCTGGATCATGCCCTGCAACGGGGGGCCAAAATCTACGCCGAGATTGTGGGCTATGGTCTCACCTGTGATGCCTACCACATCACCTCCCCCTCCCCTGGGGGTGAAGGGGCTGCCCGCGCCATCCGACTGGCCCTCAAAGATGCCGGGATCCCAGCGGAGGCGGTGGACTACATCAATGCCCACGGCACCAGCACCCCCCTTAACGACAGCACCGAGACCACTGCCGTTAAAACAGCCCTTGGGGATCACGCCCATCGGTTGGCCATGAGTTCCACCAAGTCCATGACGGGACATCTCTTGGGTGGATCCGGTGGCATTGAAGCGGTAGCCACTGTCTTGGCGGTTTACAAAGACCAACTGCCCCCCACCATCAACCTAGAGGATCCCAGTCCTGAGTGTGATTTAGACTATGTGGCCAATATCAGCCGGGAACAGGTGGTGAATGTGGCTCTTTCTAATTCTTTTGGGTTTGGGGGCCACAATGTCACGCTGGTTTTTCAAAAATATCGGGGTTGAATAAAGCATCACCGTGAACATGAGGGATTGGATCCGTCCTGTAATATTCCTTTAATATGCTGTTAACCCCTACTCTTTCTCGCCTATGCGAACCCCATCGTTGATACTTTTTCTTTGTTGTCTTGCCTGCTTGGGTTCTGGATTTTCAGGATCCGGATTTTCAGGACTTGGGGCGGCTTATGCTCAAGCCATTGAGCCAGATTCCTCCGGTTCAGAGCCGGTTAACCCCTCACCCGTCAGCCCCACTGAGGCCGATCAAATCCAAACCGTGATCCGTGCTCAACTGGACGCATTTCAGACGGATGATGCTGATCGGGCTTTTGGCTACGCCGCCCCAGGGATCCAGGCCCAGATCGGATCCCCAGAGCGGTTTTTGCAGATGGTGCAGTCCCAATACGCGCCGGTCTATCGACCCCAAGCGGTGGAGTTTTTGGATTTGACCACCACGGCTGGATCCCTTGTGCAGCGGGTGCGGCTGGTGGGGCCAGAAGGGGAGCGGGTGATTGCCCTCTACAGCCTAGAGCAGCAGCCGGATCAGAGCTGGCGAATCAGTGGCTGTACTTTGGTTCCAGCGGTGCGAGGCACCATCTCAGCCTGAATGCAGGAATAATCTAAGCCGGTAAGTTTGTTGCAAAACTTAACAATGCTTGATACTATCAAAGTAGATAAATTACGAGAGACATCATGCCTAATTATCGTTCTGTTGTTGTGGAAGAAGGTGGACGCCTCAACAACTACGCCATCGAACCCGAAATGTATGTGGACAGCACCCCTCGCTTTGGGTTCACTGAGTATGCCGAGACCCTCAACGGTCGTTTGGCCATGATCGGGTTTGTGGCTCTAATCGCTACAGAAGTGATCACCGGATCCCCTTTGGTTAAACTGTTTGGCTGATGTCAGTTTTGGCTCTGGGCCTTGTCCTTGAGCTTCAGTTCCCAAATAGGCTGTGGGTTTGAGGGATCAGGGGTTTATCAACTGATTTTTCAATAACTTGTCTTGAGGATCCCTTCTGGGGTTAGGTAGCGTTCTGACAGAAAGGGCCTGACTGCGGCAGGGATCCGAATGGAACCGTTAGGCTGCTGACCATTTTCTAGGAGGGCAGCCATGGTGCGACCGACGGCTAGGCCGGATCCGTTGAGGGTGTGGACGTAATCGGTGCCCTTTTGTCCGGCAGTTTTACAGCGGATATCTGCCCGACGGGCCTGAAAATCCCAACAGTTGGAGCAGCTCGATATCTCCCGGTACTGATTTTGGCTGGGGATCCAGACCTCGACGTCATAGCAGCGGCTAGCCGAAAAGCCCAGATCAGCGGTACACAGCTCCAGCACTCGGTAGGGTAGCTCCAGCATCTGCAAAATCGCTTCAGCATCCTGTACCAGTTTTTCATGTTCGGCCTCAGATTGATCTGGGGCCGTGAGCTTGACCATCTCCACTTTGTTGAACTGATGGAGTCGAATCAGCCCTCTGGTGTCTTTGCCGTAGCTGCCCGCCTCCCGTCGAAAGCAAGGGGTAAAGGCGCAAAGGTTTAACGGTAGGGCTGCCGCATCCATGACTTCGCCCCGATACAAGTTCGTCAGAGGCACCTCAGCCGTTGGGATCAGCCACAGATCATCCTCAGCACACTGAAAGCCATCCTCGGCAAACTTGGGCAACTGCCCTGTGCCCTGTAAGGTGGGACTATTGACCAAGAAAGGGGGGATCACCTCCACGTAACCCGCTTGAGTATGGCGATCCAGCATCATTGCCGCTAAGGCTCGCTCTAGGGCTGCCCCCGCCCCCATCAAGGCCACAAACCGCGATTGGGCAATTTTGACCGCCCGCTCCAGCTCCAGGATCCCCAGCTCTAGGGCGATCTCGTCATGGGGTTTAACGGGATGGGCAGGTTTGAACTCATCCCCCCAGCGGCGCAGCTCGACATTATCGGCCTCGCTCTGGCCCACCGGCACCACAGCTAGGGGTGGATTGGGCACCCGCAATAGCAACCCCTCAATCTGTTGGATCAGCTCTCGCTCTTGGACTTCAATCCCAGCAATTTGATCCTTGAGATCAACCCCCCGTTGCCGCAGGGCTACCACCTCGGATCCTTGGGGATCGGCTCCCCCTTTGATGGCTTGGCCCACCTGTTTGCCGATGCTATTGCTTTCCGCCTGCAGATCAGAACGCTGGGTTTGGAGGCTGCGTTGCTGACGATCAAGCGTCAAAATCTGATCCAGATCCACCGGTGCCCGCCGCTGAGTCATGGCCCGACCTATGGCTTCAGGATCCTCTCTCAAGCGTTTTAGATCCAGCACGGTTCACCTCAGGACTCATCACTCCACTAAGCATAGTAGGGGATCCCTCAGGATTTTGAGTGATTCTATTCAGTTCTGAGGGAGTGAGCTGATGGGACTACTCTGCCAGGTTCTTTTGAGATGGATCCTCTTTGTCGAAATTGCTTTGCTATAATCGGAAGGCTAAAAATATTGAATAGGATACGGCACATCCTTTGGGTCGGTAGCTCAGCGGTAGAGCACTCGGCTTTTAACCGATCGGTCCTGGGTTCGAATCCCAGCCGACCCAT
>CAZODP010000052.1:0-4291 GCA_964578595.1 uncultured bacterium
TACCAGAGGGGAGAACGGCAATTTGGCGGCATTGATATGCGCGGATCCCGATTGCGGGGGGCCATTCTCACAGAGGCCATCTTTGCGGAGGCCAAACTCTCCCGGGCGGATCTGTGGGGATCCCAGCTGATGCAGAGCAATTTTTGTCAGGCGGAACTGGTGGGCACCCAGCTCGGTGAGGCCAATCTCAGCGGATCCCTATTGTGGGGAGCCAATCTCAGTCAGGCCAACCTCTGGGGAGCCAATCTGAGCGGATCCCAGGCTTGGGGGGCCAAGCTACGGGGGGCCAATCTCAGCCATGCCTGTCTCAAAGGGGCGGACTTGTACAAAGCGGATTTGACCGGGGCTAATTTGCGCGGCACCGATCTCTCCTGCACCCGCCTTGCTCAAGCCCTATTGGTGGACATCGCCCTTGATGCCCAAACCCGCTTTCCGGAAGGGTTTTATCTTGAGTGAACTGAGTGAACTGGTTATACAGCCTTTTCCACTCAGGCGAGATACCTCTCGTTCATGGCTGGTAGGGATCCTGACTTAGGTCTTTACCTCACGAGATTCAGAAACGCTATCAGTGGCCCCCTAAGGGTGAGGAGGCTGACACTCATTCAACAGCCTCAAAGAAATGAACAGTACCCAAACCTAGAGTTTAGAGGCCATCAATTGAGCCAAATCTTTAACACGAGACGCATAACCGTACTCGTTGTCATACCAAGAGATCACCTTAACCATGCGATCCCCCAGCACCAACGTCGAACTGCTGTCCACAATACTTGAACGCGGATCCCCGATGATATCGGAGCTGACCGCATTGGCATGGGCAATCCCCAGGATCCCTTGCATGGCCCCATGGGCGGCCTGTTCAAAGGCTGCATTGACGGATTCCACCGCGACAGGCTGTTCGGTGCGGGCCACAAAATCCACCACGGATCCGGTGAGGGTAGGCACCCGCAGAGCCATGCCGTCCATCTTGCCCTTGAGCTGAGGTAACACCAGAGCCACTGCTGTAGCTGCACCTGTGGAGGACGGCACAATCGATACCCCCGCCGCTCGCCCCCGCCGAAAGTCTTTGGCATCCGGGCGATCCACAAGGGCCTGAGTTGCTGTGTAGGCATGACAGGTGGTCAGCATTCCCGCTTCAATGCCAAATGTATCTAGCAGAACCTTTGCAACCGGGGCCAGACAGTTGGTGGTGCAGGACGCATTGGAGACAATATGGTGTTCTGCCGGATCATACTGGTCTTGGTTGACCCCCATCACCACTGTCAGATCCGGGCCTTTGGCGGGGGCCGAGATGATCACCTTTTTGGCGCCGGCGGTCAAATGCTTGGCAGCTCCATCGCGGCTGGTAAAAAAGCCTGTGGACTCCACCACAATGTCCACCCCCATATCAGTCCAGGGCAACTGCTCAGGATCCCGCTGGGCCAACACCTGAATCGACAGATCCCCCACCCTGAGGTGATCGTTATCCACCGTTACAGGGTGACCGAGCCAGCGATAGGCCGAGTCATATTCCAGCAGATAGGCCAAATTTCCCGGATCTGTGAGATCGTTAACCGCCACCACCTGCAAATCTCCGGGATCCGCCAAAAGCGTCCGTAACAAAGCACGCCCGATGCGCCCAAAGCCGTTGATAGCCAATCGTGTCGTCATGCTGATAGTCCTCAGTCGTTGGTGCAGAGTGCCGATCCAGGGTTGTGATCACCAGGGTTGTGATCATCAAGGTTCTGAGCAGTCAATCGCCTCGCCAGAATCTCTGGTAACGTTTTTTTAGGGTACAGCGTTCCATTCCTGCCAGCAGCAAAACTTCTGGATTTGTTTAGGCAGGATCCCAAACTCCAGCAGGCTGGTCAAAAACATCTCGAAAAAACATCCCAAAAATAGACCCGTGAAAATAGACCCTCGAAAAGGATTAGGCTAGAACTATTGCAAAAGATTGCGTTGTGCTCTGGGGGATCCGATGCGGGTATTGCTGACCAACGATGACGGGATCGATGCGCCAGGGATCCGGGTTTTGCAGCAGGCGGTGCAGGATTTTTGGCAGCAGCGGGAGCTGGCCCAGGATCCAACTCAGAATCCAATGGCCTTTCGGGTGGCCCCCCAAACCGAGCAATCCGGCTGTGGGCACCGACTCAGCACCTATCAGCCCATCCATGTGGAGCATCGAGACGAGGTATCGTTTGCGGTGGCTGGTACTCCGGCAGACTGTGTCCGACTGGGGTTAGCCACCCTGGTCAAAACCATCGATTGGGTACTATCGGGCATCAATGCTGGATCCAATCTGGGGGCCGATATCTACACCTCTGGGACTGTGGCAGCCGTGCGGGAAGCGGCTCTGCATCGGATCCCGGCCATCGCCTTTTCGCTTCACACCACCCCAGGGATCCCCGAAGATTGGGGTCGAGCACAGCAATGGGCCACCAAGATTTTGCATCTCCTGACAGATCAACCCCGCCAACCGGGATCCTATTGGAATGTTAATTTCCCAACTTTGCCTCCAGAGGCCCCGGATCCAGAGATCGTCTTTGTGCCAGTCTGTACTCAACCGTTGCCCCTGGGCTTTTTGCAAGAACAAGATTGTTACCATTACACAGGTCGTTATCCTGACCGGCAGCGGGATCCTGGATCCGATACCGAAGCCTGCATGGGCCATAAGAAAATCTCGATCACTCTCCTGCGCCTCTGATCAAAATCCCATCTGATCAAACATCAAACAGCTAAGCAGAAAGAACAGAATCAGAGACAAGTCTTTGTTATTCTTTTGTTATTTCTCCTAGTGTTATTTCTTCTGGCGGCAGAGCGATACGGCCTCACACACTCTCACAGGACATAGCGAGTCAACAGTTCCTCCATTGAGTCACTCAGGTCAACCTATGCCTCTTGACCCCTCTTCTCATCAAGGCTCCTTCAGCCCCTCAGCAGAAGCTGCTCCGCTTCCAGTCATGGATCCTAATAGTAGTCACATGGCATCAGAGATGGCCCGCCGCCTGATTGAAGTGGGGATCGCCCTCTCCGCCGAGTTGGATCTGAGTAATCTTTTGCACCTGATTGTGAGCAAAGCTCAAGAATTGACCGGGTGCGACCGAGGCACACTGTATCTGCGGCAGGGGGAGCGACTGCAATTTTTCTTGAGTGATGACTACACGCTCCAGGATGAAACTCTACCCTTGAGTCCTGATAGCATTGCTGGATTTGTGGTGTTGCAGGGCAGGGTCCTGAATATCCCTGATGTCTACCAACTGACGGATGAGCTGCCCTATCGGTTTAATCCCTCATTTGATCAGCGCACCGGCTATCGCACCTGCTCTGTGCTGACGGTGCCCATGCGGGATCCCACCGGCCAAACCGTGGGGGCCTTGCAACTGATCAACCGCCTCGATCCGCAATCTCAGGATCCGATCCCGTTTTCGGGCATTGATGTCAGTGTGGCGGAGGCTCTGGCCTCACAAGCTGCGGTGGCCCATCACAATGTACGTTTACAAGCAGAACTCAAATCCGCCTATTTCGAGACCATCACCTGTCTATCGATGGCGGCAGAATACCGCGACCAAGACACCGCTCTGCACATCAAACGCATGAGCAACTACTCTCGTCTGATCGCCAAAGCATTGGGTTTTTCTAGCCAGGAGCAAGAGCTGATCCTCTACGCCAGCCCCATGCACGATGTCGGCAAAATCGGGATCCCAGATGCCATCCTGCTCAAACCTGGCCCCCTCACCCCCGAAGAACGGCTGGTGATCCAGGGCCATCCCATGATTGGTCACAAGATCCTCAGCCAGTCTTCCTCTGAGCTGATGCAAAAAAGTGCTCTGATCGCCCTGACCCACCACGAAAAGTACGATGGCAGTGGCTATCCCCGTGGCTTAGCCGGTGAAGATATTCCCCTCGAAGGCCGGATCGTGGCTTTGGCGGATGTGTTTGATGCCCTCAGCAGCCGTCGCCCTTACAAAAGACCTTGGACCCTTGAAGAGGTCTACGCCCTGATCGAGCAGGATACGGGCAAACATTTTGATCCCATCGTGGTGAATGCTTTTGATAAAGTCCAACCGGAGGTTTTGGAGATCTATCACCGCTATCAAGACGAGATCCTCGGATCCGAGCCTGATCAGGGGATCCAGACCTGAGGATCTGTGTTGAGGACGTTAAGATAGGAAAACTCAACCCTAAAGTTACACAACCCTGAAGTTACACGGTTGCTGCCGATGCCAGATCCGAGCGATCCCCGCCAATCCTCCCAAAATCCAGGTTCTAACCCGTCGGGATCCAATCCTTCCGGCTCCAATTCATCTGGCTCCAA
>CAZODP010000052.1:4391-10938 GCA_964578595.1 uncultured bacterium
CAGGTTCTAACCCGTCGGGATCCAATCCTTCCGGCTCCAATTCATCTGGCTCCAATTCATCTGGCTCCAACCCTTATCCTCCCAGAGGTATGCCTCCTCGGCCCATGCCGTCGCGCCCCACCAATCCCAAATACCCCGATCCGAGATACCCCGATCCCAGATATTCTGATCCCCGTCCTAATCCAGCCAGACCGGGATCCTATGGTTCCAACCCGGATTCCCATCAACCCCGGCCTCAATCACGACCCCCCCGCCCTGAGCCGCGCCCCTATCGTCCGGCTGAGACAGAGTGGAGAACTTTCGATGCCTTGCCTGCCTCTGCTCTGCGGCCTGGGATCCCTGAGACAGGAACGGCCCCAGCCACTGAGCTAGAAACCCCAACCTTTAGGCCGGCCTCTTGGCGCAAGCGGTTGGGTGCTTTTGCGGTGGACTTTGGCCTGGGATTGGGGGCCGCCTATCTGGCCCAAGGGGTGGCAGGATTGGTGGGCAGTGGATCCGCTGCGGTGGATATGGCTGGGTATGGGGCTTTTTTTGCCACTTGGCTGGTCAATCGCGGCTATCTTCAGTCCCGCCCCCAGGGTCAGAGTTTGGGCAAATGGCTATTCAACCTCAAAACCATTGATACCGAGACCGAAACATCCCCCTCGGTGGTGCGATCAGTGGCCCGCGAGGGGGTGGTGTCGCTGTTTGTGCTGACAGAAGCCCTGTTGGTACCCTTGGGGGCGGATGCCCTATTTGCACTGTTTGATCCCGAAAAACGGCAAGCCCTCCACGACAAAGCGGGCCGCACGCAAGTGGTGGAGTCAGACCAGGGTTATCAACTGGACGAAAAAGCCGCCCAACTCTTGACCGACTTGATGGAGAGCGATTCGGCCCAAGAGATTCAAGACACCTTGGACCGCTGGATCAAACAGGCCAAACGCAACCCCACCGTGGCCAATCTCAGCGATCAGGCAGGACGGTTTAAGCGGGATTTGGGCCAAAATACCCGTTCTCTGCGCCCCAAAAACGCCAAAAAAGATTATCCCCCCCCCACATGGGTTGATAGAGACCGAAAACCATAGGATAATGGGTGATCGCGTCTCAATTTGGAGTCCCCCATGGCCAAGGCCAAAGATATTCGGCTGATCATCACCCTGGAGTGTACCGAGTGCCGCACCAACCCAGACAAGCGGTCTGCTGGTGTTAATCGTTATACCACCATGAAAAATCGGCGCAACACCACCCAGCGGCTAGAGCTGAAAAAATTCTGCACCCACTGCAACCGTCATACCGTCCACAAAGAGATCAAATAGTCTCTCTGCTGTCTTCTAATTCAATAAACCTCCATCAACCGAAGGATCCTGACCCATGGCTTATATGCGCAAGCGGCTCTCGCCCATCAAACCCGGCGATCCGATTGATTACAAAGATACTGAGTTGCTGAAGCGGTTTATCACCGAGCGGGGCAAGATTCTGCCTCGGCGAATCACGGGTCTGACGGCCAAGCAGCAGCGGGAGTTGACCGTTGCCATCAAGCGGGCGCGGGTGATGGGTCAGCTCTACTTTGTCAATAAAGAAGGATAGAAAGAAAAGATAGAACCTTGGATCCGGGTGGGATCCGCTTGTGATTGATGGTAGTTTTTTTGATGTTTTATGGCATCTGTGACGCTATCTGCTGAGCTAAAGGATCGGCTGTCTACTCCATTGCGGGTGGGATCCGTTGTGCTACACAGTCGCGTTTTTCAGGCCCCTCTATCGGGGGTGACCGATCGGGTCTTTCGCCATTTTGTGCGCCGGTTTGCGCCCCAGAGTATTGTCTACACCGAGATGGTCAATGCCACCGGGCTGCACTATGCCCACGATCTACCCCAGATCATGGAGGTGGCCCCCGGAGAGGATCCGATTGGGATCCAGCTTTTTGATTGTCGGCCTCACTTTTTGGCGGAGGCGGCCAAGATGGCGGTGGAGGAAGGGGCCACATTGGTGGATATCAATATGGGCTGCCCGGTGAATAAAATCACCAAAAACGGCGGTGGATCCTCTCTATTGCGGGATCCCGATACAGCGGCCCAGATTGTGGAGTCGGTGGTTAAGGCTGTTGATGTGCCCGTAACCGTCAAAACTCGGCTGGGTTGGTGTGACCAAGAGATCAATATCCTCGATTTTGCCAAGCGACTCGAAAACGCCGGGGCACAACTGCTGACGCTGCATGGCCGGACTCGTGCCCAAGGCTTTAATGGCACTGCTCGCTGGGAGTGGATCGCCCAAGTCAAACAAAGCATAGGGATCCCGGTGATCGCCAATGGGGATATTTTTTCGCCGGAGGCAGCCATTCAATGTCTGGAGATCACAGGAGCGGACGGGGTGATGTGCTCCCGCGGCACGATGGGCAACCCCTACTTGGTGGGTCAGGTGGATCAGGTGCTCAAAACCGGATCCCGGCCTCAACTGCCCACCGTGGTGGAGCGACTGCAACTGGCTCAAGAGCATCTGCAAGGACTGTGGGAGACCAAGGGCCAATCGGGGGTGCGCCAAGCTCGCAAACACATGAGCTGGTATGCCAAAGATTTTCCGGGGGCAGCGGCCTACCGGGCAGAGCTGTGTCGGATTGAATCGGTGCAAGCGGGATCCGAGATTTTGGAGCGAGCCATCGAGGCAGCTCTCCAAAACACCTAGATCAGATATCTAAATTATCTAAGTGGAGCAGAGCTGAGCAGCGATTCTGCGCTCGAATCAATCGGTTATTTCGTTACACAGACTTTACACAGATTGATATTTCTCGACAAAAGGATCCTTTGACGGTGCAATGACTGAGCAACTTTCAGGGGTGTTGAGATTGATTGAGATCTGATTAACGCCCAATTAACAATTGAAAACTGGATCCTTAAGCGATCAGGATCTTTCCGGTTGTGGATGGAGTCAATCTCCTATACCTAGATCATGACGCTGCGGAACCATCAGAGATCATGAATCAGCCAAAATCTCATCCTCAATCTTCTGCTTCAACTTCGACTTTACAAGACTTAAAGCTCCGCCAGCTCTTGATTCAGGAACGTTGGCCAGAGATGACCTCAGGCTGCCGGGCCTGCATCCACTGGAATGACGAAAAGCGGCCTGAATGCTGCGGAGATTGTGGCATCGGCGAACGTCGTCGGCAAAATCGCCTCTGAAGCCCAAAGCTGCCCAAAGCTCTTTTAACCAAAGCTCTTCTGATCAATACTCCACAGCGATATCTTCGACCTTTTGGGATTGACCTGCAAAGTCATTATCGGGGGTCAAAAACAGCATACAGTGACATTCTTTGCGCTCTCGCATGGGCACACAGGGGCAGTTCCAGTAGCCATTTTTAACCTCGGCTTCTTTGTCCTCATAAAAACGACAGGGGCAGAGGGGAGCACCCAGGGTCTCTTTGTGAACCGCCAGACCCTCAATCACCGCCATGGTGACGCTCGGATCCACGCAAAAATAAGTATCTGTGCGCTGGGCATAGGTCTCCGAAAAGTTTTTCATCAAGTCGAAGGCCTTTTGGGAGGATTTATTTTGGCCCCGCTTGTCTGAGCTAGTCTCTTGGGGGGCGTTTTTTGTAGAAAGTGTTTCCATAGCGGGGTTTGGGTTATCAGGTTGAGTGGCTTATGATTTTGACACAATTGGGATCCCCACGGGTCTGAAGGAACAAGGGATCCTCAGGATTTTTACACATTGTTACATAATTGTCACAGAAATCAGGCCAAAGCGGTTTAGGGCACCACCAAGACCGGGCAAGGGGCTAGGTTGATGACTCGATTGCTGACACTGTGGGAGATATCTTCCCCTGCCCCCAGTCCTCGGCTACCCATGATGATCAGATCCACCCCCAGTTCATCGGCCACATCGCAGATCACAAAGGGGACTCGGCCCTCTCGGTATTCGCTCTTGATGGCAGGGATCCCCACTTTTTGGAAGGCGGCTTCGCTCTGTTGGAGGAGGCCCTGAAGCACTTGGCGGGCTTGTGGGAGTTGAGCCGGATCCAGGGCTGAGTCATCGAGGACAGAGAGCAGGATCAGGCGGCTGCTGTAGCGTTGGGCCATATCTGCCACAAGATTGGTGGCATGGCTGGTTTCGCGGGACTGATCGACCGGAAAGAGGATTTGCTCAAACATGATCGGATCGGCGCATCTAGGCGGCAGAAGACAGGTTATGTCCTATTTTACTGAGATCTGATTTTCCTGAGATCCCCAAGACAAGTGACAGGATGGATCCAGCCGGATCGGGCCTGGTGAACCCTACACAAGCACCAGCGTCAACCCTCACAGTATGCTGGCTAAAGTTAGGATCCATCCTTTTTGACCGCAGCTTCATGGCACTTTGGCGCATTCTGATCCCTCCGGTGGCGGGTTTGGTGATTGGCTACTTCACCAATGATCTAGCCCTCAAAATGCTATTTCGGCCCTATCGACCCTACAAAGTCTTGGGGCGGCGGCTGCCGTTTACCCCCGGACTGATCCCCCAAAATCAACCCCGCTTGGCCAAGCAGATCTCCAAGACCATCATGGGATCGTTGCTGACGCCGGAGGAACTGCGCAATCTGGCCCGGCGGCTGCTGGAAACAGAACGGATGCGATCGGGGATCCGCTGGCTGCTGAAAATTGCCCTGGATCGGCTCGAAAATCCCGACAAACAGGATCAAACCGCCCAAGTTTTGGCCCGGATCCTCAAGGATTTGTTTGGGGAATCGCTGCCCCGTCTGCTCAAGGTGCTCTCCCGGCAGGAGGACTGGCTGGATGCCCCGATCACCCAACTGTTTGATCAGGTGTTATTGGAAATACGGGTTTCGGATAGTCAGGCCCGCGAGATATCCACTTGGGTCCTAGAGCAGATCTTGCCGCCTCGTGTCCTGCGCCAGAGTTTGGTGGACTTTCTCACCGACAAAAATATCGATGCCATCGACGAGGGCTTTCGGGAGCGGGCCACAGGCACCTATTGGGTGGTGGCCAATCTCTTTGGGGCCAAAAACGCGCTGCTGCGGCTGCGGGCCTCCTGCCTCGAAGATCCCGATGGGGCGGAAGCGATTTTAGATCAATTGCTGCGGGATGTGGGGGCAACAGGCCGTCTGACGGAGGTGATCCAAAATCTCTCCCTGCAAAGTTTGCCGGTGCCTGCGGTTCGACAACTGCGCAAAGGGCTGCGGGCCGGGATCCAAGATTACATTCGCAGCCAAGGGCCAGATGCGCTGGCGGCACTGGGGGAGTCCATCGACTGGGAAGGGGTGGCCCAGTTGGTGCTGCGGCGACTGCGGGGATCCAAAGCTGTCCAAAACTCCATGGATCAGGTCAGCCTCGATTTAGCGCTGGTGCTGGAGCGATATTTAGACCGGGATTTGGAATCTTTGATGACTCAGGTGATCCCAGTGCTCAATCTCGATCAGGTGATCATCGATCGGGTTAATGCCACCTCCCCCGCAAACCTAGAAAAAAACATTCAACAAATTGTCCGCCAAGAACTCCAAGCCATCGTCAATTTGGGCGGGATCCTGGGATTTGTGGTGGGTTGGATCCAGGTGTTGCTCTTGACCCTGACCGGCTAAAATCTAGCCGCCAAACGATCACCCGCAAGTGTTTTCTCAGGGGAGCTTGAGGCTGGCCTTGGCCATTTCGACAATATCTGCCGGCTTGGGGCGCAGGTCTTCGGGCAGTTGAGTTGCTGCAACCGACTGGGCAATAGATACGTAGGCTTGCCATAGTCGCTGGGCCGAGTCAGAGGCAATGGCGGCACTGCTGAAGGATCTATAGCTGCCACTGGCTTCCCGCAAGGATCCCTGCCGATCTAAGTTGGGGCCATCCAGCAGTAGGGCGATCTGATCGGGGGTCGTCTGTAGGGCTGCGGCCAGTGACTTGATGGTTTCCCATTGGGGATTGGATCCGGGTTTGCTCAGATCCCTGATGGCTTGAGTTGATAGGTTTGCCCGGACTGCTAAATCCTCAAGTGTGATGTCGGCATCTCGGATAAATCGGGCGATGAAGGCCCAAAGAGCTGTATCAACAGATGAAATCACTAATTTTCTGGCCATAAAGCAGTTGTAACTCAGTCCCATAGCGATCAAGCCTCACAATCATAAGGTTTGCCATTGCCAACTGCAAACTCTGTATTGGCTGGCTCAGTGGTTTTTTGCGGAATTATGTATATTTTTTGATTAATTAGTTACCCTTGGATCGAGCTTAAACTTGGTATAAGATTTGCACATTTGAGAATAGGACTTATGAGCCATAGCTTTACGTCTGAATTGACATACCTGACAGTCAGAGAGATTGCTGTGAGTCTGGGCCTGTCTACTCAGGCGATTCGAAACAGGATCAAGCGGTCAGGTTGCCCTACGGAGCGAATTGCCGGTGCCATCGTGGTCTCATTGCCAGATGCGATATCCCACTTGGGCTATCAACCCAATCAACTCTGTCCTAGTGGCGGAAATGGTGACTCAAATTGAGGGGTTGACCTCAGGATTAAAGATATGACGGCCTTGACTGTGGATCCCGCCACAACTAGGTATAATTTGCGCAATATAGCTGAGGAAGACCCTGATCCTGTGGAA
>CAZODP010000052.1:11038-14429 GCA_964578595.1 uncultured bacterium
CACAACTAGGTATAATTTGCGCAATATAGCTGAGGAAGACCCTGATCCTGTGGAATAAACTGATACATGAAATGGAGATAAGCCTGAGTGGATCCGACCATCAACCCTTTCTGACCAAACTTTTTAGAACTCTTTAGCGAACCAACCCGTGTTCAGACCCTGGCTCTATTCTTAGTATTGGTGGACAGCTATGTTTAAACGATTGACCCATCGATTTGATGAAGCCATGCTCTATGCCCATTACTGGCATGTGAACCAAAGTCGTCGAGGAACCGGGATCCCCTATATCAGCCACCCGCTGGCGGTTTCATCCATTGTGCTTGAGCATGGGGGAACTGAAGATGAGGCGATAGCGGCTCTATTGCATGATGCGGTCAAGGATGGCCCCCGCAATACGGGTGAGCCACGGCCTCTGATTGAGCGGCAAATCTCCGATCGGTTTGGGGAAAAAGTGGTAAAAATTATTTCGGGTTGTGCAATTGCTGACCCTCCAGATCCCCAGCAGAGCTGGCAGACCCAGAGAGAAATCTATCTTCAACAGCTCGAAACCGCCGATCAGTCGGCCCTTTTGGTGGCAGCGGCAGACAAACTGCACAATCTGCAATCTCTATTGCTGGCCCGGAGAAACCTGGGCGAACAGGTCTGGTCGCACTGTGAGGCAGATAGACAGGGATCCCTGTGGTACTACTGCCGCTTGGGGGAGCTGTTGGGCCGCCGATGGCCGAGTCCCTTGACGACAGAGCTGCTGCGCTTGATCCACCACTTGAAAGAGCAGTTGCAAGATCAGCCCTGAGGAAAAAATGACGTCGCGTAAACCAGCCACTAATGTTCTCAAGTGACATCTGAGAGAAGGCTTCTTCAATCTTCAAAAACTTTACTGTAACCGTACCTAACTAGACAGAAAACCCGGTCAATGGCTTTTAGGGACTGGATTCACTGACTGAGACCTGGCCTGACCCTGGGCTGGATTGTGGGGATCCGGCTTCGATCTCAGCCTCAGGGTGAAAATAAAGATAGATTTGCTGAGCCAATTTGGGGCCGATACCGGGGACTTGGGCCAGTTGATCGGGGGGGGCAGTCTGGATCCGGGCAATCGAGCGAAACTCCTCCATCAGCAGCTTTTGGCGGTGTTTGCCCAAGCCAGGAATATCCTCCAGGGCTGAGGTGGATGCCCGCACTTTGCGCTGCTGACGATGATAAGACAAGGCAAAGCGATGCGCCTCATCCCGCAATCGTTGCAACAACATCCGGGCCGGATCCGTAGGGGGCAGCTTGATCGGGATCGGATTACCTGGCAAAAAAATCTCTTCCTCTCGCTTGGCCAGACCAATCATGGGCAGATGATCTAGCCCCAGTTCTTGCATCACCTCAAACACCGCCGAGAGCTGGCCTTTGCCCCCATCGATCAAGATCAAATCCGGTTGCTGATCGGGATCCAGCTTGCCAAACCGCCGGCGGGCCACCTCCGCATGGCTGGCATAGTCGTCTGAGTGTCCGGCATAGACCTTGGGGGTGCGGATCTTGTAGCGGCGGTAGTGCTGCTTGGCGGGTAACCCATCCAAAAACACCACCTGACTGGCCACCGTATCGGATCCTTGCACATGAGAGATATCATAGCCCTCCAGTCGATGGGGGGGCATGGGCAGATCCAGCACATCCGCCAGTCGTTGTAGAGCGGCAGAATCTCGATCCACCAGCCGCTGGGTGCGCTCTAGCTCCAACTTGGCATTGCGTTCCACCAGTTCGATCAGTTCTGCTTTACTTTGTCGCTGTGGGGCCATCAAGGTGACTTTGCGACCTTTTTTTTGACTGAGCCAACTTTCCAAAAAGTCCGCTTCGGGCAGCTCATGCTGCACCAAAATCTCGGTGGGAATCTCCACCGAATCGCAGTATTGATAGTGCTCTTGCAAGACTTTTTGCAGGATCAAGGCCGGATCATCCCCCTGATTTTGGGCCATAAAGCCCAGCCGCCCCACCAGTTTTCCAGCCCGCACTTGAAAAAGCTGAATACAAGCCCGACTATCGTTGGTGGCCAGAGCCAAAGCATCCCGCGAAATGGTGGAATTGGGCAGCGATACTTTTTGGGTTTCTCCCAATTGTGATAGTCCCCGGATCTGATCTCGAAAACGAGCAGCGGCTTCGTAGTTTTGGTTCTCGGCAGCCTCTGCCATCCGGTTTTGCAACTCACTGATCAAGGTCTCGGTTTGCCCCTGAAAGATCATCGCCACCTGCAGCAGAGTTTTTTGATAATCTTCGGGACTGATCAAGCCTTGACAGACCCCCGGACAGCGGCCAATGTCAAAGTTGAGACAGGTTCGGTCTTTGTGAAGGGGCTTGGGGCGTTGTCTGAGTGGAAAAATTCGCTTGACCAAGCTGAGGGTGTAGCGCAGCATGCCCACATCTGTGTAGGGGCCATAGTATTTGTCTTTGGGCCGATCAAGGCGGCGATGACGGGTGATGTAGAGATAGGGATAGTTGTTAGACCAAGTGATACAAAGATAGGGATATTTTTTATCATCTTTAAGTAGGACATTATAGGGGGGCTGATGGGTTTTGATCAGATTGTCTTCGAGGGCTAAGGCTTCATTTTCGGTATCGGTGATAATGAATTCGATCTCACAGACCTGCACCACCATCCGCTGGATCCGAGGGGAGAGATCACTGGTAAAGCGAAAGTAAGATCGCACCCGTGAGCGCAATTTCTTAGATTTGCCCACATACAAAATCTGATCCAGATGATCTCGCATCAAATAGACCCCAGGATCAGGAGGGATCTCTTTGAGGCGGGTTTCCAAAAGATCACGATTTTGCAAAAGTGGGGTGATGGTCACGGGCAGCTTATGGCTCTCTCAAGGCAATCGGATCCAGCCTCAGCATTATAGGATCCCTGTGATGTTGGATCCCTGTAATGTTTTTGGAGCCAGCCACTTCAGACCCTGACCAGCTATAACTGACCCACGGATCCAGAGAGGGGATTGATATGAAGGGGACGATGAGGGGGTGGGCCAAGCTACGGCGCAACCGCTTGGCAACTCTGGGGTTAGCCCTATTGCTGATCCTCTATACCGGATCCATTTTTGCGGAGTTTTGGGCACCGTATTTGCCCCTCGCGTCCCAGCGGGAGGGATCCCTGTTGCCACCCACGGCGATTCATTGGCAGGATCCGGCGGGCCGCTGGCTGGGGCCACATGTCTATCCCACTCGACAGGGGCCAGTGGATCTGGAAACCGGCCATCGACCTCTGTTGGTGGACTACGACCATCCGGCAGGGATCCGGCTTTGGGTGGAGGGGGATCCCTATCGTTGGCTGGGGCTGATCCCATCAAACCGCCATCTGTTTGGGGTGGTGCCGCTGGGGGATGGCTCTGACGGGGATAACGCTGCTGGGGAT
>CAZODP010000052.1:14529-20887 GCA_964578595.1 uncultured bacterium
GCTGGGCTTTAATCTACTGGGGGACGGCCTACGGGATGCCTTGGATCCCCGCAATCTCTGAGTGGTACAACGACTACACCCATGCCGAATGGGGATCCCGGCAGTATCACCAGGTTTCTGTCTCTAAGTGGAAAGACGGCAAGATCGTCAGTGAGAAGTTCTACTACGCCTCTTAATATCTCTACTTGACTGAAATCTTGTCACGGAGGATCTCCTGACTCAGGAAAAACTTGATCTCAGGAGATCTTCCGCAGGAGTACTAAGACAGACGTCCCCATTCACAGGGCAAAACCGTCAGCTAGCTCACAAGCCTAGATCCGCCAAGATATCGCTGGCATGGGTTTCGGTCTTAACGCTGTCATAGACCCGAATGATGGATCCTTGGCCATCAATCACATAGGTGACTCGCTTGGCATAGCCCATGCCATTCATCTCAGAATATAGGTCATAGGCTTTGGTAATGGATCCATCCACATCCGCCAAAAGCGGGAAAGGAAGATTGTATTTGCTGGTAAAGGCTTGGTGGGAGGCTTCGTCATCGGTACTTACCCCCAGCACCACCACATCTTTGGCTTGGTAGGCGGAGTAGTTGTCCCGAAAGCTACAGGCTTCTTTGGTGCAACCCGGTGTGTCATCCTTGGGATAAAAATACAACACGACCGTTTTGCCCGCAAAGTCAGATAGTGAGAGGGTATTGCCCTGGGTGTCTTTTGCTGTGAAGTCGGGGGCTTTGATATTGGTGGAGAGTGCCATGAGATTAGGATCCTTTTGTGGATGATTTGTGGATGACTGAGCCTTGATCACCAGACCATGATGAGTTTTGTGGTGATTTTGTCTTGAGTGTTGTCCAGAGGCACAGAACGGGTCAGGCTCTCAATCAAACTCTAGCTGAGAATAGGTCTGCTAAGATAAAGAGCTAAATCACAAAATGGCAGGATCCCCAGATGAGAAACCCTTCCTTGACGGAGTACAACCGCGACCGCCGTGCCTCCATTGTGCCCTCTAAGAGCAGCGTCTCCATTATTGACTGGTTGCGCCAACAAGGTCGACTGATCGAAGAAGTGGTGGTTGTCAGTGAGACCACGGTGGATGAGGATATCGAGGATATTGACGAGCTGATCGGTGACGACGGCTATGACGATGACGACTACGAAGACTAATTTTGGCAGTCGGCTTTAGTCCAGCCTTGACGTAGATAGAAATTGTGCTCAACTGATCCACAAATCAAGACTCAATGACAGGGATCCAGACTCAAAAACAAGACTAAAACCTTCAGCACAACTTTTATGCCTGCTGCATAGATTCAGTCAAGACGGGATAGTCGGTGTATCCTTTTTCATCACCTCCATAAAATGTGGATTCATCCCAACTGTTGAGGGCAGCCTTGAGGCGGAATCGCTCCACCAAATCTGGATTGGAGATGTAGGGGCGACCAAAGGCCACCAAATCCGCATGTCCTGCCGCCAAAACCTGGTTACCCCGCTCTTGGTCGTAGTCACCGTTGGTGATCAACAGCCCGCGAAACAGGGGGCGAAACATCTGCACCGGTATCAACTCCCCACCATGACGGAGATCGGCGGCGTCGGATTCGCGAATGTGCAAGTAAGCCAACTCATAGGGATCCAGAGCCTGAGCCACATAGCTGAAGGTGGCCTGCGAGTTAGAGTCGGCCATATCGTTAAAGGTTCCTCCTGGAGACAGCCGCACCCCCATTCTGTTGGAACCCCATAGGGGCATGATCGCCTCCACCACCTCTAGCAAGAGTCGGGTGCGATTTTCGATGGATCCTCCATAGCGATCGGTGCGCTGGTTGGTGCCATCCCGCAAAAATTGATCCAGCAGGTAGCCATTGGCGGCATGAATTTCAACCCCGTCAAAGCCTGCCTGGAGGGCATTTGCAGCCCCCTGTCGATGCCAGTCCACCACCCCAGCTATTTCCTCTAACTCCAGCGCCCGGGGGACTTCGTAGGGTTTCATGCCCTCCGGGGTATAGATTTGGCCGGTTGGGGCTATGGCTGAGGGGGCAATCGGCAGTTGGCCCTCCGGCTGATACAGAGAATGGGAGACACGACCCACATGCCAGAGCTGCAAAAAGATCCGTCCACCTGCCCCATGGACCGCATCTGTGACCAGCCGCCAGCCCTCAACTTGCTCTGGAGAATGGATCCCAGGGGTATTGGGATAGCCTACACCGGTGGGGTCAACCTGGGTTGCCTCACTGATGAGCAAACCTGCTGAGGCCCGCTGCGCATAATAGGTAGCCTGCAGTTGGGTCACCACATTCCCGGCTGCGGCTCGGTTTCGAGTCAGGGGAGCCATCACCACTCGATTGGGCAACAGATAGGATCCCATTTGGACAGGGGTGAGCAAATCAGGGGAGATCATCGTCGTTGCAGTCATCACATCACTCCTGGTGAACAAACATCACAAGTCCGAGACCAGCCCGGTTGAGACCCAGGGCCATAAACATCGCTGACAGAGATATCCCTAAGGGTGTTCAAGGTTGGGTGGAATTGGCCCATGATAGTTGGCTTGGCACCAGTTTTTGAGGCCGATGGGGGTGAGATGCCTGCTCAAATGACCTAGATCAGAGCTTTACGAGCCTTGGCCGAGATCCACTCACTGACAAAGACCGATACAAAGATCACCAGTAGGATCATACTCACCTGTGCCCACCGCAAGGTGTTGATGGAGGCGTCCAACTGTAGGCCAATGCCACCGGCCCCCACCAGGCCCACCACGGTTGATTCGCGCAAATTGATATCCCAGCGATAGATCGTCACCCCCAGGATACTGGTGATCACCTGCGGCCAGATGGCATAGCTGAGCACCTGAGCACCGCTAGCCCCGGTCGAACGCACCGCCTCCACCGGCTCTTCATCGATTTCCTCGATCCCTTCAAACATCAGCTTGCCCATAAAGCCCACCGAGCGCAGGGCAATGGCCAATGTCCCGGCCAGCACCCCCGGCCCTAAAATCACCACCAGGATCAAAGCCCAGATCAGGGAATTGATCGACCGCGAACTGACAATAGTTAGTAGACCCAAGTAGCGCACAATCGGGTGAGGGGTGGTGTTGCGGGCCGCCAAAAAAGCCAGGGGAACCGACACCAAAAAGGCCAACGCGGTACCCAGCGTGGCAATGGTGAGGGTGTCCCAGAGGGACCGCCAGAGCTGTGACATGTAGCCAAAATTGGGCGGGATCCCCCGCGACAACATCTCAGCCCCCTGGCGAGGCGCGTCCAGCACAAACATCCAAGTGGTGCGATCAACGATGAACTTCCCACAGGCCACCATCAAAACCACCAGAGCTAACCAGAGTGCGTACTGGATCAGCGTCTCTCTTTGGCTGCGCACTTGCCAGGTTTTGAGGCCATTTTTTTCGATGACAGGCATTACTGTACCTTCTTACGAATCCAACCAGAGGTCACTTCCACCACCATCACCAGTGCAATGATCACCAGGATGATCGCGCTTGAGGTTTCATAGTCGTAGCGGCGTAGAGAGGTGTTGAGGGTGGATCCGATCCCCCCAGCCCCCACAATCCCCAGGATGGCCGCCTCCCGAATGTTGATATCAAAGCGATAGAGGGTCAGGCCGATCATGCGGGGCAACACCTGTGGCACCACCGCAAAGGTAATCAACTGTAACCATGAGGATCCAGTGGCACGGATCGCTTCCACCTGCTCCTCATCAACTTCTTCGATATCTTCCGCCAGCAGTTTGCTAAAGAAACCCAGGCTGCCAAAGGTGAGGGTGAGCACCCCGGCAAAAGGCCCAAACCCAAACATCACCACAAATAAAATGGCGATGATCACCTCCTGAAAAGTGCGGGACAGGGCGATCAAACCTCGGCAAAAAATGTAGACCGGAGTCGGCACCAGATTGCGGGCGGCCCCAAAAGCCACAGGTACAGCCACGATGAAGCCCGCCACCGTTGAAATGGCCGCCATCGTCACACTCTCCAACATGCCAGAAGCGATGATCCGGCCACGAGTGGTAAAATCCGGCTGCAAAAAGGCCAAGAGTAGCCGACCACTCCGTTCGATCCCCCGTTGGATCCGAGCTGGATCCAGATTGAGGGTGGAGAGGGCAAAGGCAAAGTAAATCAAACCGCCTATGATTAGCCCATAACGGATCCAGGGATTTTTGATCAAGGGTGGGGGCGACCATTTGCGCCCTTCCATCGTGAATGACTGCGCCATAGAGCTACCTCAATGTTTTCTGTGGGTGTTTTCTGTGGTGATCCCCGATTGAAGGGCTAGTAGCTGGCGGCTGGTGCTGCTACCGGCTGATCTTGATTGTCTGGGTCGTCTTGATCCTCTGCTTGGTCAGGGCCAGAGGCATTCCAATCCTCTTCGCCGTAGATCTCGGTCAGAGCACCATCTGTCAGCCCATTGGGGGGGCCGTCATAGACGATTTCCCCAAAGCGCAGACCCACGATCCGTTGGGAAAACATCTGGGCCAGAGGCACATCATGAATGTTGATAATCACCGAGAGTCCCCGCTCGGAGGCCAATTCTCGGATTAGGCGCATGATCTGGCGGGAGGTTTTAGGATCCAAGCTGGCGGTTGGCTCGTCCACCAACAGGAGTTCAGGATTTTGCAGCAGGGCGCGGGCGATCCCCACCCGTTGCCGTTGCCCCCCCGACAGAGCATCGGCCCGCTTGTCTGGAAAAGCTCCTAGCCCAACCCGATCTAGTAACCGAAAAGCCTCATCGAAGGTGGACTGGGGAAACTGGCGAAACCAGCTTTGCCAAAAATTGACATAGCCCAACTGCCCCGACAGGATGTTTTCCATCACCGTCAGTCGCTCAACCAGGGCATATTCCTGAAAGATCATGCCAATTTTGCGGCGGGCTTGGCGCAATTGGGCGGTATTGAGCCGGGTCAGATCCACCCCATTGAGTACAACTCGGCCACTGGTGGGTTCCACCAAACGATTGATGCAGCGAATCAGGGTGCTTTTACCTGCTCCCGACGGGCCGATCAAGGCCATCACCTGACCATCAGTGACCTCCAGATTGATGCCTTTGAGGGCCATATCCCCGGTGGGATAGCGTTTGACCAGCGATTGGATTTGCAACATAAAACACCTTGAGAATACAGTTACAAAAAATCTATTCCAAGCATCTTAGAGTGATGCGAAAGGATCCCCGGCTTCTGTTTAATCTACACGACTTAATCTACACGACGGGGGATCCCCCTAATCTGGCCAACAGGATTAGAGTTTGTACTCGATCCCTTCGTCTTCTTGGATCCGGCGGATAATCTCCCAGTTTTCTTGATAGGTGATGGGAGCAAAGCGCACCCGGTCAAACGCCTCCCGCATCGGAGTACCTTCAAATTCGAAGCTGAGGAATGCCTCCCGAATCTTGGCAGCTAGCTCAGGATTGAGGTTGTGGGCATGGCCGAAGGATCCGCTGGGGAAGGTCTCAGATTTGTAGAGGGTTGTGAAAACGCTGCAATCAACTTGATTGTTGAGACACATCCGATTCAGCACATCATTGGCGATGGGAGCTGCATCATAGTCCTCATTTTGCACCCCCAAGATCGAGTTTTCGTGTCCACCCGAAAAGTCGGCGGTATAATCACCTGCTTCATCATCAAAGCCAGTTTGCTGCTTGATCAAGATCCGGGCACTGATGTAACCAGAGTTAGAGGAGGGGCTAGTAAAGGCGATCCGCTTGCCGGCAATATCATCTAGGGTCTCAAGTCCGCTGTCGGTGCGGGTGATCACTTCCATCTCGTAGCCGATGCCGCCATCTTCTTGCTCAAAAATAGCGAAGGGCACATAGCCTGAGACGTTGACCGCAACCGGGGTGCAGCCAGTGCAGGTGCCCATGATGTGGAGACGGCCCGCCCGCATGGCTTCGTATTGAGCGGCTTGAGAGTCGGCAGGCACAAACTGAACTTTCTTGCCCGTTGCTTCTTCCAGATAAGCCGTAAACTCACCCCAAGTATTGGAATAGACAGCAGGCTCCTCAGAGGAGGTGTAAGACACTAGGAGAGTATCGGGATCCGCCCATTCAGATTCGTCTTCGGGTAGATCGGCCACCAGGTCGCCATCCCGGTCGCAGTAGCGTTCGTCCATCACAGAAGGACGGGGACAGTCTACTTGGGCCACAGAAGCAGAGGATCCTACAGCCAAACTGGTCAAAACCGCCATCCCGGTTACCATCATGACTCGAAGGAAGCGGAAAGACTTGGGATTGATCATTGTAGGAAACCTCAATTTTTGGAATGAACAGTAAGCCTATACTAAATCACTTTTTTTAATTTTTATTTCGATTGACAGTTAACATCTGTTTAAGGTTTAGTAATCAAATACTCAAGAACAGGTTCTCTGGTTTTAATTT
>CAZODP010000053.1:0-11583 GCA_964578595.1 uncultured bacterium
TTTTGCCACCCTGAGCGCCTCAGCAAGTTAATTGCACTGCTGGCTTTAGCCTTCTTTTGGGCCATGTTGAGCGGGCTTTGGCAACACCAACAGCACCCGATTAGGCTGAAGGCCCATCAGCGCCGAGCCAAGAGTCTATTTCGCTATGGCTGTGACTTTCTGCGGCGTACCTTCTGTGGTTTCTCCCTACGACCCTCTGAATTCAATCAGCCATTACAACTTTTGTCCTTGTACTGAGATCAAAACCTGGTGGCCTCAGGCTTGGCGTTGCTGTGGATCCAACTCTAAAGCCTGCGATAGACGTTTTTGATCCCCGGATCCGATCCGAAATCGCTCATTTTCCACATCCCGTACCCAGCTTTGGCTCTTGCCTATCTGTTGGGCCAGCTCCCGTTGGCTGATCCCCCGTTGTCGACGGGCAGCAGATATCTCAGCACCACAGAGGTTGGGATCTGGGCTGGGCTGAGCCGACTGGGAGAGCGGGGGCTTGCTGGATCGGCGAGAACTTTTACGTCGAGAAGGCTTGGGCTTGAGGTCGCGCGAGGGATCCGCCTGGGGATACCAGTCCTTGGGCAGATCAAACTGTTGAATCCGCGCCTGCATCAGCAATCCCCACTTGCCCCGTGGACTTGAGGCGGTCAGGGATCCATTCTGGTTGGCGTCGTCGATCCAAAAGTCGAGGGCTTCTTCCGCATCATCTGGAATAGCCTCCAATCTCGACCAGAGGGGCCGGATCTGGGCAGGATATGAATCGGGATCAAAGATGGGATGGAGACCACACTGGCTCAGAATCTCCAAGTCACTCTCGAACATCCGCACCATACGCTTGCGCTCTTTAGTCTGACTGTGAGCCTCTTGAAGGCGAGATTCTCCATAAGCCACCCGCATCAAGGTCTGAACCGTTACTCGCTGTTGTCGCCCCATCCGCACTTTGAACAACAACCACAGCAACATGCGGATGGATCCGGGATGATGTTGCCAATGCCTCATCACCGCATGGAGTAAAGACAACGGCAGGTGACTGTACTGATAAAAAGCTGCCTGCTGACGATGCCCCTCTCGATTGAGAAAAAATCGTGCCCATTCCCCCGGCTGAATCACCCAGGTTAATCCCACTAAATGGTTGCATCCTTGGTCATCTTTTTGAAAATGATGATGCACTTTTAAAAGTTTCCACATGGGGCCTAGCGGTACGGCAAAAGCATTGACTTTACCTTGGGCAGGCCAATCGGCAGCAGCATGAATTTGACAGACCTGCTCAACCCAATCTTTGAGTAATGTCAATCGCTCAATCTTACTGAGATCTTTTCGCTTTTCCCAACCTAAATAGGATTCTATCTGTTGATCAGTACAGACAAAGTGATCCTGCCAAGGGTTATCTAGTCCCACGGCATAGCCTGCAAAAATCAAATGGAGACAGGCCGCTCGTAGATCCCAGGGCGGCTGAGGATCGCTGCTGTCAGCCACAGTCTCTCGGCATAAGGTCAGGGATCCCAGGTTTTGCAGAACCGGTTTTTGATAACGAAGAATACCGTTTTCTCCTGCCACCAGTTGTAGATTTTCTGACTGAGCCAAAAGATTACAGGTTTCCCAGATCAGAATTGAAGAGGCAAAAACCTGTGTTTTACCATTCAAAAACAATGGAGGGTTCGATCGGATCCGGGCCACAATTGATTTGGTTCGGCCTTTGATGGATTCGTAGGGCTGTACCACCGATTCTGGACAAGCCACCACACATTGAGGTTCAGGGAAAAAGCCCTCGCAGTTGTTACACAACAACGGATTAAGCCAAATCTCTCCATCTTCGACACTGATTGCTTGGGTGGGGCATTGAGCAATACAGTTATGGCAGCCTGTACACTCTGCTGAAATTTGGTAGGCCATACTACAAAAGCTCTATCTAAAGTTTTATTATCCATGCAATGCAAAGACTCAAACGAGAGCGTGTTTCTATCAAGCGTTTTCTGTCAAGGTTTGGAATTAGCAATTTCAGATGCAAGGTTTTCTGCACGATACCCCAGGTTTTAAGTCGAGCTAGACCGGTTTTGGTTGTTTTTGAACCTTTTCCAGAAATTCTGTTTCTCTTAATCTTCTTGCAGTATCAACACAAACATTTTTTCAGCAAAAAAGTCTCCCCTGATACCAATTTCAGAGGAGGAGGAGGTTGTATCTGCCTTGTGTGCACTCTGGATCTTTGATTAGATCAGGTGGGCCAAATCCAGTCAGACTTTATTCGATTGGGACCTTTAGAGAGTGGTCTTGACTGCCAGATGTCACCTAGATGTCACCTAGATATCACAAACGACCATCAAGCAAATCGATCGATGACCAGTGCCTCGTAGGGTTTTCCCCTAACCCAGAAGGCTTGTTCAGACGGCTCGGAGAGCGGTTGTAGGTGCCAGCCGAGGGGATTGGGTTCTAGCTCGAGGGCCTTGACAATCTGCTCGGTACTGAGGTGAGTACGGTGCTGAATTTGCTCTAGGCTGGGGGGCGAGGGTTTGCGTTGACTCAGCTCCTCCGCCATTTTGAGGATGGATCCTAAGTTAAAGAAACAACTGTTCATGAAAAACTCCTGATTAGAGGGAGAACTTGAATCTGAATAGCTTGATTGAGGATGCTTTGATAGATAATTTGTCACATAACTTGACAATTGAGGCTGTAGTTTTAGCTCAACTCTTAAACTAAATAGGCTTCTTGGTGTGTACGGATTGTGCAATCAGAACGAGGATAGGCCACGCAGAGTAAAACAAATCCTTTAGCAATCTGCTCCTCATCCAAAAAGTTTTGTTCTGACTGATCAACTTCGCCTTCTACCAGTTTGCCCACACAAGATGAACACCCCCCCGATTGACAGGAGGAGGGAAGCTCAATATCCTGGTCTTCGGCTGCTTCGAGAATTGTGGTGTCATCGTCAACTGTAATCAGACTATCAATCTGTCGTTTCTTGTTGATCAGGTGAATGGTATAAGTAGTCATGTGGGGTACTCCGAAAGGTAGATAGGTCAGGACAAATGAGGTTTATACCGGGATCCCTGGGGAACATTTTTCCCGGCTTTGGGCCGATCCACAGCTTGCACATCCGGTCACAGGATCCCCACAAGAAGAACCATCATCTTGAAAGACCCGGAACAGTTTTTCCTCTTGGGGACTGGAGGTGAGAAAGGTTTGATAGGCTTTTTCTAAGCCTTGGCGGGCCTGATTGAGTTGTTCTTGTTCACTGCCTTGAAAGGCTTCTAAAGGAGCTAAATGTTGAGAAAACTTGCGTAGAATATGTAATCGGTTGACATTGATAATTTGAGGATCATAGGACAAATCAAAAAAGGCAAAAAAATCTTCGGCATTCACCAATCCTTTTAGATCTTGCCAGCGGCGGTCTGTACTGATCATCATGGGTTTATCTCCAAGGTTTTGAGAAGAGGGTGAAGGGTTTGTAACTGAACAAAAAGAGCATGGGTAAGCATGGCCAGCTCAGGAAGCGATTCATAGTCGGTGGATATTTCTTCCGCCAGATCATGAAGATTTATTTTCAATGGGCTTGCTTTGCTAGGAAGACGTTTGAGCGGAGTCTTCAATTCAAGGGCGGAGAGGGCTTTTATCAGTCCGGGCAAGAGACTGAGAACTTTCTATCCATAGCTAAGTAGGGTTTACAATCGCCCTATCTCTGGATAAGCGCGGGCCAACAGGATCCCTTTTGAGATCTGGATATCGGCCTTTTGGCTGAGGGAGACTAATGAGTCAAACCCAAAGTGATGGGCATTTCGCAGCGTGTTGGCAACCAATACCAAACGTCCTGAGAAAATCAAGACCCAACCAAATCCTTCATCATTGATATCCATCACCACTTGCGCCAGTAAACTCGTTTGTTTTTCAATCAAGGCGGCAATGGCTCGGTAGTAGATCAGGATGCGGCTTTTGGTGATAGGATCCACCTGTCCTTCTAAAGAAATATCCCGCTTTTGGGACTTAGAGACCAGGAAAGGCTTGAGTAACAACTCATCTGTCCAAGTGCGATAGACCCCATAGGGATCCCCGGCTCGAATTTGGCGAATGATTTCCTGAATAATGAAAGTTTGGGTCAGGGTTAGAGACTCTTGAACTGAGGCAGGGGTCATTGTTGCGCCTCCTGTAAAACTTCAATTTGAGCCGTCTCCGTTAGCAACACTTTGCGCAACCAAGGGGGAGGACTGTGAAGGGTAGTCACCAGCCGTTGCAGCAGATGGTCAATGGGTTCCTCTTCGGATTGAACTCTGATCGGAGTGATGCGGCGACTGATCAGGCGGGCGGCGGCACTACTGCCAATGGCTGCAACATAAATTAGGGTGACATTGGCCAATGCTGCCAATTTAGGGACTAACTTATCTTCATTGCCGTCAGCTTCGAGTTTTTCGCTAAAAACCAGGGTTTCTCGAAAGCGATAGCCCGCAGGCGTAACATCGTAGAGATCGACTTTGTTGGCCCAACCAAAATGGGCGTTGACGTGCTGACCGTCGCGGGTGGTAAAAGCTACTTGCATGGGTGACTCCAAAACATGTGTAAGGTCGATGTGTGAGATTAATCAATGACAAAGGCAATAGCAAAGAGCTGCTAACAGATCCCAAACCGGGATCCGATTCTGATGGAAATTACAGATGTGATTCTTCCTGCTCCATCAACAGGTTTCCGATGGAAAAAAGTTGTGATAGAGTGCCCCGATAGCCCACCTGACAGAGGTGGTTGGCTCCTAATCGATCAAAGATAGGGATCCCCAGCCGATGCACCGGGATCCCTAGCCGCTGGCCAATCCGGGCCACATGGGAGTTGCCCACCAGCAGATCGGCTCCCTGAGCCAAGCTCTCCAGATCTCCCAGATCCCCAACCCGCACCGCTGCGATGGGCAAAGTGGCCAATCCGGGAGAGGCTGTGGCACTGACCGCCGCTTGAATCAGACAGCCCATATCCAGCAGCCAGTCCACGCAGCCCCAGAGCAAATCCGCCTCCAGTGCCAGAGCGATCCGCTTGCCCCCAAAGAAAAAATGACTATCCAAAAGGGCGTCCTGCACCTGCCGCCGTTGCTGCCGATAGCGGGGGGGCACGGGCCGTTTACTGTGGTCAGAGAGATAGGCCAAAAAGGGATCCATGGCATTGAGGCCAGTCAGATGGGGAAACACCCGGTGGGGGGTGCCAAATCGCTCCGTCAAGATTTGGGCCGCAGAGCGCATGCTTTCCCCGATCGCCAAGGTGAGGGCAGATCGCCCGATCTGTCGCACTTGGGTCAGGCTGGTGCCGCCGGTTGAGGTGGCCGCAAAGCTCGCTCCCAGATGCCCATCCAGGGATCCCGATAGATCCGGCAGCAAAATGGGATCTAGACCGAAGGCTTGGACTATGTCCTTGATCTCCTGCCCATCGGCAGGGGTGAGGGCAGATCCGCACAACACCGTTACCTGAGCCGGATCCACGGATCCCCCTTCTGGCAGGGTTTTCACCAGGCTATTGACTGCTGTGGCAAATCCCTCTTGCAGGGATCCTTTGAAGTCTGGGGTTGCCGCCAACACAATCGGCAGTCCGTCCAGTTGGGGTTGCCGCTGGCGCAGATCCTTGAGGATACCGGTCATATTGTCCCCACGGGTTTCGGTCAGGCCGGTGGTGAGCAGACCGATCAGCTCCGGTTGGGCTTTGTCCACCAGGGTGAGGATGGCGGTTTCGATATTCTCTTCCCCCCCCAAGATCGTGTTTACCTCTGACATGGCGGTGGTAGACATGGGGATCGCCTCCCGAAAATGGCGCACTAGCACCACTTTGGCAAAGGCGGTACACCCCTGGGATCCGTGAAACAGCGGCAGGCACCCTTTGATACCTAAAAAGGCCAATGCTGCCCCCAGTGGGGCACTTAGCTTGAGGGGATTGACGCTGAGGGATTTGCGTTCCTGGATGAGCTGGGCCATCATTTCACCTCCGGTTCAATAGGGGGGAGCAGTTCTGGAGCCAGATCCCAGGGGGCAGGCCGCCGTACCTGTTCCCAGATCGGACTGTGGAGAGCGGCATCGATCTCGCGGGCCAGAGTCAGCAGACCTCGATAACCGGCATAGGTATGGTGCCGTTCCTGATTGATATCCAAAAACGGGATCCGGGCTTTGAGGGCGGTGTATTGGTTGCGGCCTCCGGCAATGAGCAGATCCGCTTGGGTCTGTTCCACCACCTTGAGCAACTCCTGCGGCCCCCCCTTATCCAGGAGGATCCCCTCTTGGCCCAAAAGCTGATGGATGCGGGCTTTGTCTTCTTCAGTGCTTTTGCGGGTGCTGGTGGCGGTGACTTCAAGGCCCAGATCCTTGGCGGCGGAGATGATCGACCAGCTTTTGACCCCGCCGGTGTAGAGCACCACCCGTTTGCCCGCCAGCCGCTGCCGGTAGGGAGCTAAGGCGATTTGGGTGGCCTCCGTTTGCCGCTGGATCAGGGCTTCGGTGCGTTGCTGGAGTTCGGGATCCTTGAGGGCTTGGGCAATGGAGCGTAGGCATTGGTTCATAGCCGCCAGCCCGTAAAAGGAGGTTTCAATGTAGGGGATCCCGTAGCGTTCCTGCATTTTGCGGCCCACGTTGAGCAGGGCTTTGGCGCAGATCAAGACATTGAGCTTGGCCCGGTGGGCGGTGCAGATCTCCTGGTAGCGGCCATCGCCGGTGAGCTTGGCCAATACCCGGATCCCCAGATCCTCTAGTAGGGGCAACACATTCCACAGTTCCCCGGCAATGTTGTATTCCCCGATCAGGTTGATGTCGTGGGGGGTGGTGTACTCCGGCTGAGCGGTGCCGATCACGTAATCCAATAGGGTTTCCCCCGCGATCCGGTTGCCCAGATTTTTACTGCCCACAAAACCCGGGGCATCGACGGGAATCACCGGGATCTTGACCTCACGGCTGGCCCGCTGACAGACCGCTTCTACATCGTCCCCAATCAGGGCGGTGACGCAGGTGAGATAGACAAAAATGGCGGCAGGCTGATAGCTGGCCTGGAGTTGACGAATCGCTTCCAGTAGCTTGTCTTCGCCGCCAAAGATGATCTCGTTTTCGCTCAAGTCGGTGGTAAAGCCCACTTGATAGAGATGGGATCCAGAGGAGAGGCTGCCACGGCTGCCCCAGGAGTTGCCACCACACCCGATCGGCCCGTGCACCAGATGGGCGGCATCGGTAATGGGCACCAGCGCAATCGAAGCTCCGTCGAAGGCGCAGCCCCCTTGGGCACCACCCGGCTTGGCCTGCTCGGTACAGACTTTGGGGTTGCCTTGGCCCTTTTTTGGGGGGCCGCTTTTTTTGTGGTTGTGTTCACAGGCGGTTTCGTTGAGTAACTCCGCCACCTGGCGACGGCTGATCATTGGCATGGTTCTGTCCCTGAATTGACTAATGAATTGGCTAAATAAAGGGCAGCCCGCAGACGCAGAGCAATAATTTGTTCGTACAGCGGATTAATCCGACACAGGGCAGGAATATGCAGGGTGTGGGATCCCAGGTGAATATCGCGTTCAAAGGGGCAAGAGGTGGGGATCAGGCGACAGATCCAGGTGGCCTGCTGGAATCCCTTGATTTCAATGCTGTTCAACCGATGGCGCAGCCAGTCCAGCACTAATTTGAAAGGATTCCAGATCGGGGCCAGAGCATTGTCGACAGCTTGAGCAGCATTAATGGGAGGGTCAATCATGGGTCAAGTCTCCAGGGTGAGGAAGCAGGGATCCGAGTTTCAAGTCCGGCACACCAGTCCAACACAGGGGCCAGTTGCTCTAGGGTGATCAGACCGTATCGCCAGAGCAGGATGGGCAGTGGCCCTTGCTCGATAGCCTGACGCTTGAGGACAAAAGAGATGGCGGCCTCCGGGATCCCCAGGTCAGTTTGCAAAACGTTCAGCAGAGACAGGATGTGGGGGGATATCATGGGTCAATTCTCCTTGTCTGAGGGGGTTACATCACAGGGTCTCAACACGCCCGTGAACAGGGCACTAGCGGCAGAGGCCCAGGGTTAAGCTCTCGTCGGCCAGAAAATGGGCCACATGAAAAGCCCGTTCCTCGGTCTTGAGTAACACCTGTTCGTAGAGGTAGCGGGTGGCCCGATCCCCAACGCTTTCCGCTAAGGCCGCCTGACGCCGCAACAGATCGATCACACTTTGTTCAGCTTGAAGATCGTGTTCTAGCATGACTCGGATGCCGACAACATCGTCCCCTTCGGGACTAAAGCAGCACAACTCCGCCAATTTGTCAAAGCTAGAAGCAGGGATCCCCCCTAATCCATTCAGGCGTTCCCCCAAGTCATGGGCTTGAGATTGAATCTCTTGCAGGCTCTCATTGAAAAACTGATGAACTGAATAAAACTCTGCCCCTTCCACCACCAGATGGTGCTTAAGGTATTGCAGATAGAGTCCTTGGCAGCTGGCCCAGACCAGGTTGAGGCCCTCACAGATGGGAACCGTGATCTCTTGCCCCAATCCAATGGGGTCATCTTGAACTTGACTGAAAGCGCGAACGAGAGTGACAGAAGGTGCCATGAGTTTGCCTAAGTAGAGTGGAAGTCAAAGCGAATTGCAGAGAAAATTGCAGAGAAAATTGAAATTATTCAAACCAAAAGCCTGATGATCTAGGTCTTGGCCTGAGGATCCCGCCCAGGTCTGGAGTGATCTGTCACAGTCTTAAAAGCTACAGACTTGGCAGCATTTCTGTCCAGAATGGATCCGATCCGGTTTCAAGCTATTTCAATTGTGGAGTGGGTCAAGCTGGAGGGAAGCGACCAGCAGCGGTTGAGCCAGCTCACCAAACCAGAACGATTCAGGGTAAAGGGCCAGAGAACGCTATGAACCAACAGGGCATCGTTGGGGGTGCGAATCATCACCCAGAGTTGATCTGTAGGGGTGCAACCGCAGGTCAAATCCAACTCCTGCAGGCGGTAGAGGATCCGCCAGCGGTCACAGCGGGGAACCCGAAGCAGGTTAGCGGTGGCGGGCTGGGGGGAAAGGGTGGGGGACATAAGTTCAGGGGATAGGGGGACTGTTTTCTGTTCCCCTGCTTATAGCAAGCGATGTCCATTGCCAGAAAATTGCATCAGCCGATCAGGATTGATTGGATTATTGCGGGTGTACTCATGGCTTAGGATCCTTGCTCTGCTTGAATTAAAAGTTTTTTTAGAGTTAGGGGGTTGAGTATTTCTCTAGTGGGGATCCGGTATTAAATTCTGGGGGGATCAGTATTATTTTGAGTACATCCAATCTCTCTATTGCTGACAGTTTCCTGATTACAGGGATCCGATGTCCCCGGGATTGTCCTGCACTCAAGTGAATTCTAAAAAATCAACCCAAATCCTTTTTTCTGCAAAATGGCTATTTCCAATACAGTTTTAAACTGATACCTTATTAAATGTAGCGATTGATGCAAAAACACAGCTTTAATCTGTGGCGGATGAGTGCATCTACCCATAGATGTAGATTTAGTTAATAATCGCCGCAAGTCTGCTTAATATAAGGTCTTCTGGGATCGGCTGCGAGATTTTTTTGCCCGCACCCCATGCTAAAAATACTCAATCCCTGGGCCAGAAATACCAGACCCTCGAACCCCAAAAAAATC
The DNA here is from genome assembly GCA_964578595.1 of uncultured bacterium. Classification (GTDB taxonomy): domain Bacteria; phylum Cyanobacteriota; class Cyanobacteriia; order Thermostichales; family Thermostichaceae; genus JAAUUM01. The sequence goes on from CAZODP010000053.1 coordinate 9,572, forward strand.
TGGATCCCGCTGCTGGCCTAGCATTTCGGCCATGAGTAGATCCGTAATAAACTCAATCAATCCTATCGACCTGAGTGCATCAGCCTAGTCATGGGGCGGCTGATATAACGGCGAGTAACGTATCCGCCCTCAAAGCCGATGACTCTGACCCCGCTTCGTTTCACGCCCCCCCCTGCATCGGGATCCCCTGGTTTCTCCGCGGATCCAGCCTCCAGGGCAACCGCCTGTGGCTGCACCAACACCCGATCTGGGCAGACCTTGCCAGCCACCCTCCAGCAGCGCATCGCCACCCACCCCTGCTACAGCGAAGCCGCCCACCATCACTTCGCCCGCCTGCATGTGGCGGTGGCCCCCGCCTGCAACATTCAGTGCAACTACTGTAACCGCAAATTTGACTGTGCCAACGAAAGCCGACCCGGTGTGGTCAGTGAATTGCTGACCCCTGCCGAAGCCGCCCACAAGGTCTTGGTGATCGCGGGCAAAATCCCCCAGTTAACGGTGGTGGGCATTGCCGGGCCAGGGGATCCCTTGGCCAATCCTGATCACACCTTCGAGACCTTTGATCGAATCGCCCATCAAGCCCCCGATATCAAGCTCTGCCTCTCCAGCAATGGTCTGATGCTGCCGGACTATATCGATGAGATCAAGCGCCTCAATATCGACCATGTCACCCTGACCATCAACATGGTGGATCCAGAAATTGGAGCCAAAATCTACCCCTGGATCCGGTGGCAGCGCAAGCGCATCACCGGTGTGGAAGCCTCGCTGATCTTGCATCAACGACAGATGGAAAGCCTCGATCTGTTGCGACAGGCCGATATCCTCTGCAAGGTCAACTCCGTCATGATCCCTGGCATCAACGATACCCATCTGCCGGAGGTGAATCGGGTGATCCAGGCCAAAGGGGCGTTTTTGCACAACATCATGCCCCTGATTTCGGCCCCCGAACATGGCACCTACTTTGGCCTCAATGGCCAGCGCGGCCCCACCCCCAAAGAGCTCAAGACGTTGCAAGATAGCTGCTCCGGCAACATGAAAATGATGCGCCATTGCCGCCAATGTCGGGCAGATGCGGTGGGTCTGCTCGGGGAAGACCGCAGCCAGGAGTTCACCAAAGATCGCTTCTTGGAGATGACCCCGGAGTATGACCCAGAAAAACGTCGCCAGGTGCAGGCGGGCATTGCCCAGCTCCAGGCGGAGTTGCAGATCGCCCAAGACCAGAGCACCGCCCCTCTCCCTTCCGATAGTCCAGCCATTTTGGTGGCGGTGGTAAGCAAAGGCGGGGGCTTGGTCAACCGGCACTTTGGCCATGCTCAAGAATTGCTGATCTATGAGGTCAACACCCAAGGATCCCACTTTGTCGGCCACCGCAAGATTCCGCAGTACTGCCACGGCGACACCGGAGCGGACAACAACCTCGATCAGATTCTGACTTTGATCAGCGACTGCAAAGCCCTGCTGGTATCCAAAATTGGTGATTGCCCCATGAGGCGGATCCGCGAGGCTGGCCTGGAGGTGGTGGAGGACTACGACGTGATCGAAACCGTCGCCAACAAGTTCTACCACACCTGGCTGGTGAACCAGACCATCGAGCACAAAACCCCACAGCGTTAGCCCTTTCTATTTATACCTGGACTGGATCCTTCCCCCGGCCTTTGGCAAAGATCCTCTCCACAGACCATTCCCACAGACACACACTCATTTGGAGACCCCGTTATGGCCACCCTGACTGCTCCCACCCAAGGCGGATCCCCTTGGATCCCTCAGTTCATCACCAGCTTGGATATCACCTCCTGTCTGGGCTGTGCCCGTTGTCTCAAAGTGTGTGGCCGAGGGGTGTTCGCCCTCAAAGCCCTGAACGAGGATGGCGAATTTGTCGAGGACGAAGACGAGGAAGAAAGCGAACGCAAAGTCATGACCATTGTCAACGCCGCCCTCTGTATCGGCTGTCAAGCCTGCTCCCGCATCTGCCCGAAAAAGTGCCATACCTACGTCCCCCAGACCCTTTGAAG
>CAZODP010000053.1:11683-20198 GCA_964578595.1 uncultured bacterium
CTATTTCTTTGAAGTCCTATTTAAACCGGTCTGACTCTGTTGTGAAGCCTGTCCCCGTACCTGGAGCCGTTATGCCCCCCGTTATCTACCTGGACAACAACGCCACCACCGCCGTGGATCCCCTGGTTTTGGAGGCCATGCTGCCCTATTTGCAAACCTTCTACGGCAATCCTTCCTCCATGCACAGCTTTGGGGGACAGGTGGGCAAAGCCCTGAGTCAGGCCCGCGAACAGGTGGCCACTCTGCTGGGAGTTGATCCGACGGAGATCCTATTTACCAGTTGTGGCAGTGAGGGCAACAATACGGCCATTCGGGCGGCTCTGGCCGCTCAACCGCAAAAACGGCATCTCATCACCACCCAGGTGGAACACGCCTCCGTTTTGAACCAGTGCAAACATCTGGAAAAGCAGGGCTACCGTATCACCTATCTATCGGTGGATGAACAGGGTTGTCTGGATCTGCTGGAGCTGGAGGCCGCCCTGACTGGCGATACCGCCCTTGTCACCTTGATGGCCGCCAACAACGAAACCGGGGTGCTATTTCCAATTGAGGCGGTGGGATCCCTGGCGCACGATTACGGTGCTGTTGTTCACGTGGATGCGGTTCAGGTGGCGGGCAAGATCCCCCTCGATCTGCACAGTCTGCCGGTGGATCTGCTCACCCTATCGGGTCACAAACTGCATGCCCCCAAGGGCATCGGTGCCCTCTATATCCGGCGGGGCTTCCGCTTTCGTCCCCTTTTGATCGGCGGACATCAGGAGCGGGGTCGGCGGGCGGGCACCGAAAATGTCCCTGGCATTGTGGCCCTGGGTCAAGCCGCAGCCCTAGCCCAAGCCCATCTGGGGGATCCCCGTGAGCAACAACTGCGGGATGCGCTGGAGTTGGGGATCCTGCAACAGATCCCCGACACCCAGATCAATGGCCATCCCACTCAACGGCTGCCCAATACCACCAACCTGGGCTTCAAGTTTGTGGAAGGGGAGGCGATCCTGTTTTGGCTGAATAAATACGGTATCTGTGCCTCCTCCGGATCCGCCTGTACTTCGGGATCCCTAGAACCCTCCCATGTGTTGCGGGCCATGCACCTGCCCTACACCGTTTTGCACGGCTCGATCCGCTTCAGCCTTTCCCGCTTCACCCAACCGGCGGAGGTGGATCGGGTGCTGGAGCTGTTGCCCGACATCATCAGCCATCTGCGGGCGATTTCTCCCTTTAGCAACGAAGAAGCGAGCTGGTTGCAGCAGCAGGAGCGGGAACTGGCCTTGCGATAGTTCTCACTACTTTCACTCGGTGCTTTCAACGTTCGACCCTGGCCTCTGTCAAAAAAGATCTCTATCTCAAAAGATATTCATCTCAGCATTTACCCCCAGCACTTACCCCCAGTACTTACCAAGGATCCAGCCATGTGGGACTACAGCGAAAAAGTATTAGACCTGTTCTATCACCCCAAAAACCAGGGACCGATGGATCCCACCCCTGAACCCGGGATCCGAGTTGTGACTGGCGATGTAGGCAGTATTACTTGCGGCGATGCTCTGCGGCTGTATTTGAAAATTGATGAAGCCAACGAGCGAATTCTCTCCGCCAGCTTTCAGACCTTTGGTTGCACCAGCGCCATTGCCTCCTCTTCAGCCTTGACGGAGCTGATCACCGGCCTCACCCTCGATCAAGCCCTGACGATCACCAACCGCGAGATTGCGGACTTCCTGGGTGGACTGCCCCCCGCCAAAATGCACTGCTCTGTCATGGGGCAAGAGGCCCTGGAAGCCGCCATCTACAACTATCGCGGCATCCCCTTACCCGTTCACACCGAGGATGACGGTGCCCTGATCTGCTCTTGCTTTGGCATCAGCGAACCCAAAATCCGTCGCCTGATCCAAGACAACCACCTGACTAGCGTCGAAGAGGTCACCGCCTACAGCAAAGCCGGAGGAGGTTGTGGATCCTGTCTGGCGGAGATTGAAGACCTGATCACCGCCGTCTTGGCGGAAGCAAGGCCAGAGGGGGCTGAAGGTTCCCAGAATCAAACTTTTTCCGTGGGATCCCCGTCACCCCTGACAACGTTGCAAAAGATCGCTCGCATCCAGGCGGTGTTGGAAGAGCAGATTCGGCCTCTACTAATTGCCGATGGCGGCGATGTGGAATTGCACGATGTCGAAGGGGATCAGGTCTGGCTGCACCTCAAGGGAGCTTGTGGATCCTGCGCCAGCAGTGAAGAAACCCTCAAGTACGCCATCGAAACCCGGCTGCGGCAACAGGTTTTACCCAGTCTTCAAGTTCGAGCACTCTAGGAGATTCAATTAGGAGATTCAGTAATGTCTTTTTTCATGCCATTGTTTTGGCTTTGTGAGCGTTCCCCACCGCTCTTCGCCCACAGGGATCCCTGGCTTTCGGCCCCTCAATCCTGGCAAAAGCTGGGATCCCTACCCTCAAGCAACCACTAATCAATGTTCAGCTCAGTGTTCAGCTCAATGTTTGACTCAATGTTTGACTTGGTATTCAAATCTGCAAAACCTTTCAGGAGACCCCATGAGACAGATCGCATTTTATGGCAAAGGCGGTATCGGCAAATCCACCACCTCCCAAAACACCATCGCTGGCATGGCCGAATTGGGCCAACGGGTAATGATCGTCGGCTGTGACCCCAAGGCAGACTCCACCCGCCTGATGCTGCACAGCAAGGCTCAAACCTCGGTGCTACAACTGGCTGCCGAACTCGGTGCCGTTGAAGATGTCGAACTTGAGCAAGTGCTGCAAGTCGGCTACGGGGGCGTCAAGTGCGTCGAGTCAGGTGGCCCAGAACCTGGGGTGGGCTGTGCCGGTCGTGGCATCATCACCGCCATCAACTTTTTGGAAGAAGAAGGCGCGTACCAAGACCTCGACTTTGTTTCCTATGACGTATTGGGTGACGTGGTTTGCGGCGGCTTCGCCATGCCGATCCGCGAAGGCAAAGCCCAAGAAATCTACATTGTCGTCTCCGGCGAAATGATGGCCATGTATGCCGCCAACAATATCGCCCGTGGCGTGCTCAAATATGCCCACACCGGTGGAGTGCGCCTGGGAGGCTTGATCTGCAACAGTCGCAAGTGTGACCAAGAGGTGGAGCTGATCGAAGCCCTAGCTGAAAGGCTCAATACCCAGATGATTCACTTTGTCCCCCGCGACAACGTGGTGCAACACGCCGAACTGCGTCGTATGACCGTGATCGAATACTCCTCTGAGTGCAATCAAGCCAACGAATACCGTGCCCTAGCCAACAAAATTGTTAACAACACCAATCTGACCATTCCTACCCCGATTTCGATGGATGAATTGGAAGAACTGTTGGTCACCTTCGGCCTCTTGGGTGATGACAAAGAATTGGCTAATGTTATCGGCAAAACTGAAAAAGAACTGGCCCCTGTTTAACTCTAAACTGCTGGGGAAATGGCGGGATCCACTGCCGTCACTTCCCCGTTCTCCCTCCTGATTGAATCCTAGTCCTTTCGTCTGAGGATCCCATGACTACTGTTGAAGAAACCCAAAAGATTGTGGCAGAGGTTTTAGAAACCTATCCTGAAAAAGCCCAGAAAAAACGGGCCAAGCATCTGAATGTTTACGAAGAAGGCAAATCCGATTGCGGCGTCAAGTCCAATATCAAATCCTTGCCGGGTGTGATGACCGCCCGTGGCTGTTCCTTTGCGGGCGCAAAAGGGGTGGTCTGGGGACCCGTTAAGGATATGATCCACCTCAGCCACGGCCCGATTGGCTGCGGGTACTATTCTTGGGCCGGTCGGCGCAATTATTACGTCGGCACCACAGGGGTAGATAGCTTTGGCACCATGCAATTCACCTCCGATTTTCAGGAGCGGGATATTGTTTTTGGTGGTGATAAAAAGCTGGGCAAATTGTTGCTAGAGGCCCATGAATTATTCCCTCTAGCCAGTGGGTTTACCATTGAATCAGAATGTCCGGTGGGTTTGATCGGGGATGATATTGAAGCGGTGGCCAAAAAAACTGCCAAAGAAATCGGCAAAACCGTTGTACCGGTGCGTTGTGAAGGGTTCCGAGGGGTCTCCCAATCCCTAGGCCACCACATCGCCAATGACACGGTGCGGGACTGGGCCTTCCCGGTGGCGGACAAAAAAGCCAAAGAGGGAACCCTCAACTTTGAACCCACCCCCTACGATGTGGCGGTGATCGGGGACTACAACATCGGCGGTGATGCCTGGTCTTCCCGGATTTTGCTGGAGGAAATGGGGTTGCGGGTGGTGACGCAATTCTCTGGGGATGGCACTTGGAATGAGGTCTTGCTTTCCACCCAGGTCAAACTCAATTTGATCCACTGTTATCGGTCGATGAACTACATCTGCCGTCACATGGAAGAAACCTACGGGATCCCGTGGATTGAGTTCAACTTCTTTGGCCCCACCCATATTGCCGAATCACTGCGGGCCATCGCCCAGCGGTTTGACGAGACCATCCAGGCCAAAGCAGAGCAGGTGATCGCCAAATACCAGTCTTCGGCTGAATCCATCATCGCTAAATATCGTCCCCGGCTGGAGGGCAAGCGGGTGATGTTGATGGTGGGGGGTCTGCGGCCTCGCCATGTCATTCCTGCCTTTAAGGATCTGGGCATGGAGATCTTGGGTACAGGCTATGAGTTTGGCCACGGTGACGACTATAAGCGCACCACTGAGTACATCGAAGATGGCACCCTGATCTACGACGATGTCACCGCCCATGAGTTTGAAGAGTTTGCCAAAAAACTGAAGCCAGATCTGGTGGCCGCCGGTATCAAAGAAAAATATGTCTTCCAGAAGATGGCTCTCCCCTTCCGGCAGATGCACTCCTGGGATTACTCCGGCCCCTACCACGGCTACGACGGCTTTGCGGTGTTTGCCCGCGATATGGATCTGGCCCTGAATAGCCCCACCTGGGATCTGGTCAAAACCCCCTGGAAGTCCTAGCTCACCCCCCTGTTTGTAAACCCTTGTCTGTCAATACGGATCCCTATGTGTCATACCTCAGGGATCCCGTTGCCCCCTACGGAGAATCACCATGCCACAGAATGTACAAGATATTAAAGATCATGCCCGCCTGTTTCAGGATCCTGAATACAAGACCCTGTTTGACAACAAACGTGCCTTTGAAGCCGCCCCTGCCCCCGAAGAGGTTGAGCGGGTGCTGGAATGGACCCAATCGTGGGAGTACCGCGAGAAAAACTTTCAACGGGAAGCCCTGACGGTGAACCCGGCCAAAGCCTGTCAGCCCTTGGGAGCGATCTTGGCAGCGGTTGGGTTTGAGGGAACCTTGCCCTTTGTACACGGATCCCAGGGGTGTGTGGCCTATTTCCGCAGCCACTTTGCCCGCCACTTCAAGGAGCCGTTCTCGGCGGTATCGTCTTCTATGACTGAAGATGCGGCGGTGTTTGGGGGCCTCAAAAATATGGTGGAGGGCCTGGGCAATGCCTACACCCTCTATCAGCCCAAAATGATCGCGGTCTGCACCACCTGCATGGCCGAGGTGATCGGGGATGATATCGGGGCCTATGTCACCACCGCCAAACAGGAGGGATCCGTCCCGACCGACTTCCCGGTGCCCGCTGCCCATACCCCCAGCTTTGTGGGATCCCACATCGTGGGCTATGACAATATGCTCAAAACCATTCTCACCACCCTGACTCGGCCTGTGGGCAAAACCACCCGCAACGGCAGGGTCAATGTCATCCCCGGCTTTGAGACTTATATGGGCAATCTGCGGGAGATCAAGCGGATCTTCGGCCTATTTGGGATCCCGCTGACCTTGCTGGCTGACAACTCTGACTACCTGGATTCCCCCAACCACGGAGAGTTTCAGATGTATCCGGGCGGGACACCCTTGGCGGAGGCAGCCGACTGTCTCAATGCCGAGGGCACCATCTCGCTGCAACGCTACGCCACCCCCAAAACCCTAGAGTTTCTGGCGGAGGCTTCCGGGCAACCCACCCTGACCGCCCGACCCTTGGGCATCCGGGGCACCGACAATTTCTTGATCCAACTGTCTGAGTTGACGGGCCAGCCCATTCCTCAAGAGCTGGAGACGGAGCGGGGGCGGGCGGTGGATGCCTTCACCGATTCTCAAGCCTGGATCCATGGCAAGCGAGTCGCCCTATATGGGGATCCTGATCTGGTCATGGGGCTACTCAACCTGCTGCTGGAGCTGGGGGCCGAGCCGGTGCATATTGTGGTCACCAACAGCAACGAGGAGTTTTTGACAGAAGCCCGCGCCCTACTGGCCAGCAGTCCCTATGGGCAAGAGGCCACCGTCTGGGGGGGCAAAGACCTCTGGCACCTGCGCTCTTTGATGTTCACCGAACCGGTGGATCTGCTGATCGGTAACTCCTACGGCAAGTTCCTGTGGCGGGATACAGGTACACCGCTGGTGCGGATTGGCTATCCAATTTTTGACCGGCATCATCTGCATCGCTATCCCACCTACGGCTACCAGGGGGCACTCAATCTGCTCAACTGGATCGTCAACACGGTGCTGGATGAGGCGGATCGCAAGAGCAACACTGTCGGCAACGATATCTCCTTTGATCTGATTCGCTGAGGGTGCTGGGATCCCTCTCCCTGGGTATGCCTTGTCTCAAGGGGGAGGGATCGTTCTGACCCCAACTTTGGCTCAAGCTGAGGGATCTTTATCCTCAAGGAAAACACCATGCCCCCTTTCATCACTTTGAATGACACCACCCTCCGGGATGGCGAACAGGCCGCCGGAGTCGCTTTTCAAATTCCGGAAAAAATCTCGATTGCCGCCCTGCTGGATGCCATCGGCGTACCGGAGATCGAAGTGGGGATCCCGGCCATGGGGACGGTGGAAACCGAGGCGATTCGGGCGATTGTCAGCCTGGGGCTGCGGGCGCAACTGTTGGGTTGGAATCGGGCTGTGATCGCAGATCTGGTGGCCTCCATCGGCTGCGGTCTGAAGCGGGTGCATATCTCGGTGCCGGTTTCGGATCTGCAAATTGCCGCCAAGTTTCAGGGGGATCGCCTCCGCTTGATGCAGCAGTTGCAGCAGTGTGTGGAGTTCGCCGTTGACCAGGGATTGTGGGTCTCAGTGGGAGCAGAAGATGCCAGCCGGGCTGTCCCAGAGCAGGTGATCGATCTGGCTCAACAGGCCCAGGGCTGGGGCTGTCAGCGGTTCCGCTACTGCGATACCGTCGGTGTTTTGGATCCCTTTAGCACCCACGAGCAGATCCACCGCCTGGTGCAAGCCATCGCCATCCCGGTGGAAATGCACACCCACGACGATCTGGGCATGGCCACCGCCAACGCCTTGGCTGGGATCCGGGCCGGTGCCACCTCCGTCAATACCACCGTCAATGGGTTAGGAGAACGGGCGGGTAACGCCCCCCTAGAAGAAGTGGTGATGGCCTTGCACCTCAGTCTAGGGCTGACGGTGAATATCGACACAACTCGTTTGCGGGAACTTTCTCAGCAGGTGATCCAAGCCACAGGCACTCCTCTTCCCCCCTGGAAGGCCATTGTTGGCGACAACGCCTTTGCCCATGAGTCAGGCATCCATGCCGCTGGGGTGCTGCGAGATCCCCAAACCTATGAACCTTTTCCGCCAGAGCTGGTGGGCAGCCAACATCGCCTTGTTGTGGGCAAACATTCTGGCAGACATTTGCTGGCTCAGGTGCTGCAAGAGCAGGGGATCCCGATCGATCGGATCCCGTCCACCCAATGGGAGCAGATCTTGCAACACGTACGACATCATGTGATGCAGTCCAAAGGCCCGATCCCCCGCGAAGACCTAGCCCGCTGGGTTCAACACACGTTACCGGAGATTTATCCCCATGTCTGCTAATACTTATTTTTTGACAGTGGACACCAGAACAGAACAGATTTTGGCCGCTGTCTATCAAAGATCCCGCCGGGTCGGGCGCAGTCTCACCGGCCCAGAACTTAGCCACCTACTCAACACCTGTACAAGAGGATCCCGATGACCACCGAAGACAATGAACTGGAGCAACGGCCCCTGTTTGAGCTAGGGGATAAAGTCCGCATTTGCCAAACCATCCGCAATGATGGCACCTACTTGGGTGAGGCTAGGGGTACGATCCTGGCCATTCCTGGTGACGAAGGGTATGTGGTTTACGTTGGGACTTTCTTACAGCGATTTTATATCTACGCGGTCCATTCACTGGCCAAAGGATTTGTGGTCGGCTGTCGGGCCAAAGAATTAAATCTAGTGGAGAAAAACTCATGAAAGTGATGCTACACCAAGGATCTGATGGGGAATTGATGATCTACGTCCCCAAAAAAGACTTGGAAGAACCCGTCGTTGCCAGACGGCAAGAGGGGGCAGAAACCATTTTTTTACTAGGTAATGGATGGGAATTTTCGATATCTGAACTGCCGAATCCTCTTTCCTTACCCAAAACATTAGAGGCTAGACGGGTTGGGGCCTAAGGCCATTTTTGCCAAGAGATCAGCCTCGATCTCAAGCTAGAACCATGAACACTCAAGCCATCAACACCAAACAATAT
>CAZODP010000054.1:0-4073 GCA_964578595.1 uncultured bacterium
TTTTGGAAAAATCTGGATCCGTTAACAAAACTCAAATGCTCGATCACAGCAGCTAAACTTAAAGCCTTTGAACAGGTTTTTTATGTCAGTCCTGCTCCATTGCCGCCCCCACCGCCACTCCCCTCAGCTCAAGCACTGAAGAAGATGAAAGTCTCAGAGCTAAAAGAGCTTGCCAAGCAACGGGAACTAGCCGGATATACCAAGCTCAAAAAAGCTGATTTAGTTCAAGCCCTTTTAAATTGCTAGGTCAGGATCCTACCTTTTACGGCAAAAGTGGATTCTTTTATTCCCACTCTAAGATGTAGACTTTTCCCTGACCATTGGCTAGAAATACCCTAGAATGAGTCGATATGTACTATCAAATCACTATCAAACTATGGATCCATGCCGCTGGATTATCGCACTGTCAATAGCCTCTGGGCCTCAGTTTTGGTAGAGACTCTGGCTCGATTGGGGATCCGCTACGCCGTGACTTGTCCAGGATCCCGCTCTACACCTCTGACCATGGCATTCGCTGCTCATCCTGACATGGATGCGATTCCGGTGTTGGATGAGCGATCGGGATCCTTTTTTGCTCTGGGATTGGCTAAGCGCACCCACACTTTGATTCCTGTTATTTGCACATCTGGAACGGCGGCAGCTAATTTTTTTCCGGCGGTGATTGAGGCTCATGAAAGTGGGATCCCGCTGCTACTTTTGACAGCCGATCGCCCCCCTGAACTGCGTCATTGTCACTCTGGCCAAACCATTGACCAACTAAAAATATATGGTAATTATCCTGTCTGGCAGGCGGAATTGAGTTTACCCAAAGCCGATATTAAGCACCTAGCCTATTTACGCCAGATCACACAATATGCCCATGATTGCGCCCTGACCCCCGGGCCAGTTCATCTCAATATCCCCTTCGAGGATCCGCTAGCTCCCACAAAGGGGCAATCTCTGGTATTTGAAGACCTTAATTCTGAAACTGAGACAACATTTTTTGCCCTGGTCAAACCCTCCCCCTCCACTCAGAAAAAACTGGATCCCCAGTGGTTTCAAGATCAAGGATCCCAGTGGCAACACTGCCCACGGGGATTGATCGTTGTGGGCGAAGCTCAGCCCCTTGATCCAGATCAATTTGCTCAAGCCATAGGCTATTTGAGTCAGTATTTAGGATGGCCAGTTTTAGCAGATAGCTTGTCTCCACTTCGTCAATTTCATGCTGCTAATCCCAATCTGATCAGTACCTATGATCTACTGCTGCGGGATCCTGACTTGGCTTTGCAATTACAACCTGAGCAGGTGATCCAAGTGGGGCCATTGCCCACCAGTAAAACATTAAGAGCTTGTTTGCAGCAATGGGATCCCTTCGTTTGGCTTATCGATGAACGAGCTAAAAACTTGGATCCTTTGCACGGTCGAACCCAGCGGATCCGTGTCTCAATTCAAGATTTAGCAGGTGCTTTTAAGCCTCTAACACCTAATTCGGCAACATTCCATTCCAACTATCGAGAACGATGGCTCAAGCTCGAGCAATTCGCAACTGACAAAATCCATCAAACCATGGGATCCGAAACTCACATTTTTGAAAGTCGGATCCCGTGGCTGCTAGCCCAAAACCTACCTCAAAATGTTGCTTTGGTTGTCGCCAATAGCAATCCTGTCCGAGATATGGAGAGCTTCTGGATCCCCAATGATCAAGAAACCAAGATTTACTGTAACCGAGGAGCCAATGGCATTGATGGCACCCTTTCCACAGCTCTAGGAATTGCTCACAACGGCATCCCCACATTTTTACTGACAGGAGATTTGGCTTTGCTCCATGACACGAATGGGTTTTTAACCCTGCCCAAGTTTCAAGGATCCCTGACCGTTCTGGTTATCAACAATCAAGGGGGGGGTATTTTTGAAATGTTACCCATCGCTGAGTATGATCCACCCTTTGAAGAGTATTTTGCCACCCCTCAGGATGTTGACTTTAGAGAACTGTGCCAAACTTACCATGTCAGCTATCAATGGATCCAAGACTGGGATTCCCTACTGAGGTTGATCCAATCTGATCCTAAGCGGGGTGTCCGACTGATTGAGATCAAAACCGACCGTAAAGCTGATAGCCAGTGGCGGAAAACCACGATCGAGGGCTTGGCAAAACAGGTCAAAGCGAATTTTTGTTGTCCCCAAAATGAACTCGATCTCTCACCCTAGACACATGTTTGGTCTGACCAATCGGTGTGCCCGCGACCGGGCCGACATTGCTGCTGTTGCCCGACTGAAACCAGAGTCCAGCCCTCTGAGGTACTGCTCATCTCCAGTTGATAACGGATCCCCTGCACCGAATCATCCGCCAATCCCTCCACCGTCAGCACCACCTTCGCTTCAGTGTCTTCATAGGTGATTCTCAGCGTTTCGGCCCGCCGTCCTTCAATATCCATCCGGTGAGCAGCCAAAAGCTGGGATCCCAACAGAGCCGGATCCGAGGGCAGCTCAAGGTCATGACGCTCCACAAACTCCGCCGGATCCAAAGCCACCCACTCAACCGAATCCACCTGCTTCGAGGCCAAGTTCCATGATGTGCCGCCGGCACAGCCCCCCAGCAGCGAAACCATACTCAGCAGAGATAAACCCCTCAAAAGGATCCGACCCATAAGTGCACCCAAGTTGTTGCCAAGATTTTAGCCCTTGAAGCCCCCTTTAACGAGCCGGATGAGCGGATCCCTCTAGGGTAGTGTTCGCATACTATTGACAAAACTGTGGCGAAATTGAGCCAAGAGATTGCGCAGGTAGAGTTGAGTGTTGCGCTGCGGAAGGCTTTTGGCCCGACGATGAGCCAGAGCAGTACGACGTATAGCGGCCCGACTGCGACGGTGTAGACCCAAGGAGCCATTTGCCAGCCGCCTCAAATCACCAGGGCAAGACCTCAATCGCGGATAAGAGACCAATCTAGGCATAGAGATCCTGAGCTGAAGGATCCTACCATTTGAGCAGATTAAAGCTCTCCATATCAATAGTGGAACGGTTGCGATAGATCCCCAACACAATTGCCAAACCCACTGCTGCTTCTGCTGCCGCCACCGTAATCACAAATACCGCAAACACCTGTCCCCGCAGGTTGACCGAATCCAGATAATTGGAATAGGCCAAAAAATTGAGATTGACCGCATTCAGCAGCAGCTCAATTGACATCAACACCCGAATAGCGTTGCGGCTGACCACCAATCCCGTAATGCCAATGCAGAACAGTACCGCCCCCACCAACAAAAAAAACGATAGTTGCAGCATCAATTTCTCCTCTCAGTGTTTGCACTCTTTTTGAATTAGCTTAAATTGTCTCTACACAAGTCCTTTGGATCCGGATCCGGTCTGATCTCAATTAGCAATGGTCAATTGACAACAGTCAACTCAGGCTCCTCGACCGCCTCATCCGGAGCAATCAAAGGCCGAGGCCGCTCCAACAAGCTCTGATCCCCTGATTCATCCTCAGGCAGTGCCGACAGCACAAAATCTCGACGGGCCAGTACAATCGCCCCCACCAATGCCATCAGCAGCAACACCGATGCCACCTCAAACGGCAACAGGTAATCGCTAAAAAAATGCTCCCCAATCACCAAAATGCTGCTGACCGACGCAATCGGCTGCTCTGGCCAAGGGGTTTGGGTGATAGCCGTGGCCAACAGCGCAAACAGCCCTCCACACACCGCCAGGGTCGCTCCATTGCGCAGCCAGCCCAGTTGCAAAGGCTTGAAGACATAGCGGCGATTGACCAGCATGATGGCAAACAGGATCAAGACATTGACGGCCCCCACGTAGATCAACACCTGAGCTGCCGCCACAAAATCTGCGTTCAGTAGCAGGTACAACCCGGCCATACTCAAAAACACCCCCGCCAGCAAAAAGCCTGAGTAAACAATGCTGGGGGCAAACACCACCCCAATCGCAAAGCCAATTGCCAGTAGAGAGAGGATGGCAAACACCCCCAACTGTACTCCTTCACCTAAGCTCACAGGTCAACTCCTTGCAGTGATGATCACGATACCCAGTGGACGTAGCAGATTTGGCATAGATCAAGCCGGATCCCCAAATCAAGCCTTCTC
>CAZODP010000054.1:4173-9596 GCA_964578595.1 uncultured bacterium
TAGCCCTGAGCACAAGGCCATCAGAGGGATCCCAATACATCTGCCTCTTCGACACTGAGAACTTTGACCCCGGTTTTGGTAATGCGGGCCATCTCCTGGGACAGACGGGAGAACGGTACCTTGTACTCCACCACGCTCTTGCGCACATCTGAAATCAGGCGGGATCCCACTAGGCCCGACACCTTGATCACAAACATTTTGTCGCGGTTGGGAACATCCGGGCGCGAGGGTCTGGACGCAACAACAGGGGTTGCAGCCGGATCCGCGGGTGACTGGCTCGACGACAGAGCTTCAGGCTTTTCCAAAAACAGCCGCCATGTGCGCGGAGCTGCGGGTGAGAGCACCTGAGCCACCCGATAGGATCCTGCCAAAGCCTGATCCCCCTGAATCGTCACCTCCGCTCCAGATGTCACATTGAGCACCACATCCGGCTGAGTGAGCATCACCTTGAGTCCCTGCCAATCGACAGGGGTATCCGTCAACTGCTCCACCTCAAAGGTTTGATCGGCAACCACGAGCTGAATAGCCATCTCCCGCACTCAACTTAAAATCTGTTTTTAACCCAACCATTGTACCGCTGTCGGATCCTGATCTTTGCCCGCCATCGGGGTTGAGCCAAAGTCAACTTCAGTTACCTTGATCAATCCAGGCCCCCTGCAGGCCAAAACTTTGCGAAATGTTGCAAAATAAGACCAGCCTGACTCTGGAGGATCCACCCCCGATGGCTAAGATTACTCGGATCCTGTCGAGCGGCTCATACCTTTAACCCACAGACTGACCCAAACCAGAGAGGAAGAATGATGTCGGCAATCCTTTTAGCAAGCGTGATCTTAGCAAGCGTGATCGGTGAGACCGTCGCCGAGTTTTTGGAGCCAGTGGCGGCGGCCTTTCGGGGGCTGAATACCCCAGCTCCGATTGTCCACTGGGGGCATCCCCTGATGATGGGCATTGTGGTGATAGCGATGGGCAGCTTTGTGGGATTAACCGGCTGGCGCGGGCGGTTGATGGCCGCAGCGGATCCTGATCTGGCCCAAAAGAGCCTTTTGGATCACCGCAAACTGGCCCCTTGGATGACTCTCTTTATCGCCTTGGGTTACACCGGTGGCCTGCTCTCTCTGGTGATGCAGGGGCAGCCCATTTTTGATAGCCCTCACTTCTGGACAGGATCGGCTGTGTTGCTTCTGTTGGGGCTGAACGGATCCCTGTCTTTGAGTGGGTTTGGGGGCAACAAGGCTGCGTTACGGACAGCCCATGCCTATCTGGGGGGTACGGCCCTGGCCCTGATGTTTGGCCATGCTCTGCTGGGGCTGAAGCTGGGTCTGTCCATTTAATTTAGATTAATATTTCAATTTAGATTAATTTAGACAAGCCAGCGTTAAATCACTACGGGCCAAATCACCAAAAATCCGGCCTGGAACGTTCTGCTAAGCCGGATCAAGATTTTATTCTTTTTTGATGAGGCTTGATGAGGCGGGACAGACTAGCCGTTGATCTCCGCCACTAATCCAACTGGTACAGCAGCGGATCCTTCCTTGATCAGCTCCAGCTCAGACTCATGAAAATGAGAGCGAAACTTGGAGTCAAATTGCACTTGGAAGGGATAGTTCGCACTGACGGGGCGGCCATTCCAATCCCGGATCACCGACTTGAGCACCCCCTCCAAGCCCCTGATGTCGTAGGGGGTATTGCGGTGGTCTGGGTGATGGTAGACGACAACACTCGTCTTGACCCTGACGCGATCACCGATATCCATGATCGATAGCCCTCCAAGGCTGACAGAAACTAGGTCTACTACCTTAGCTCAAGTCAAAGTTTGGTGACAGGATGTTCAGAAGGTTGTCATGACATGGCGTTTTGTAACAAGTGCTCCGCAAGGCTGCCCCACAGATTCCAGCCAGGCACCTGGTTAGACTTCTAGTAACGCCTGAGGATCCCGCCATAATGGGGTCATTAGCTCACCACAGCCGCGGCAATGCCAATTTCTGATCCAGCCCATGAGTCATTGGCACCTTCTGATCAGGGGGGGATCCCCTATCGGCTACGCATCAGTGATATGCCCCAGAGCGAACGCCCCCGCGAGCGACTGCTCACCTATGGGGCCAGATACCTGGCCAATGCCGAACTGCTGGCTTTGCTGCTGGGCACAGGACAGGGGGCAGGCAAACTCTCTGCGGTGGGGTTGGGGCAACTGATCCTCAGTGCGCTGGGTCAACACAACTCGGATCCCTTGGCTGCCCTGCGGGAGGCTCAGTCGGCGGAGCTGATCCAGATTGATGGGGTGGGGCCGGCCAAAGCAGCAACCATCTTGGCAGCCTTAGAGCTAGGGCGGCGGGTGTTTTTGGCTCGGCCTCAGGAGCGGACGGTGGTGGATTCGCCAGAGGTGGCCGCAGCCGTACTCAGTGGCGAGCTGAGCTGGGATCCGCAGGAGCATTTTGCTGTGATCTTGCTGAACGTCAAAAACCAATTGATTGGCCAACAGATCATCACCCGTGGCACCGCCACCGAAACCCTATCTCACCCCCGCGAGACCTTTCGGTTGGCGATTAAGCAGGGGGCAGCCCACATTTTGGTGGCTCACAATCATCCCACCGGCAATCTGGATCCCAGCCCAGCGGATCTACACCTGACCCAGCAACTGCTGCAGGCGGGCCAGATCGTGGGGATCCCGGTGTTGGATCATCTGATTTTGGGGGCGGGGCGGTTTTTGAGCCTGCGACAGCACTCCACCCTCTGGGATGACTACCCTCAAGGGGATACCTAAAACCGATGATGTTGATATTTATACTGCCAGAGGTTCAATGCTGCTAAAAGTGCGCTCCCCCCAAAAGCCCGCTACACTACTGACTTAGGGTGGTTTAAGTCTGCCTACATCCTGGCCTACCCCTTGTTTGAGACTGTAAAAGCGGGATCCTGGCCGGTCAGTTTGGGTTTGAGGTTACCTTTTTGAGATTCCTTTTGGGTTAAGCCTCTATGCTGTGGGGTGAGTAGCGCTGATGCTGTTGAGGTTATGAGAGTTGTTTTGACCGGGCTGGAAACTGGGTTGCTGGATCGGCAGACCGGCAGCTATGGTGCAGCTCGGCAGGCTTTGGCGGCTCTGGAACGGCGGTCGATCCCGCTGATCTTGATCAGTACTTATCCTTGTGCCCAGGTGGATCCAGTGCGGCTGGCTTTGGAGCTAGAGCATCCCTTTATTACAGAGGGGGGGATGGCCCTCTATGTGCCGGAGCATTATTTTCCCCAGAGTGTCTTGGATCCGAGCTGGCGGCATTGCTCCCCTTACTATGTTCAGGAGTTTGGGGTCAGATCTGAGCAAGTGCGGCAGATGCTTAAACCCCTGCGCATGATGTTGCAGTCGGATCTGGTGGGCTACGGCGATTGGACGGCAGCGGAGTTGGCATTCTCGCTGGGCTGCTCGGTGGAGATGGCCCAAACCGCTCGGCAACGGGAATACAGTGAGATTTTTAGCTATACCGGGGATCCGATACTGTTGCAGCAGGCGGCGTCGGGGTTGGTGACAGAAGGGGGATCCCCATTGCGAGTTCGTCCGATTGAGACCTCAGCTCCCCAAAGCCAGTGGATCTTGAGTGCGAGCCACCACCCGGATCCGCTGCAGGAGGCCACCCGGATCCTGCTGCAGTGCTATCAAGATCATCTGGGGGTGGTCAAAACCTCGTTGGGGATCGGTAGCGAACCTCAGGACAGTAGTTTTTTGGTGCTCACCAAAACAGCAGTGGCTTTGCCCAGTCCTCAAGTGCAAAGCCTCTGGGCGCAAGCCCGTGACAGTTGGCGACTGGCGGATCTGCCGGGGCCAGAGGGTTGGAATGATGCGGTGTTGACGTGGCTAGAGGAAACAGATGGTGATGAATAAGGTGATGAATAAGGTGGTGACTAAGGTGATGAATCAGCTCAATACAAGCCTGATCAAGACTTTTTGGCTGGGGATGTGTCTGATCCCTGGACTGGTGGCTGGGCCTAGGGTGATGGCTCGTCCACCGCTTGGGGTGTTAACCGGGGAAGGATCTGTCGATCAACTGCGACAGGATGGGATCCGTTATCAGGAGATGGGCTTTATGACCCTGGCCGAAGAAGCCTATCGGGAAGCTCTGGCCCTGGAAGATCGGGCCAATCTACTGCCGCCGGAACGGGATGCGGATGTGCCGTTCAATCTGGGCCTGATCTATCTGCAAAAGGGAGAAGTATCCCAGGCTCGGCAGATGTTTCAGCGGGCCTATGATGCTAGCCCCAATAATTTTCAGGTGATCTATCACTTGGGCACCACAGAATTGCGCCTGGGCAACCAAGAAGAGGCCCGTCGTCATCTCACCCGCCTAGAGGATGCCGCCAAAAATAATCCGGATATGCAGGATCACCTCGGATCTTTGATTGCGCTTTTGGATCCTCCGACTCAGCTCGACAATCATTCCTTCACGGATGGCAATGCCCCCACCCCCGAAAGCACTGGCTCTGCGCCGCTCTCTCCGGATGCTGCCAGTCTACTGCCACCCGAGCAGCCGCAGACGGTGGAGTTGCCCCCGTCCACCGACGATCCTGCCGAAGATATTGCTCTGCCGGAGCCACCGGGTGCGCTACAGCAGATCCGCAATCGTCGGGACGAGTAGGGGGATCCTGATCCCCTCAATTTTGCTCAACTTTGATATCCAGAGCAGCCAAGAGGGTTTCGAGATTGGCTAGGGTTTGGGCCTGGGCTTGCAGAAGCTGCTCCACCTGAAGGGCATGGGCCTGCCTGATCACCTGCTGCCGGATCCCGTCAGGCCAACCGGCCCAGGTTTTGAGTAGGGCTGCCATCAGCAACTCGGCGGGCAAGCCTGTCTCCTGAACCCATTGATCAAGATTTGCCTTTGCTTCGGCGGACAAATGTAGACCGGATCCCTGAACGGCTGAGGGATCCAGCTTTTGAGGTGCAGTCTCTGGATCCTCTGGTGGCTGTGGGACTGGTGATGACTGTGGGACTGGGAATGGCTCTGGGCTAGGTTGCGTTGCTGTCAGATTTTGAAAATCCTCTCCAGAAGCCAGGGGATGGGGATCCTCAGGTGCTGCTGGCTCAGGATCGGGGGCCACACCTTCCGGAGCAGCGGCCAGGATCTCAGGGTCAAGATCCGATTCTGCGGGGAGACGAAAGGGATCCGTGGCCGCCTGCTTCAATTGCGAACGCCAGTTGGTGGAGGGGCTGAGATCGCTGCGGGCGGGGCCAGTGGGGAGCTTCTTTTTGGGGGGCACGCTCAACTAACCTCGCGATAACGACAGCACCACACCCACCCAAATGCTGAGACAGGCTCCAGCGATGAAGGTATGGGCTGGGCGAGTGCTCTTTTCAGTGGCTTGTTGAAAAACTTTAAACTTGTCATCACTTTTTTTGCTGCGGCTCTCCCAAGCACTGACCCGATGATCTAAGCCCTCCACGC
>CAZODP010000054.1:9696-13902 GCA_964578595.1 uncultured bacterium
CTAGGCCGGGATCCGGGCCTGTAGATGCTGATGGAGAGCCGTGAGAACTTCGTGGTAGGGGGCGGCGAGGCTGTCTTCTCCGGTTTCGGCAATCGACCAGCCCATACTGTTGGCTTGCTGTACCAGGGTGCTCTGACGAACAGGGCTAAACAGGCGGATCCCCCCCAGCACCTCTTCGAGGGCCTCAAGAGCAGCCTTGGTCATCTTGGTGCGATTGGCTCCCACCCACTGATCCCGTGTCGGCAGGATCCCCAGCACATGAGGCACCTGAAAATCCAGTTCCGCCAATTCTTTTACCAGAATCAGGGTACTGAGGGCGCCCATCACCCCTTTTTGCGTACATTCGGTCGGCACCACCAGGTAATTTGAGGTCAGGATTGAGTTGTAGGTCAGCAGCCCTTTAGATGGGGGGCTATCAATCACAATAAAGTCATAGTCCTTAAGGATTGGCTTGACGGTACGGCGCAAAAACAACTCTCGTCCCGGCTCCATGGCAATGGCATCAATCGCCCGCGACAGGCTGTAATCACTGGGGGCCAACCGCAGCCGACCCTGGCGGTCTTCATTGAGCGGATCCCGAATGATATCGGCAATGTCAATCCGATCCGGCCCCGTCAGCAGGGTTTCGGCAATAGTGGCGGTCTCTGATAAATCTGTCCAGCCCAGCCACTGGCTGAGATTGCCCTGGGGATCAAAGTCAATGGCCAAGGTCTTGGATCCGGATTGGGCCAGCATGGTGGCGAGATTGAGGGCGGTGGTGGTTTTGCCGGATCCGCCGCTCAGACAGACCACCGTGATCACAATGGCAGGTTGGGTGCGAGCCCGGGCCGCAAAAGCCGCCGATGAGTCGATAACCGCTGGCATAGGGATCCCCTCCCAAATCAGTACAGTGCAGCAATACAAAATCAATCCAGACAGTGATCAATCCAGATAGTGGGTCAACGGTGTGCCCAGATCGGAGCCAAAGCTGACACTACACAATCTACACAATACAGGTAGTGTGTGTCTGGGATTGAGATGGATTTAGGCCACTATACATAGGATTAGGCTGACAAAGTAGGGGATCCCAATCAACATCAGTTAGCACAATCAGTCAGCCCAAAAGTGCCCCACAAGTTGGTCAGCGATAGTTGGTAAATTGCAGGGCAACCGGATAATCCCCCTGCTTGAGGGCTTGGATCACAGCTTGCAGGTCATCTTTATTTTTGGCAGAGACTCGAACCGCATCCCCCTGAATACTGGACTGGACTTTTTTGAAGTCATCGCGGATGGTTTTGGTAATTTGCTTCGCTAAAGTGGCATCGATCCCCCGCTTCAGCTTGATCTCTTGCCGGATCCGGTTACCACTGGCGGATTCGGGATCCTGAAAGTCAAAGATTTTCAGATCGAGTCCTCGTTTGGCGGCTTTGGCTCGCAGAATATCTTGGATGGCCAGCAGGGTCATGTCGCTGGAGGTATTGACGGTTAGAGTCTCTTGGGTCAACTCCAGGGTGCTGTTGGTGTCTTTGAGGTCAAAGCGGGATTTCACTTCTCGCTCGGTCTGATCCACAGCATTGACCAGCTCTTGAAAATCAAAATCGCTCACCACATCAAAAGAATAGGTCGAAGCCACAGAGTCATCCTCCCAAATGTTGCGCTACAGAATACTCGCTACAGAGTACTTTGGATCCTGTCAGGGATCAGGATTTCGATTTTAATATGTGTTTCTAGCACGGGTTTAGTCTGTGCCAGCAGCTCCAGATCGCGGCCCCACCGGATCTGACGACTCCATCAACTCAATCGGCAAGCCATCTGGATCCGCCACAAAGGCCACCCGATACTGCTGGTCTCCAATGGTTTGGAGTGTGGGAGGCAGTAGTATCTTTGCACCGGCCTTTTGGATCAAGCCCTCCAGGATCCGATCCAGATGATCGACCGCCAGTGAGAGATGGTAGTAGCCCACATAATGGGGATCCCCAAAGGCATCGGGGGCGGGCTGTGGCTCTGGGATTTGAATCAGCTCCAAGCGACCCAGGGATCCCCTCATCCAGCAGGCCAGCGTCATGCCCGTGGTAAAGCGGGTTTCCACCTCAAAGCCCAGATGTTCATAGAACGCCATCGCCCGAAAGATATCCGCCGTCCGAATTGAAACATGATGCAGGTGCATGAGGATCCTCGTCTGACTCAAGCCACCCTAAATCAACCCTAAATTAACAGGCGATCAGCAAGCACTCAATTAGCTCGGCACCTTGTGCTCCAAAAAGGCCCGGATCGCCGCCAATCCCTCTCGCACCGTGGAATAGTATTCCAGATCCCCTTCGGTATCCAGGGATCCCTCCTTGAGGGTGATCTGGTGCAATAGGCTCAAAATCTGCCCGGCTTCTGAGATCACACGCGACTTTTCCAGATTTTCGTACTCCGGCCACGGCCCATGCTGGGCTTCCCAAGCAGCCGGATCCCGGTTGAACTCGCCATAAAACGAACGGTATTGCTCCAGCTTGGCAGATAGGTCAGGCAGCATCATAGATAAGGCGGGTGTAACTGCTCACATTCTCCCATAGGTTTAGAAGCCACAGAGCCAAGAATCCCATTTATGGTACTTTTAACCATAATTGATTACAATCAAAGAACTCGCCGCTAGCCCTGGAGCCGATATGGGATCCTCTGTCTTGACCCAACTGCCCATCCCCAGCCATTTTGATCCAGCTTCTGTGTCCTCGGTGTGGCGGGTGCCCTATCAGCAGCGGGCGGAGCAAGCCACAGCCTGGGCCAAGCAACAGGGGATCCAGCCAGCGTCCGAAGACCGGATCCGGGTGGGATTGCTGTTGGTGGATGTGCAAAATACCTTTTGTCTGCCGGACTTTGAGCTGTTTGTGGCTGGACGCTCTGGGATTGGGGCCGTCCAAGACAATCAGCGGCTCTGTGAGTTTATCTACCGCAATCTGGGGATCCTGACGGCGATTGTAGCCACGATGGATACCCATACCGCGATGCAGATTTTTCATCCTATTTTTTGGATTAATGCTGCCGGTCAACACCCGGATCCGGCCACTCTGCTCTCGTTGGAATCTGTAGAACAGGGGATCTGGACACCCAATCCTGCCTTGGCCGATCTCACAGGTGGGGATCTGGATCAATTGCAGCGCTATGCCCTCCATTACGCCCGCCGTCTCAGCCAAGCCGGGAAATATCCCCTCACCATCTGGCCCTATCACTCGATGTTGGGGGGCATTGGTCATGCTTTGGTGGCTGCTGTTGAAGAAGCCTGCTTTTTTCATGCCATGGCCCGGATCAGCCCCACCGCCCTCGAACTCAAGGGGGCACATCCCCTGACCGAGCACTACTCTGTCCTTAGCCCAGAGGTACTTGAGGATCCAGATGGGATCCCCCTCGACGAACCTAATCTTCCCTTGATTGAACAGTTGCTCAGCTTTGATGCCCTGATCGTGGCGGGCCAAGCCAAAAGCCACTGTGTCGCCTGGACAGTTCATGATTTACTTCAAGAATGCTTGCGCCGGGATCCTGTCCTGACCCACAAGATCTATCTGCTGGATGATTGCAGTTCAGCGGTGGTGGTGCCCGGTGGGGTGGACTTTACCGACAGGGCCGAGGCGGACTACGAGCGATTTGCCTCAGCCGGGATGCACCGGGTTAAGTCCACAGATCCACTGGGATCCTGGCCAGGGATATTGGGATCCCTTTGGAGGTAATTCAGACAGAGCCAAAAAAAGGAAAAGCAGGTTGTAAGCCGGGTTCTGTGCTGCCCTTGCGAGCAGTGGCAATCATCTATCTGGGATCGCCATTACTGACGACCTCTGGCGGCGCGATTCCATCAGGGATCCACATTCAACTGCTCAATCAAAACCGAAAACAGCAATCTACCCAGATCCTGATGCAGCAATCGGGGGCGAAGAACAGCCATGATCCCGTTGCTGCGGCCTTGCTTCCCACCGGGGTTTACCAAGCCAGTACCTCTCGATACTGCTGGTGGGCTCTTACATTAAGCGCGTGCGCCCCACCATTGCACCCTTACCTGTGAGCTTGCACTCCATCGGCGGTATGTTTCTGTGGCACTGTCCTCACGGTTGCCCGCACTGGACTTTCTCCAGCGGTGTGTTACTTCTGGAAGCCCGGACTTTCCTCATGAAAGCTATCTCTGCGATAGCCCCCACGCGATTGCCTGCTCCTGCTTCTCCACCCTCGATCTTAGCCTGCTGCCAAAAGCCG
>CAZODP010000054.1:14002-20072 GCA_964578595.1 uncultured bacterium
GGTCTTGCTATCGGGTCTTGCTATATTTCAGAGGATCCTCAGAGGCAGAGCGCTATGGTGTGGAGAGCTGTTTTGGGCCGCGTGCCGATGCAGTCCTGGCGGATCCCGGATGCTATTCACTTGCCTAAGGTCAGTTTGGAGGAGTTTCAGAGCCTCTACGTGACGGTTTATGAAGAGTCGCAGACCAGCCTCAATTACATCATCTTGGTGCTCTCATCCTGCGCAATTGCCACCTTCGGGCTGCTGTCTAACAGCACCGCAGTGATCATTGGGGCGATGATCGTAGCTCCTTTGATGTTGCCAATCCGGGGGCTAGCTCTGGGTGCCCTGAATGGGGATGTGGGGATGTTTTGGATGGCTTTGCGCTCGATTGGATTGGGCACAGGATTGGGGATAGGTCTGTCCTGTGGCATCGGGGTGCTGGTCAATTTGCCCACTTGGGGCAGCGAGATTCTGGCTCGGACACAGCCCAATGTGATGGATTTGGGGGTGGCTTTGGCGGCGGGCACGGTGGGGGCTTTTGCCAAGATGCGTCCCAAAATCTCTGATTCATTAGCAGGGGTGGCCATTTCGGTGGCGTTGATGCCCCCTGTCTGTGTGATTGGGCTGGGCCTGTCGGCTTTAGATTGGCAGACTAGCTTGGGGGCAGCTCTGCTCTATGCCACTAATCTTTTGGGGATCGCGCTGTCGTGTATGGTCACTTTTTTGGTGGGGGGCTATGCGCCGGGACATCGGGCACGCCGGGTCTTGATCTGGACTCTAGGCATGACATCGGCTTTGCTGTTGCCCTTGGGGGCGAGTTTGGCCCGATTATTGACCCAGGGGGAATTAGAAATTGCGGTGCGGCGGGCTTTGCTGGATCGTTCGATCACGTTTCAGCGGGTGGAGTTGGTGGAGAGCAGTTTTAATTGGGTGGCCAATCCACCAGAGGTGATCCTGACAGTGCGATCGACTGACGAGATCACTCCTGTGCAGGTGGGCTTTATGGAGCAATTGGTGGAACGGGTAACAGGACAGACCTTTGGCCTGATCTTTCGAGTCTCGGCCATTGATGAGGTGCGTCGCCCCACCCCCACCCCACCGCCTGTTCCGACTACGCTCGAAGACGTGCGTCCTCCCTTGGCGATCCCGCCCCAACTCTTGGAACAACTGGAACGAGTGGATCCTCAAAACGGCTCAGGATTGGCCTCCCCGCCTCTGGATCCAACGCCTACTTTTGGGCCACAGGTGCCAGAGGGATTTGTCCTTGAGTCTGTGCCAGTGGATCCGGCTGAGGATACCTCTGAAAACGCAGACCTGACCCAGACTCCCGCTGTGGATCCGGTGCCAGAGTTGATAGAGGTCTTGCAATCGGATCCTGAACCTCAAGATCGATCAGAAAGTTCTCTGTGGGGATCCTTTGCTGACACAGCCAGGTTTTTGGGATCCTTGGGACGGTTTTGATTTGGGTTGAGGGATCTTTGAGTTGAGATGTTCAGGTTAATGATCAGGTACAGTTTCGACAAACTTGGCAGGATCCACCGTTGCTTCAGAGGCTCTCGGAAGGATCCCGCCATAGTTACTTATTGCTGGAGATAAATTACTCAACCCCCTCGATCTTGTCCTCAATCTCTTGATATAGCTCCTGCAAGCGTTCGATATTCTCCTGAGAGGTCTCCCAATAGCCGCGACCATTGACCTCCAGCAGGGATCCCACCATGCGCCGGAAGGAATGAGGATTGAGGCTCAACAACCGCTCTCGCATCGCTTCGTCATTGATAAAGGTATCGTTGGCTTCTTCGTAGACCCAGTTATCCACTGCGCCCGCTGTAGCTGACCAGCCAGAGGTATTGACCAGTCGTTTAGATATCTCCCGCACCCCTTCATAGCCATGCTTGAGCATCCCTTCGTACCACTTGGGATTGAGCAGCTTAGTACGGGCATCGAGACGAACGGTTTCACTCAGGGTCCGAATCTGGGCATTGGGGGTGGTGGTGTCTGCCATATAAGCGGATGGGGTTTTGCCATCTTTGCGCAGACCTTGCACCAGCTTGGTGGGATCCGAGTCAAAGTAGTGGCTGACATCCGTCAGGCTGATCTCAGAGGAATCCAGATTCTGGAACGTGACATCCACCGTCTTGAGGCTGGACTCAAACAGTTGCCGCATCTGTTGATTGGGCAGGTTGGATCCAAAGGCGAACGATTTACGGGTCAAGTACATCTCTCGCAATTCACTCTCCTGCTCCCAAGAGCTATTTTCCACCGCCAAATTGACGTTAGAGGAATAGGATCCCGAGGCATTGGAGAACACCCGCGTGGCCGCTTGGCTGACGGTGAGGCCCAGTTCTTCTGCTTGGGTCAGGGCGTGTTTGCGAATGAAGTTTTGCTCCAAAGGCTCGACCGCCTCAGCCGCCAATTTCACTCCCCGGTCGATCAGATCCATCTGGTTGACAAATAGATCCCGGAACACACCGGAGCAATTGACCACCACATCAATGCGGGGACGACCCAATTCTTCTAACGGGATCAGCTCCACCTTGTTGACCCGACCCAGGGCATCCGGCATCGGGCGTACCCCCAACAAACATAAAACCTGAGCCAAGGATTCACCGTAGGTTTTGATGTTGTCAGTCCCCCACAGCACCACTGAAATCGTTTCGGGATAATTACCCCCATTCAGGCTCATCTCCCGATCCAACAGCCGCCGCACCACCACTTCTGCCGACTTGATCGCCGCCGAGGTGGGGATGGACTGGGGATCCAGGGCATGGATATTTTTCCCGGTGGGCAAGACGTTGGGATTGCGAATCGGATCCCCTCCCGGCCCGGGCAAGATGTACTCCCCTTCCAGGGCCTTGAGCAGGGATCCCAGCTCAAAATCAGCCGTCACCCGCTTCAGCCCTTCTTCTAAGAACTCAAACAATGGCTTCAGCAAGTCAGGATCCACTTTGGGATAGCCGGCTTCCTTGAGGGCCAGGATCCAGGGGGCTTGGCGACCCATATTAAAGAAGTTGAGCTTAGCCACCTTTGACACCCGGCCCTCGGCATCCGTTTGCTCTTTGACCAGGGCGGCGACCGCTTTTTGACAGGCTTTGTTGATCTGGTCTAGCAATTCAGTATCGGCTAAGCTGCCGCGATCCCGGCTCTGGTAGAGTTCATCGATATCTCGGCCCAGGCTTTGGGCGATGATCCGGGGCAGGCCCAGGATCTCCTCTTCGGGGCGGTCGATGCTGGCGATGCTGACCAGGGTGGCGATGGCTTCCTCAGCGGTGGGAGGTGCGCCGATCACATGCAACCCGCAGGGCAGCAGCCGTGACTCGATCTCCATCAGCTTGCCGTAGAGCAGACCCACGACGGTATCCCGCTGATCAAGGCTCAGATCTGCCGCGTCCCCCTCTGGCAGATTCACATCTTTGTCCAGGTTGACCAGGCGGGCTTTGTCGCAGATGGTGTTGACGATCTGGATGCCGCGTCCCCCTTCCCGCAGGCTTTGGTACGACCCGATCAACTCCCGCAACTCCTGCAAGCCTTTGTACAGTCCGGCATTTTCGGCTGGCGGTGTCAGGTAGCTGATGGTGCAGGCATAGCCTCGCCGCTTGGCAATCGTCGCTTCGCTGGGGTTATTGGCGGCGTAGTAGTAGAGGTTGGGAATGGATCCAATCAGGTTATCGGGATAGCAATCGCCGGACATACCGATCTGCTTACCCGGCATGAACTCCAGGGATCCGTGGGTGCCAAAGTGCAACACCGCGTCCGCCCCCCAGATTTTTTCCAGGTAGGTGTAGTAGGCGGCAAAGCCGTGATGAGGACTGGCGGATTTGGAGAATAGGAGACGCATGGGATCCCCTTCGTAACCAAATGTCGGCTGTACCCCAATGAACAGGTTGCCAAAGTGCTTGCCGTAGACCAGCATATTTTGGCCGTCGGTATTCAGTTGCCCCGGTGCCGGCCCCCAGTATTCTTCAATCGCTTTGACATTGGGGGTGAGGCTTTCATAATCACGCACCGATATCTTGGCGGCGATGTTCAATTCTGGACTGGCATATTGGGCCTGAGCATCGTGCAAGATCAACTCCATCAGCTCCTTGGAGGTTTCCGGCAGCTCGGATCCCAAGTCATAACCATTGCCCGCCAACGCCTGCATCACCTTATGAATGGAGGAAAACACATCCAAGTAAGCAGCCGTGCCCACGTTGCCCTTGTCGGGCGGAAAGCTAAAGACCGTAATGGCAATCTTCTTGTCCAGCTTGGGTTTGCGCCGCAGATTGGCCCACTTGATCGCCCGTCCAGCAATCATCTCGATCCGATCCTGCATGGCATGAGCTTTGCCCGTCGCCGCATCCCGGCCAGAGAGGATGATTGGGTCAATGGCTCCATCCAACTCAGGGATGGCAATCTGCAAGGCCACCTGCACCGGGTGCAAGCCCAGGTCACTATCGGCCCATTCTTCGGTGGACTGAAACACCAGCGGCAACGCCACCATATAAGGACGATTGAGCTTCTTGAGGGTCTCGACGGCTTTGGGATGATCTTGGCGAGCGGGGCCACCCACCATGGCAAAACCCGTTAGGGACACCACCGCATCCACAATCGGAGCCTGGGTCGCCTCATCCCAGAAAAACTCATTGATGGGCTTAGAAAAGTCCAACCCTCCGGCAAAAATCGGCAGCACCCGCGCCCCGCGAGACTCCATTTCTTGCACCATCGCCACATAGTGAGCGTCATCCCCTGTGACCAGGTGCGTCCGCTGCAACACCAAGCCCACGCAGGGGGCCAAGGGATCCTTGACATCCTCCGGCAGATCCTCCCGCCCATTCAGCCAGGCCATATAGTCCGGCACTGTGGCAAACATCTGCGGGGCCAATGGATGCCAGATCCCCATATCCAGATAGGTGACCGGATCGGCAAACTTGAACTGATCCTTCATTCCCGGCAGATAGCGCTCCGCCAACATCAGCAAGAAGTTCTCTAGGTTCTCAGTGGATCCCCCCAGCCAATACTGAAAGCTGAGCATGAAGTTGCGGGCATCCTGAGCTTTGTCAAAGGGCAGATATTTCAACACCTTAGGCAAAGTCTGCAACAGCTTCAGCATCCCGTCTTGGAAACTGGATCCCTGCTTTTCTTTGCGCTTGCGCATGAACTGGGCAATGGCACTCTTGGACTGGCCCAATTGCTCCATGGAAAAGGATCCCATTTTGTTGAGGCGCATCACCTCCGGCATGGAGGGAAACACCACCGCTGCATCCAGTCGATCCCGCACCGGCGCCACCGCTTTGGCCACTTTTTGAGCGATATCTTCGATAAAGATCAGGGATCCGATAAAGATGTTGGCGGTTTCCAAATCTCTCTGAAAGGCTTCGTAGCCGGAGGGATCCCGCAGTTCTTCGACGAGATAGCCGCTCATTTCGACGGCAATGCGAGGGTTCTCCTTGTTGATGCGCTGTACCGCTGCTGTCAGGGCACTCTGATATTGCGGCTCCAGCACCACATACACCACCTTCATCAGCCTGCGATCCCCTAGCTCAGCAGGGGCAATGTGGCGGGTCGTCGGCTTGACCAGAGTAAACATACAGTCGCTCTCCAATGCAAAAAGTGGAACAGCTAAGAGGATGGACAGGATCCCCCATCGCCTGTCTCTCGTTCTACCAGAGAATCGGAACTGAATTCGTTAAGAGCCGTTACATGCGTAACAATTCGCAATGACTCCTGACCCAGTGCAAGGAGGAGGGGATCCCTCCCCAGAAGGCATTCTTCTCAAGGATCCAGGGGACTTCTGACCCCGCGACCGCCTTTATTCAGTACATGGGTGTAAATCATGGTGGTTTTGACATCTTTGTGGCCCAGCAATTCCTGGACGGTGCGGATGTCGTAGCCATTTTGCAAGAGGTAGGTGGCGAAGCTGTGACGAAAGGTGTGGCAACTGACCCGCTTAGGGATCCCGGTTTTTTGGACGGCTTGTTTGACCGCTTTTTGGATGCTGCTCTCGTGCAAATGATATCGGCACATCAGAGAACCACGGGGATCCTGGGCGATCCGGTCTGATGGAAACACAAATTGCCAAATCCACTCTTTAGCAGCATTGGGGTATTTT
>CAZODP010000055.1:0-19903 GCA_964578595.1 uncultured bacterium
GGGTTTTAGAGGCTTATTTTTGAGCATAAAGACTCAGGAGACTGCCTCGCAGTAGGAGGATCCTCAGGCAGGGCAGGGGTACCTGTGCTCACATCATGCTCTGTTGTGAAAACTTCAGATGAAAGAGGATCCTGGGGGTTGAGGGTCGCTCTTGCCACAACCTCTTGGAAAGGCTAAGGTAAATGAGCGATAACGCGGGGTAGAGCAGTCTGGTAGCTCGTCGGGCTCATAACCCGAAGGTCCATGGTTCAAATCCATGCCCCGCAATTTTTAGGAGAACCCAGCGACCTTAATGAGAATGACACTCATAGGTTTTTCTTGAACTTAGGCCATCCCCATGAGCCTTTTTTGTGAAGGTCTCTGGGTGTTGCACTTCACGATTGAATGGGCGATTTTAACCTGTCTTGTGCTATCTATTAACGAAAGATGCTGTAACTGTGATGGTCAGTCAGTCTCAAGATCCCAAGCCAGAGAACGCCGTCAGCTAGAGTGGATCAAAGTGTGTGACCTATTTTCAGGATCCCCATGTCCGAGTCTTCTGCCCTCAGCTCTGCTGACTCAATTTCTGGTGACTCAGCTTCTGCTGATCTGATCCGGGCCACCCAGCAGCGGCGCACGTTTGCCATCATCTCTCACCCCGATGCCGGAAAAACAACCCTGACCGAGAAACTGCTGCTTTACGGGGGCGCAATCCAAGAGGCAGGGGCGGTCAAGGCTCGGCGTGCCCAAAAAAAAGTCACCTCCGACTGGATGGAGCTGGAAAAACAGCGGGGCATCTCCATCACCTCAACGGTTTTGCAATTTGACTACCGGGATATCCGACTCAATCTGCTGGACACCCCCGGTCACCAAGACTTTAGCGAAGACACCTATCGCACCTTGGCGGCAGCGGACAATGCCGTGATGCTGGAGGATGCCGGTAAAGGGCTAGAAACCCAGACCCGAAAATTATTTGAAGTCTGCCAGATGCGCTCCCTGCCCATCTTCACATTCATTAACAAAATGGATCGCCCCACCCGAGAGCCACTGGATCTGATGGACGAGATTGAGGGTGAGCTGGGTCTGAAACCCTACCCGATGGTCTGGCCGATTGGATCCGGGGATCGCTTTGCCGGAGTCTTTGATCGTCAGACCCAAACAGTTCACCTGTTTGAGCGGGTGGTAGGGGGCAAAACCCGTGTCAAAGATTTGATCTTGGATCTAGAGGATCCTAAGCTGGAGGCCCTAGTGGATCCGGATGTTTTTGCTCAGTTTCACGAAGAACTGGAATTGATCGAGGGCTTGATGGATCCGCTCAATCTGGATGATGTTCATAGCGGCCAACAAACCCCTGTCTTTTTTGGCAGTGCCATGACTAACTTTGGGGTAGAACTGTTTCTCAATTCTTTTTTGGATTATGGCTTACCCCCAGCTTCCCACGACAGCACCCAAGGGATGATTGCCCCCACCCATCCAGAATTTACAGGCTTTGTCTTTAAGCTACAGGCCAATATGGATCCCAAACACCGAGATCGGATTGCTTTTATCCGAATCTGTTCGGGCAAGTTTGAGAAAGACATGACTGTTAATCATGCCCGCCTCAATCGAACCGTCCGATTATCCTATCCCCAAAAGCTGTTTGCCCAAGATCGAGAATCCATTGAAGAAGCCTATGCAGGCGATGTGATTGGCCTCAACAATCCCGGTCTTTTTACAATTGGAGACACCATCTACACCGGATCCAAGCTGCTATTTCCAGGGATCCCTAGTTTCTCCCCAGAGCTGTTTGCCTACCTCAAAAATCCCAACCCCTCCAAGTTTAAGCAGTTTCAAAAAGGCGTGTCTGAACTCCAAGAAGAAGGGGCTGTTCAAATTATGTTTTCGGCTGATGACTCCAAACGGGATCCGATTGTGGCGGCGGTGGGTCAACTCCAATTTGAGGTGGTGCAATACCGACTCGAAAGTGAGTATAACGTCGAAACTCGCCTGGAAATGTTGCCCTACACATTGGCTCGCTGGGTCGAAAATGACTGGGCCGACCTAGAGGATATCTCCAGTTTGTTTAATGCCATGATCGCCAAAGATCGGCAAAATCGCCCCATTATTCTATTCAAAAATGAGTGGACACTGCAAAACTTTGTGGAGAACAATACTTATCTAAAGCTCAGTAAAATTGCCCCCGTGCTCAGGCTTGATGGGGCTGGTGAGCGTTAGAGTGTCCCAGCTCTATCCTGTTGGGACTTAGTGCTAGGGGTTGTGCATCAATGTCCACAGTTCTGAAGTTGTCAAGTGATCGGAACCTCCCCCAACATCCTCAATCCCTGACACAATCCAGGCGGGAATCACCTCACCCGGATCAGCGGAACCGGACAGGTCTGATAGACTATGCCTGATTGACACGGATCCTAGTCTTGATGGGGTAGACCTGTGATCAGTCGCTGCAACCGTTGCCTTTTCGTTATTTGCCATTCACTGTGATGAACATTTCTGCGTCTCGTCGGGCTGTTGATGCCTTTTCGATGGAGGACTTTGCCCGCGCTCTCGATGACCACGATCCCAGCTTTGCTGTCGGCCAGACCGTTGTGGGTCGCGTGGTGGAGACCGCCCCTGAGGGAGCCTATGTGGATGTGGGGGGTAAGTCTCTGGCCTTTGTCCCCCTCAAGGAGGTGGATCGCCGCATGGTGGATAATGCCGCTGAGGTCTTGCCGGTGGGCAGCGAGCATGAGTTTTTGATCACCCATGAGGAAGACCGCGAAGGTCAGCTCAAGCTCTCTCGGCGTCGGCAACTGCTCCTAAAAGTCTGGCAGCAGATGAAAGAGCGACAGGAGGCCAATCAACCCCTAGATGTGCGCGTCACAGGCACCAACCGCGGTGGGGTGCTGGTGGATGCCGATGGGATCCGGGGCTTTGTACCCCGATCTCACCTCAACCAGCGGGAGAATATGGCCGCCCTGGTGGGCCAAAAGTTGACGGTGGGGGTCTTGGATGTGCAGCCGGATCTCAACAAGTTGGTGCTGTCCCAAAAACAAGTGGTGCAAGCCGAAAGCCTGAGCCAGTTTGAGCGGGGGCAGGTGGTGGAAGGTCAGGTCACCGGCATCAAGCCCTTTGGGGTGTTTGTGCGGATCGAGGACGCCACCGGACTACTCCACATCAAGCAAGTCTCTGAGAGCTATATTCGTTCGCTGGAGGAGCTATTTCAGGTGGGGCAGACCATCAAAGCGGTGGTGCTGGATATCGATGAGGGCCGAGGCCGGATGGCGCTCTCAACGCGGGTGTTGGAAAAACATCCCGGCGAGATGGTGCAACAGATGGAAACGGTTTTATCTGAGGCCGAAGAACGGGCTAGCAAAATCCAAGGCAAGTTGGCAGAAGCCGCTGGCACCTGACAGACTGACCCCTGAGCTGCCCCCTGAAAACAGGGATCCTCAAATTGAGACTACGGTTGCTGGTTGGGGATCCTGTCTTTTCGCCTCCAGCCCTCTGCTCTAACCCTCTCTAACTCTAAGGAGCACCCCGGATGCTAGAGTCCTCGACTCGTCCCCATGTCACACGAGGGTGGCCCCTCGAAGCCTTTGTGGGGGATACGGTGGTCTGTACCCTCGAGGGAGATCATCTGGATCAGGTGGATCGGATCACCGTTGAGCCTGTGGGCAAAGGGATCCAAGTTACCCTTGGGGATCCTTTGGGCCAACTCCAAACTCCGGTTCAGGCCACCGCCCAAGCCCTGACGGTCACCTTTGAGATCCAGTCCACCACCTACCCCGGCGAAAAGCGGATCCTGGTGCATTCCCCTGCCGGAACCAGCGATCCGCTACCGTTTTTGGTGATGCTTTAGAAGTCCCGCTAGTTAGACCGCTACCGCTGCTGGCAGGGTCTCCGACTCCAAACCCTCCAGACGGGCCTGATCCAAAACAGCCCAGACGGTCTCTAAGAGGGCAGCTATTCCAGTTCCTGTGACGGCTGAAACCGCAAACACAGGGGATCCGGCGGCTTGGGCTAGGTCTGCCACCACATCCGGAAGGGTGAGTCCTAGGGCGTCGATCTTATTGACAGCTACAATTTGAGGTTTTTGGGCTAGGGCTTGGTCGTAGGCAGCCAATTCCCCTTGTATGGTGCGATAGTTGGCCACAGGATCGGTGTCGGTGCCATCCACCAGGTGGATCAAGACGCGGGTGCGCTCCACATGACGCAAAAAGTCGTGTCCCAGCCCCACTCCCTGATGAGCACCCTCAATCAAACCGGGAATATCGGCAAACACCACCCCATCCCGCACCGGATGCCGCACCACCCCCAGATTGGGTACCAGCGTGGTGAAGGGGTAGTCTGCCACCTTGGGTCGAGCCGACGATACGGCTGAGATCAAAGTGGACTTACCCGCATTGGGTAGACCCACAATCCCCACCTCCGCAATCAGCTTCAGTTCCAGCCGCAGCCGCCGCTGTTCACCCGGCTTGCCTGGGGTGCATTTCTGGGGAGCACGGTTGTGGTTGCTCAAAAAATGAGCATTACCCATCCCGCCCCCGCCCCCTTGGGCCACCACCAGCTCATCCCCCGGATCCGTCAGATCCCCCAACAGCTCCCCACTGGCGGCCAGTTGTACCAACGTTCCGCAGGGCACCCGCACCCGCCGATCGGATCCACTGGCTCCGGTGCAGTTTTTGGGGCCACCTTTGCGACCTGGATCCGCCTTGATCACATGCTGAAACTGAAAATCCAACAGCGTTTGCAGCCCTGGATCCGCCACAAAGATCACGGATCCCCCTCGCCCGCCATTGCCCCCCCAAGGCCCACCGGCAGGCACATACTTCTCACGGCGAAAGGCCACGATCCCATCGCCCCCATCTCCAGCCTTAACCTCGATTTCAGCCTGATCCACAAAAGCAGCCATATCAGTCCAATCCACCACTCACTAGCAGGGTCAACCATCAAAATTGCTGTTTAAGGACAATCCCTGTCTGAAACCTAGCCCGCCACTCTAACACGGGGAGTTAGAAGTCCCGTTACTGGTTCAATTTTGTGGGCTATGATATTACTCTGCCAAAATTGCGCATCCTTAGCAGCTTGGGCCTAAGTTGGCTTGTCCAAGTTGAGCTTTAATCACCGGCAGCTTTGGCTGGATCCCAATAGCTGGATCCTGTTTAGATTGTCTCCTGTCCACCTGTCGTCTCATCGTTTTTCCAGGCTTACCCTGTCCACTATGACTCAAACCGCTACTGCAACACTCGATGTCGGCTTCTCCCTTGAAGATTTTGCCGCCCTCCTGGATAAGTATGACTACTCCTTCAGCCCTGGCGAGATTGTGGCGGGGACGGTCTTTTCGCTGGAGCCGCGCGGAGCCTTAATCGACATCGGGGCCAAAACAGCAGCGTTTATTCCCCTACAGGAGATGTCCATCAGCCGGATTGATGAGCCATCTGAGATGCTCTCCCCGGGTGAGACCCGCGAGTTTTTTATCCTGACCGAAGAAAACGAGGAGGGGCAGCTTACCCTCTCGATTCGACGGATTGAGTATATGCGGGCCTGGGAACGGGTGCGCCAATTGCAAAATGAAGATGCCACGGTGCGCTCCAACATCTTTGCCACCAACCGTGGCGGTGCCCTGGTGCGGATCGAGGGCCTGCGAGGGTTTATCCCCGGATCCCACATCAGTACCCGCAAGCCCAAAGAGGATTTGGTGGGGGAAGAGCTGCCCCTCAAGTTTTTGGAGGTTGATGAGGATCGTAACCGCTTGGTGCTCAGCCACCGCCGTGCTCTGGTGGAGCGCAAGATGAACCGCCTCGAAGTGGGGGAAGTGGTGATCGGGGCCGTGCGGGGTATCAAGCCCTACGGTGCCTTTATCGATATCGGCGGGGTCAGCGGTCTGCTGCACATCTCTGAGATCTCTCATGACCACATCGACACCCCCCACAGTGTTTTTAATGTCAATGATGAAGTCAAGGTGATGATCATTGATCTGGATGCCGAACGGGGCCGAATCTCCCTTTCTACCAAGCAACTGGAGGCGGAGCCAGGCGATATGACCCGAGATCCGCAGGTGGTCTATGCCGGAGCGGAGGAGATGGCGGCCAAATGGCGAGAGGCTAAGCTGGCGGTTGAGCAGGCCAAAGTGGCCGAGGCGATGGGGGAGACAGCAGACCCGGTTGAGGAGTATGAGTACGCTGCAACCGAGGATTAGGCCCCAGATTAGGCAGCAAAAATGAAGCTTGGATCCGGCTGCAGCCATGACAGAGCCAGGTCAGTTTGAGGAACAGACCGCCTATCGGGTTGTGACCACAGGCGATGGATCCCTGACTTTCTTCTCGGACGAGTTTGGCCAAGCCTTTCACAACACCACTGGCGCCAAGCAGGAGGCCCTGGAGAAGTTTGCCAGACCCTGCCAGCTCGAACTATTGGCCCCGCATCGGGATCGGATCCGTCTGCTGGATGTCTGTTTTGGGCTGGGCTACAACAGCGGCGTGGCTCTGGAACTGATTCAGAAGCTCAACCCTGCCTGTACTGTGGATCTGATGGGGCTAGAACGCTCTGCCCATGTACCTCAACAGGCGGCTGCCACCGGGATCCGATTTGGGGATCCAGCAGCCTGGGACAGGCTAATCGAGATGGGAAGGGTGAATATGCCTCGATTCAAGGGGCGGATCCTGTGGGGAGATGCCCGCCAAACCCTGCTGGAGATCCCTCTGGGCTGGGCCGATGCGGTGTTTTTGGATCCGTTTTCACCATCAGTATGTCCAGAGCTGTGGACGGTGGAGTTTTTGGGCCAGATCCGGGCACGGATGCAGCCGCTGGGCCGATTGGCCACCTACTCCTGTGGGGCTGCTGTCCGTCAGGCGATGCTGGAGGCGGGATTTCAGATTGGATCCACTGCCCCTGTGGGTCGCCCTTGGCCGGGAACGGTGGCCTCGCCGATGGCATCCGATCTACCCCCGCTCTCCGTACCTGAGCAAGAACATCTGCAAACCCGCGCTGCTGTGCCCTACCGGGATCCCGGTCTCAAAAGCAGCCGAGTTCAGATCCAGCAAGACCGTCAAACCCGCCAGCAGCAGTCCTCCCTGGAGCCAACCGGATCCTGGAAACGTCGCTGGGAATGAACCGATGTATTTCAGACAACCCATTGAGATTGCGTGTGATTACTGACTTTTCTGGATACTTGTGGATCCGAAGTTAGGCAGTTTTCCTCATGCCATTTTCACCCTGTGAAGCTATCGTACAAAGCAGAAGCAGGATCCTATCTCTTACAAGTGCTGGGGGCAGCAACCATGACCACCCATAAGCTGGCCAATAAGCTCACGGATCGCCCACTGATCACCCTCTGCCGAGGTCAGCATTACAACGTTTTAGATCTGCTCCGTCAACTGATCAAGTCTGAAAGCAGTCCTGAGAGTGAAGCTGAACGACGCAAAATTGTTCAGAACCTGCGGCAGCGGCTCTCTCGACACCTGCAATTGATGCGGCACGTCTTTTTTCCGCCTTTGCACCGGATGGCTCAAGTGGATCAGATGCTGGGGCGGCGGGTCAAGCACTTTGAGGATGCCATGAATGCCCTACTGCCCAGGGTGACGACTTTTATCCATGCCAGTGAGCGATATCCCCAACGCATTGATTTTCGGGAAGCCCGCTCCATCATGGGATTGCTCAAGGCCAACTTCGAGCAGCAGCAGCGGCACCTGCATGTTCTGTATATGCGTCATGTGCCCAAGGGGATGGAACAACATCAGCTCAAAGTTTTCCGCGATCGCCTGATGGCCACGGTTGCCAAGCACGGCCCCGCCCGCGATACCGTCTCTGCTCCCGTCAAGATCTCCCCTCAGCCCGCCGCCACCCCACCGGCACCCGCCCAGAGTCGTCAAACCGCCATCCACCCGGTGCGGGTCAGTCACCTGAACGAACGGCGAGCCTCTCTGCATGCCCTCGAGCGAGAGGCCATCACCCGGCCTGTGTTTCCAGAAGATATGCTGGATCCGATGTTGGGGGCGGTGGGGCAGTAGGTTGTGGGCGGATCCCCTGTTTACAATTCTCGGCGTTGCTGATTCTGGCTATGGTCTGGCGGGTGAACCACTGGCAGGCTCATACAACAGGCTCATCCAAAAGGGGCCGAATTCATGCCACTGTTCAGCAACGGCCGATTCTTTTGTACAGTTTTAGCGACATAGTTTTAGCAACCTAGATCCAATCTGGCTAAAGCCAGTGTCTTCAGCCGGATCCTGGTAGGCTTATGGGTGTGGTGTACCTTTTTGCGCATGGAGATCCGTCGTCGTCCCCCTGCTCCTGCGGTGGTGGTAGACTCTCAGTCCTATCAGGTCTATTTGCCGGATGCTAAGCCCAAGCATATTCTGGAGGCCATTATCTGGCACAAGGAAGGGGAGGTGGAGGCTCTGCGGCAACAGTACCCCATTTCGCGTCTCAAGTCCTTGATCGCTCAGTTGGCTCCGCCCCTTGACTTTTTAGGATCCCTACGTGCTGCTCCCGATCCGGTGGCCCTGATTGCCGAAGTCAAAAAAGCCTCCCCCAGCAAAGGGATCCTGCGGCAGGACTTTGATCCGGTGGCGATAGCCCAGGCGTATGAGCGGGGGGGGGCCACCTGTCTATCGGTGCTGACGGATCCAAAGTTTTTTCAGGGCAGCGGAGAGTATCTGACTCAAGTTAAAGCATCGGTGGGGCTGCCAGTGCTGTGCAAAGAGTTTATTTTGTATTCCTATCAGATTCTGTGGGCGCGAGCGTTACAGGCGGATGCGGTGCTGTTGATTGCAGCGTTGCTGAGTGATGCAGACTTGGGCTATCTGGCCAAAGTTGTCCGACGGCTGGGCATGACGCCGCTGGTGGAGGTGCATACTTTAGAGGAGCTAGATCGGGTGTTGGCGTGGCCGGATATCGAGCTGGTGGGGATCAATAATCGGGATCTGCGTACCTTTACGGTTGATTTGAGCACAACGCAGCGACTGTTAGAGGCCCGTGGATCCCAGCTTCAGGAGCGAGGGATCACAGTCGTGAGCGAATCTGGCATTTTTAAGTTTGAGGATCTGGAGCGGCTGCATCGCTGGGGGGTGCGGGCGGCCCTGGTGGGGGAAGCTCTGGTCAGAGCAGCGGATCCGGCCTTAGCCACCTCTACCCTGTTGGGACAAACCCTATGAGTGAGTCAATACGACGGATCCCGGTGCCCGCTCATGTCCATTACGAGTTGCTGTTGCGGGTGCTGGAGCGGCAGACCTTTCCAGTGGTGGATGAGGCGGATTACCCCAATCGCCCCAAGATGCAGGAACTGGTCAACTCGTTACGCAAAGCCCTCAGTCAGCAGCAGCAACTGGAAGAAACCTGGCGGCAGCGAGGATTTGAAATTGACTATCGCTGGAATGCTGATGAATAAGACCCGATAAATAAAACCCGAGTGAGATGGCGAGAACCCCATGACCCCCAAAATTATTGTGCTGGATGATGATCCTACGGGATCCCAGACGGTGCATGGCTGTCTACTGCTGACCCAATGGGATCCTGACACCCTAGTCTTGGGGTTACGGGATCGATCGCCGCTAATGTTTGTGCTGACCAATACCCGTGCTCTGTCACCAGAACAGGCGGCGGCAGTCACCCGTGAGGTTTGTCAGTGTTTACAAACGGCCTTGGCCCAGACCGGGATCACTGACTTTATTGTGGTCAGTCGCTCAGATTCAACATTGCGGGGGCATTACCCGATTGAGACGGATGTGATTGCCCAAGAACTGGGATCCTTTGATGCTCATTTTTTGATCCCAGCCTTTTTTGAAGGGGGGCGGATCACCCGTGAGAGTGTGCACTATCTGCGGGTGGCGGGGGAGTGGGTGCCGGTGCATGAGACGGAGTTTGCCCGTGATTCGGTGTTTGGCTATCGGCACAGTTATCTACCGGATTACGTGGCCGAAAAAACCCAAGGGCGGATCCCGGCTGATCAGGTGGAGCGGTTCACTCTAGCGGATATTCGAGATCTA
Organism: uncultured bacterium; assembly: GCA_964578595.1. GTDB lineage: Bacteria > Cyanobacteriota > Cyanobacteriia > Thermostichales > Thermostichaceae > JAAUUM01. The sequence goes on from CAZODP010000055.1 coordinate 9,939, forward strand.
GATCCAGAACGGCGGCGGCAGCGATTGCGGCAGTTAAGCGGCAATGTCTGTGGGGTGGTGGATGGCGAGGTGCAGGCGGATCTCGATCAGTTTGCAGCCGATCTCAAGGCGGTGGCGGCTGAGGGCAAGCGGTTTTTGTTGCGCAGTGCCGCTAGTATTCTCACCGCTTTGGCTCAATTGCCCCCGCAGCCGGTGCCCCCAGAGCAGATGAGTCAGATGGCCCGCAACTCTGGCCCAGGGGTGGTGATGGTGGGATCCCATGTTAAAAAAACCACTGAGCAACTGGAGCGATTGTGCCAAGAGCCGGATGTGGAGGGGATCTCAATTGCCATTGAGCAGATGGTGGGGGATCCTGACCAAGCCGGGATCCTATTGGCAAAAACCTTGACCCAGATCGACCGGATCCGGGCAGTGGGCAAAACCCCAGTGGTTTATACCAGCCGTCAGGAGATCAGATTTGAGAGTGCTGAGGCTCGTTTAGCCTTTGGGCAGTTGGTGTCTGATCTGTTGGTGCAGATAGAACGGGGTCTACCGACTGACATCAGCTTTTTGATCAGCAAGGGAGGCATCACCTCCAACGACACCCTCAGCAAAGGCTTGGCGGTGCCAGCCATTCGGCTGCTGGGTCAGATCGCGGCAGGGGTGTCTGTGGTGCAGACGGATCCTGATCATCCTCAGTTTCCTGGCCTGCCTGTGGTGCTCTTTCCGGGCAATGTGGGGGATGTGGACACGCTGGCCCAGGTCTATCGGCGGCTGCGAGGCTCGGCATGATCTTGATCGGGATGCTCAGGCTCAAAGGATCCGGCTTGGTGATGGGATTACTGTTGGGATCCGGTGCCCTTAGTGTTGCCCTCAAAGCCAGCCAAGAGATTTTGGTGTTGCCCGAAACAGTGCCCGTGGTGGTGACTCTGATTGCTTTGCCCACACTGGTGGTGGGTCTGATTTTGGGGATCCGGCAATTTCAAACCCCTTTACCCACTCAAAAAAAGCCCCCTGATCCGACAGAGGGCGATTGAGAAGATGAGCTGAGGATCCTAGCGGCGCACCAGGCGTAGGTCGGTGGAGCTGCTCTGACCGCCAGCGGTGGCCACCATCCGGATCCGGTAGATGGTGCCCGGAGCACCCAAGGCGTCTGTCACCGGCAAACTAAAGGATCCTTCGCTGTTGGCATTGACCGTCCGGGTGGTGAGGGTGCGGGTGGTGGTGACCAGTCCTCCCACTGATAACTCGGCCTTGACCTCAATTTGGACGGAGGCATTGGGCTGAGTTTGTCCTTGCAATGTAAAGGAATTGCTATTGACCGGATCCCCGTCGTTAAAGTTGGTCAGGCGAGGCTGTAATGACACCTGGGGTTGAACGGTGGCACTCACCTCTTGGCTGGTCAGGGTTTGGGTGGTGGTGGCTCCCTCAATCAGTTGCACGGGCTGTTCGGCGGTGACAAAGCGTACTTGGCCACTGTTTTCCAGACGGGCCACCAGGATCCCTTCACGGGTGCGGTCTTGAGCGTTGACCAGAGCATTGGCCACATAGGTGCCGGGGCTGACCTCACGGGTTTCGAGGCGGCTGACTCGTTGACTGTCTTGGATCAGCAGCACGGATACATCGCTGGCGGGGGTGCCATTGACGGTGATCAGCAAAATCTCATTGGCAGCCAAGGGCCGGGTGCTGGCATTGTGGGAAACCGACTCGATGGAGGCCCGCACCGGGGTACCCACATTAAAACTCCAGGTGACGCGGCGGGTGGTGCCCTGAGAGTTAGTGAACTCCAACAACACACTATTTTCGCCCGCACTGAGGGGTTGAGTCGGACGATAACTAAAGAAATCGCGGGTGATCACCGCCTGGGAGGTGACATCGCGGTCATTGACAAACACCTTGACGGTTTCGGGCCGGATCGTCACCCCATTCGATTCCCGAAAGGCAGCGGTGATCGGTGCAGTCGGTTCCACATCGCTGGCTCCAACCCCAGGGCTGGGATCCGTAATTTGCTGCGCCCGTACCGGGGATCCGGTTAATCCCAACAGAGCCGCTCCCATCACTAGACCGGAGGAGAGATATCGGGTTAGTTGGTTGACCTGCTTGTGAACCATCGTCATGTCAAACCTCAGAGAATTGAGCAGTTAAAAATTAGCAGTGTGTCTACTCATTAACTTCATTAACTGTGCCCATAGTAGCAGGGAGCTTTGTAGGGGCTGAGAGCTGCTCTAGGATACTCTGAGCCGACAGGTTGCTGGGCACTGATGGAAAAATCCCGTTGCTCTCTCTTAGCTGCCCGGTTGTGACCAGAGTCATGCCCCTAGCTATCAATACACAAAAATTGCGCCGCTACTCTGCAAATCGAGGCAATGATCTCCCGATACGTCATTCACGGGGGTGACCGTAACCGTGATCAGATTGGATCCCGATGGTTGGGGGCTGGTTTCCACCTGATATTGCACCGGAGACAGCATCGGGGTATTGAGGGCCAGACAATTGGGGATCGCCACGGCTTCGAGCTGTAATTCTTGGCCGGATTGCACTTCGGTCAGGATGGCAGGATAGGGATCACTGAGGCCGTATTCCAAGGGATGGGGGGTGCGATTGAGGATCTTGATGGCGGTCGGTTGTTGAGGATCAAAGCGGGCCACCACCTGCCACGGGGATCCCCAAGTGGGTGATACTAGAGCACTGCCCAGGCTCAGGGTTGTGATCACAGGGGCAAGATATCGGCAGAGCAAAATCACGGGATCCTAACCTAATGGGGTCAAGTCATGGGGGGTCAGCTACAGAAGTATCTTGGCCAAATCAAATCTGAAGTGCAACTATGTTTGAGTTTGATCTCTGGCTTTGATGCTTGGTTGGATGCTTTGGGGGTGGCGAAAACCCTGGATACACTTTGGGTGTGCTGTTGAGACTTGTGTGATGTACGGGATCCCTGCTCCTCATCTGTTGACGGCTGCCCAGATCCAAGCCCTGGAACACCAGATGTTTGGGTGGGGGATGCCGGTGGCGGCCTTGATGGAAAAGGTTGGCTTGCGGGCGGCAGACCTGATCCAGCAGCGTTATCCCCGTCATCGCTGTGCTCGCGTTGGGATCCTGGTGGGGATGGGGCACAATGGCGGCGATGGGCTGGTGGTGGCCCGAGAGCTGCTGTTGGCGGGCTATCAAATCAAGGTCTGGCAGGGATCCCATGCTTTAAAGCCATTGGTTGCCAATCATGCCGCCTACTTGCGATCCATGGGCGATGTCTGGGTCGAGGCGCTGGGAGAGTTGGCGGATTGTGATCTGCTGATCGATGGATTATTTGGGATTGGGCTGAGCCGTGGACTGGAGGATCCGTGGGCGGCGGCGGTGAGATGGGCCAACCACAGCGGATTGCCGGTGGTGAGTTTGGATCTGCCATCGGGGCTGAGTGCCGACAGCGGATCCCCCTTGGGTCCCTGTATTCGAGCCGAGTTGACCCTGTGTTTGGGGCTGTGGAAGCGGGGGTTGTGGCAGGATCCGGCCTTGGAATGGGTGGGGGAGGTGGTGGGGATCGATTTTGGTGCGCCAGCCCAGCTCTTGGCAAGCCTGGAAACAGTCCAGGATCAAGCATCAGTGCCACGACTGATCTGCCCAACTCAAGCCCAGCAGTGGATCCCGCGTCCGCCACAGCGCACCCACAAATACCAACAGGGGCATCTGCTGATTGTGGCCGGATCCCATCGCTATGCAGGGGCGGCGGTGTTGGCGGTGCTGGGATCCCGTGGCTCCGGGGCAGGGATGGTGACGGTGGCGGTGCCGCAGTCCCTCAAAGCCCTGATCCATCAGTGGGCACCCGAAGTTTTGGTCTGGCCCTGTCAGGAAACCGCTTTGGGAGAGATTGCCAACTTGGGGGAGCTGGATCCGACTGGTTTTCAGGCGATTGTGGTGGGGCCGGGGTTGGGATCAGAGCCAAAGCGGGTTCTGCAACCCTTACGCGATTTTGTGCGGGATCGGGGGCACGGGATCCCGATGGTGATGGATGCCGATGGGATCAATGGCTTGGCCGCTTGGGGGATTGATCAGTGGCAGGCTTTGGGGCCGCAGACTGTTTTCACCCCCCATGAGGGAGAGTTTCGCAGACTATGGGGCGATATTGACCTGACTGATCGGATCCGTGCAGCTCAGCAGGCGGCCCTGACCTTGGGCACAACCGTTTTGCTCAAGGGATCCCGGACGGTGATCACTGGCTCAGGTGGAACCTGGGTCAACCCCCAGAGTACACCGGCTCTCGCCCGGGGTGGCAGTGGCGATGTGCTCACAGGATTGCTGGGGGGCCTACTGGCTCAGGGACTAGATCCTCTGGTGGCGGCGGCTTTGGCGGCTTGGTGGCATAGTCAGGCCGCCCGACTGGTGGCTGCAGAACGGGGGCTAACGGGCGTGGATCCGGTGGCCCTAGCGGCGGCATTGCCCAGGATCCCGCAGCCCAGGATCCACAGCAATTGATCACCACTCAAAATCCACAGACTTCAGAATCAGGCCAGTAGGTCTTTCTGAACCAAATGCAAAGTTATTGCAACAGTGTCAGAGGCTCTGCTAGTTTGAGATAGTTAATGCAAAAGATTCTTGAATACAACAGATTCTTGATACCGAGTTCTCCGGGAGGGATCCTGACGTTGCCTTCTATGTCTCAATTTCTCAGCTCTGGCTCGGTTAGCGATCCGGCTACAACGCAGGTGAATGTACCCTTGTCGCAACGGCATCTGGTCTGGCGACGGCTCCAGGAACTTTCGATCCCATCCTGGTGTACTACGGATGGCCAATTGCGGGTCAGTCTCAGCCATCCCGTCCATCTACTCCAGGTCTGGAGCGTGGTGGGTCAGTTTCAGGCCCCACGTTCAGAACAGCTCACCTGGCTAGAACGGTGCTGGCAATTGGATCCTATGATTGAGGGGGATTTTTAGAGGCTAGCCCCTCATGCTCAAGTTTTACGATTCGCCTCCATCCGGCAACTGTTACAAAGTTCGGCTGCTGCTGCATCAATTGCAAATCCCCTACCAGCGGGTGGTGCTCAATTCTCGCCAAGGGCAAACCCGTACCCCCGATTTTGAGGCCAAAAATCCTTTTGCTCAAGTGCCTGCTTTGGAGCTAGAAACAGGCGAGATCCTGACTGAATCAGCAGCCTTACTGTTGTACCTGGCGGATGGAACGCCTTTAGCGGGATCCACACAGATGATCAGGGCGCGGGTGGCGGAATGGCTTTTTATTGAGCAGTCGCGGGTTTTTCCACAATTGGGGATGACCCGATTTTGGCTCAAAACAGGGCAAGAAGTAGCGTTTGCCCACGAAATTAGCATCCATCACCAGTTGGGATCCAAAACCCTCAAAATCCTGGATCAACACCTGAGTCGAGTCCCTTTTTTGGCGGGAGAGCACTACACAATTGCTGATATTGCCAATTATGCCTACACCCATGTTGCCCATGAAGCAGGGTTTGATCTGGATCCTTTGACCCACCTGCAGCAATGGTTTGAACGGATCCAGTCGCAGCCTGGCTTTATACCCCCTGAAACCGCCTGATACTCTCTTTGACTAGGCGGTTGATCAGGAGAGTTAGGGGTTACATTTGAGCACTTCGGCATTGGGATAGGTGGCCAAAAGACTGTTTTCCCGCTGGGATCCTGAGCGGCCAAACGTATTGAGAGATTGGATCTGTTCGGGGGTAGGGATTGGATCCAACTGGGCTTGGCTGAGGCTGCTAAATGTGATGACCTGTTCTATCCGAATCCGTTTTTGCTGCTGCTGCCGAAAAAGGGTTTGATAGCGATGGGTGACAGGGATCCAATCCTCGGATGAACAATAACTTTGGTCGATCAAAATGACAACAGATGGGGTGGCAAATATGCGGATCCCCAAACCTAGGGCCACAAATCCTAGCCAACCCAAGCTTAAAGTAGCAATCAAAACTCGATTAAGATAAGCCATAAATCTGGGATCCTTGGGTTCAGTTTAGAGATTGGTTTGGAGCAGGTCTTTTAGGAGAGTTTGGACATTATCAACAGTCCCAACTTGAACAACGGACTCTCTCAAAGCAGCAATTGATTCTAATTCTCCTCGATCTGCTCCGCTGCCATAGGCAATGGGATAGACCCTGACATTGCTATATTCTAAAATTGCTCTGGTATCATTTAATCGAAAACCACGATTGGTTTCGCCATCGCTCAGTAAAAGCACATAATAAATCCCATCGGGATCCTGATTGGCCTGTTTCATCAGGTCTGCAACAGCAACCATCAAAGCATCATGAGTAGCGGTCAAACCATCCGCTCGTAGTTGATCAATCGCTGCCAATAGCCCCTGATGCTGTTGAATATCAAAAGGGGCCAAGGGGAGCAAGTAGGTCGGCCTCTCGTTAAAGGCAATCATCCCCACCTGATTGCTTGAATTGATCTGGGTGCTGGCCACCCTCAGCCCCTCTTGAACTGCTCTGATCGGGCTGCCTGACATGGATCCACTGACATCTACCACCAACATCAAATACACTGTTCGCCCAGCATCTTTTTGGCCTTTCCAATAGCTTTGGGCGGCCCTAAGAATCTCTCCGCTGGGCATGGGAGGATGCTGATTGCTATTCTTCGAATAATCCGTTTCCACAAAGCCCTGTTCAATGGCCAAAGATCGCATCGGCTCAGAGCTAGCATAGGCACCAAATCGCTCCAAAGCTGCCTGCTCCTGAGGGGTATTCCACCCGAAACCCACCAAGGGATTGTTGTGGGGGATCCCGAAGGGAATAAACGCCACATCGGTAAAGTTGGGCAGGGTCACTAGAGCTTGATAATTTTGATATTCCAGGGGAAAGGCTTGCAATTTATCTGGATCCCGAATGAAAATTTCCTGGAGATCCAGCGTGGTGGGAGTCGAGATCAAAACCTGCTGCTGAAAGCTGGTAAAGACAGAATTGACGACCGGAGATTGCAGGGCTGATAGGGTCAGGGATCCATCTGTTTGGGGTAAGTCTGCCGCCTGCCAAAAGAGCGTGTAGAGCAGATTTAGAGAAGTGGAACTGGAATAGGGATTGGGATAGCCCACCGATACATTTCCCGCCAAAATCTGGCCCAATAGTCCTTCAAATGTGGCCTCTCCCTGAGCTGTTAAGCGATCATAGACCTGTTTTTGTACCACCCATCCAGCGGTATTGGGCAGCAATTGTGGCACCACAACAGTTGTTGGGATCCCTTCTTCTCTGAGCATGGCGATCCAAAAGTCATTGGAGGGAGAATATCCTTCTGGTTCAATAGCTTCTGCCCCCAACAATCGCGCGGCTGTACCAGAGGCAATCTGCCTGATTTCGACTTGGATCCGCTCTCCCGAATCAAGGGTGAGGTTCTCTTGATTAAATCGACTTGCCACATCCACCAACCACCGCTCATTTTGGCGGTTGATATTGGCCTTTTCACTAGAAGACAAAATCTCTAAACGGATGGTATCGCTGTCTTGCGTGGCTCCGGCCCGATGCAAAGGAAAATCTTGGATATTGGGCAACGGATCCTCAATCGCATCCACCGCATAACGAGAGGCCACAACTGGATCGATATAAGACTCTCGCACATTGATCTTGGGCAAGATAGATTGCTCCAGAGCCGCTTGCGCCGACTCAACCGAATCCACCGCCGGCACCCGATTCACCAGCCCACAGGATCCCAAGGTCAATCCCGCCAAGGATCCCAGAGCTAGCCAGCTCAGTGATAAATAACCATTAGATAGCTTGGTCATGACTCAGGTCTCCTTAAAACAGGCAATTAAAAAACAATGGAAAATCGATCCACTCTTAAAATTGAGCATCATTCAGTTGCTTTTGCTGATCAGAAATCAGCTCCCGCAGTTGAAAGGGCAGTGATACCCCATAGCCTGACATCCCCGGATCCAAGTCTGCCAAGACTGCCTGATCTCTCAGGGTTTGGAGCTGATTTTGGATGTCTTTGAGCACCCTCCAATGGGATTGGATCCGTTGCTGGGCTAGCTCCCGATAGGTTGGGGTTTCCACCTGTTCTAGGGCTTGGGCTGAGCGGGCCATTTGCTCAAGGGTGGCGATAATGCCATACAAAATCTGAAGCAGTTCGGAGACCAGATCAGGATGCCGCTCACTGATGGCTGTCGCCGCCCCCTGAGCCTCCACAGCCACTTGCACCGCTTGCTGCCAAATTTCCAAGCCTTCAGCAGGCACCATGGCCTCATAGCCACCGATGGATCCCTGAAAAACCTCTGGCACCAACAGATTGGCAGATGACGGCACTGAGGCTGGATCCGGTTGATAGTATTTGAGCCAGCCCCCGATCATCCCGGCACTGATCAAGCCTCCCCCCACCCAGACCGCAGGCCGGGATCCTGCCCAGATCATCAAAAGCCCAAAGCCCAAAGCTGTCCCCGCCAGCAAGGCATAGGTTTGTGGGTGCTTAAGGGCAGGCATCACCAAGGTTTTCACAAAGCCGAACCGTTTAAACCGTTTAATGGATCTGATCTGAATGGATCTGATCGAGATGGTTTTATGCTAGCAGCCTGACCAAAATCCCTGTGCTTCACAAAAAACCCATCACATCCCGGACTCTTTGCAGGGTTGTCTGAGCCAATTGACTGGCTTTATCGGCATTCTGCCGCAGCAGTTGAGTCAAATAGCCCGGATCCTGACGCAGGGCTTGATAGCGGGCCTGAATCGGGGCCAAGGCCTGCACAGTGGTTTCTGTCAACAGGGGCTTAAATTGCCCCCAGCCCATATCCACGCATTCTGCTGCCACCTCCTGCGGGGACTTGCCACTCAGTAACTGATAGAGACTGAGCAAATTGTGGGCCTCAGGTCGCTCAGGATCATTAAAAGTCAACCCCCGGACTGGATCTGTCTTGCATTTTTTGATTTTTTTGGCAATTTCATCCGGGCTATCCAGCAGATGGATCCGACTCAGGGGGGAGGGATCCGACTTAGACATCTTGCGGGTGCCATCCGTCAGGCTCATGATCCGCGCCCCTTCTTTGCGAATCAGGGCATCTGGAATCGGGAATATCTCCCCAAAGCGGTCATTAAAACGGCGGGCGATATCCCGACAGAGTTCGATATGTTGTCGTTGATCTTCGCCGACGGGCACGTAGCGCGGAGCGTAGAGCAAAATATCTGCCGCCTGCAACACGGGGTAATCAAACAAGCCCACACTGGTCTCCTCACCGGTTTTTTCTTTTTTTTCCTTGTACTGGATCATGCGCTCACACCAGTTCATGGGGGTGATGGTATTGAGAAGCCAAGCCAACTCGCTATGGGCTGCCACATGGGATTGCACAAAGACCACACAGTGCTCCAGATCAAGCCCACAGGCCAGATATAGCGCAAACACCTGCCGCGTCCACTCCCGCAACATCTGCGGATCCTGGGGCACCGTCACCGCATGCAGATCCACAATACAAAAGTAGTTTTCATACTTCGTCTGCTCCGCCACCCAGGTCTGGATCGCCCCCAGATAGTTGCCCAGGTGAAGGTCGCCGGAGGGTTGGATCCCCGAAAAGGTGCGCTGCTTAGTCATGGCTCAGAAAGTGATAAAAGGGCCAGTGGTCTATCAAAGTTTCTCTATTGTCGCGTGCCAGGGGAGCAGGGCTGCTAGGCTATAAACTAGCTTTTGCAATGTCTTACCCATATTGAGCCGGTAATTTAGGGAGGATCCTCGTCCATGCTGGAGCCAGCCGTCAAGTCTGCCACTAAAACCGTTATCTCCTGGACTCGCAAAGCCACTATTCAGGTGCGAGATAGTGTCTCAGATGTGGATTGGAGCCGCTTCAATATCACCCTGACACGAGCGCGGGTCAGCTTAGCCGATAACTTTTCTGCAGTGGGATCCTCAATCCGGTCTCGGTTGGGCCGTTAGTTTTATCCCTCGTTTTTGAATCAAAAGAATACCCCTCTTTCGTCACTCTGGCCAGACGATACAGTTTTTTTCGTTAACAGCTATCACAAGGCAAGTTAAAATAAGCGTGTAGATTTGACT
>CAZODP010000056.1:0-5239 GCA_964578595.1 uncultured bacterium
GCAACGTTACCGACTGCGGCAGGTGCCAAAACTTAAAGAACCGTTAACCCTCTGGATGTGGCCTTGTCAACTAAAATGGTGCAGTCCAGAAAGTGATGTTTTGATACATACTTGACACACTCGTCACAAATTCATGATCTTGTGAGGTTGGCAATGGGTTTGCAAAAATTGCATGGACTGGGTGGGATCCTGTTGGGGTTGAGTGGCCTGTTGGGGGCCTGCTCCTCCTCATCCACCGTCAGCATGGCTCCCTCAATCGATCCCTCTATTCCCCCTGTCTCTGAGCCAACGGTTACGGTCTTGGCCCAAAATCTGGATAGCCCCCGTGGCATGGCCTTTGGCCCGGACGGATTTTTGTATCTAGCGGAGGCGGGCCGTGGCCCAGCGGCAGGTTATGACCCCAGCCGTCCTTCTGCCGCATCCCCCAGTGTGCCGGGGGCGCAGTTGCAGTATGGCACCACCGGATCCATCGCTCGTATTGATCCAGAGTCGGGATCCATCAGCCGGGTCTTGACCCAGTTGCCCTCGGTGGCGATTCCAGCCAATGAACCGGTTTTTGGGGCGCCGGTGGGGGCAGATGCCCTAGGGCCAACCGATATCACCTTTGCCGAGGATGGGCTGGCATACTTTTTAATTGGGCTGGGCACCAACCCCGTCAATCGAGAGGTATTGGAGGCCCCATTGCTGGGATTCTTGGCGGTGGCTGATCTATCGGCAGCCAATCCCACCCCCACCTACCTAACTGATATTGCTGCTTTTGAGAGGGATAACAATCCCGACAGCACCGATATCATCAGTAATCCTTACAGTCTGGCGGTGCGGGGATCCGAAATTTTGATTGTGGATGCTGGGGCCAACGTGCTGCTCAAAACCGATCGGGCCGGAGCCGGTCTCAATATCGCTGCCCTGTTTAACGAGATTCGCTTCTTCCCCAACCCTGGGATCCCCGGCGCCCCGGATCCACTACCGATGCAACAGGTACCCACCGCCATCAGCTTGGGCCTGGATGGGCAAGGCTACGTGAGTGAGTTGACCGGACTGCCCTTTCCCGTCGGCGAAGCCCGCATCCTGGCGGTGAATGGATCCCAGCCCACCCCTTTTCTAACGGGATTTACCAACCTGGTGGACATCACCTGGGATGCTGAGGGCAACCTATGGGCCTTGGAATATGACAGCGATTCTCTACTGGGGGGGGCAGAATCGGGTGCTCTGATCCGGATCAGTCCCGATGGGGAGCGCAGCCTGATTCTGACAGATCTCAACACCCCCACCTCAGTCACGGTGGGATCCGATGGATCAGTCTATGTGGCCAACCGGGGCTTTGTGGCCGGAGCCGGTGAAATCATCAAAGTTACCTTTTGATCTCACCTGTGATCTCACCTGTTGATCCTAGGGGGCTGTGGGGCTGTAGACAGGCTGCTCTCGTCAGAGGCCGAGGGTCAGAAACATAAAGAGATTAAAATAAGGTGACCCTAGCGAAACGGATCCTGATGCCATCTGCTGCCAGCAAAGTGGATGGGCTGAGTAGGTGGGATCCTCATTAAGGCTTACTGACTCTCTTTGCCCCTATGTCCCTCGCCCATCTTTTTTCTGCCGAGACCAGTTGGATTGTGCCCCTCTATGGGGTGATCGGATCCGTTTTGGCCTTGCCCTGGGCGGTGGGCATGATTCGGCGAACGGGATCACGACCGGCAGCCTATATCAATATCCTGATGACCCTGCTGGCGTTTGTGCACAGCGCGGTGGTGCTGGCTCAAGTCTGGGGATCCCCCCCCACCCTCCAGACGTTTAGCTGGTTTGAGGCTCTGGATCTGCGGCTGGATCTGGTGCTGGAGGTGTCGGCCACCAGTGTGGGGGCATCGGTGTTGGTGGCAGGCATGAGTTTGTTGGCTCAGATGTTTGCCCTGGGATATCTGGAAAAAGATTGGAGTCTGGCCCGCTTTTATGCCCTGATGGGTTTTTTTGAGGGGGCGATGAGCGGTATAGCCCTGAGTGATTCCTTGCTGCTCAGCTATGGCCTGCTAGAAATGCTGACTTTGTCCACCTATTTGCTGGTGGGCTTTTGGTATGCTCAGCCTCTGGTGATCACAGCGGCCCGGGATGCCTTTTTGACCAAGCGGGTGGGGGATCTGGCTCTGCTGATGTCGGTGGTGGCCATCGTTGCCTTGACAGGAGAAACCCGGTTTTCGGAGCTGACCACCTGGGCACAGTCGGTGGAGCTGCCGGGATGGGTGGCCACTTTGATTGGGCTGGGGCTGATCGCGGGGCCGATTGGCAAATGCGCTCAGTTTCCGCTGCATCTGTGGCTAGATGAGGCGATGGAGGGGCCAAGTCCGGCCTCGATTTTGCGCAATTCGGTGGTGGTGGCGGCGGGGGCCTATGTCTTGATCAAGGTGCAGCCCATTTTGGCGCTGTCCCCGGTGGTGGACTCGGTTTTGATTGCCATCGGATCGATTACGGCGGTGGGGGGCGTTTTGGTGGCCTTGGCCCAGATTGATCTGAAGCGCACCCTGTCCTACACCACCAGTTCAGCCTTGGGGATTGTCTTTATCGCAGTGGGATTACAGCAGACGGAGGCGGCATTGGCCTTTTTGCTCACCCATGCCCTGGCCAAGGCCCTGTTGTTTATGGCGGTGGGAGCCGTGATCAATACCACCACCTCTCAGAACCTGACGGAGCTGGGGGGCCTGTGGTCACGCATGCCCGCCACCACCCTGGCGATGGCAACGGGATCCGCTGGTTTGGTGGGGCTACTGCCGCTGGGGGGCTTTTGGTCGCAGGTGGAGTTGATGGAACGGTTTGCCCCGCTTCAGCCCTGGTTAGTGGGCTGGGTGGCCCTGGTCAATGCCCTCACCACCCTGGTCTTGTTCCGGGCCTTTAGTCTGGTGTTTTTGGGGCCATCCCAAATTAAGACGCGGCGGGCACCGGAGGTGTTTTGGCTGATGGCGGTGCCGATGGTGGTGCTGGCGGTGCTGGTGTTGATGAGTCCTTGGCTTTTGACCCAGTGGGATATTGTGGCCCAGTGGACACCCGCAGCCCGGCAGATGGCTTTGGTACTGGTGGGATCCAGCCTTTTGGGCCTGGTTGTGGGCTGGGTGTACTATCGGCCCGGATCCATGCGCCCGATCCAAAAGACTTGGCCCTTTACCCAGATCCCCGCCGCCGATACCATTCGGGATCTGTTTGCCCAAGATTTTTATACGGGTCGCCTCTACGAAACCCTGATTGTGGCTCCAGTGGCATGGCTGGCCCGCTTCAGTGAAAATACTGACCGCCAGGTGGTGGATGGGCTGGTCAATGGGATCAGCTTGGCCACGTTGATGGGATCCGAGAGCCTCAAATACACCCTGTCGGGCCGGTCGCAAGGCTATGTGCTGACCATCTTGGCGGCTGTGGTGGCGGTGGCGGTGATGATGGGATCCCGACTTTTTTAGCCCTTGAGGATTTGAGCGTTTTAGCTCATTCTGTTGCCAGTTATTGCTAGATTCGTTACCTAACCTAAAGGCAACTGCAACGACAATAAAACTGCTGCCCCAGAGCAGCTAGGATCAAGTTTTCCTCGATTGCATTATGGTTGCTCAATCCACCCCACCCACCCTCCAAGCCTTTCCAGAGCAGGATCCCTACGAGGCTAAGACCCAGGCCATTGCCCAAGAGCTACTAAGGGCTGTCACCCCAGAGCGGGGCTTTTTGGGCCAGATGCGGGATCAGATGCGGTGGGATGATCGGCTGCTGGGTTGGTCGATGGACAATCCCGGCTTACGGGTGCAACTGTTTCGGCTGATCGATGCTTTGCCCACCCTCAAGACCAAGCCCGAGATCGCTCGCCACTTGCAGGAGTATCTGGGATCTGAGGCGGTGGAGCTGCCGGGATTACTCAAAAATCTGCTCAACTTTGCGCAGCCGGATTCGATGCCCGCTCAGTTGGCGGCTGGAACCCTATCCGGAGCGGTTGAAGCCTTAGCCCATCGCTATATTGCGGGCGATAGCCTCAAACAGGTGACCCAAACTTTGGCGGGCCTGCGCAAACAACAGATGGCCTTTACCCTCGATCTGCTGGGGGAGGCGGTGATCACCGAAACCGAGGCCCAAGGCTACCTGGATCGCTACCTGGAGATGATCAGCCATTTGGCGGCCCAGCCCTGGTCAAACCTGCCTGCCCGCGATCAAACGGACGGGGATCCCTATCCTTTGGCCAAGGTGCAGGTCTCGGTCAAGCTGACGGCCTTTTACTCGCAATTTGATCCTCTGGCCCCAGAGCTAACCCAGGCCAAAGTCAGTGACCGGATCCGGATCCTGCTGCGGCGGGCGGCGGATCTGGGGGTGGCGGTGCATTTTGATATGGAACAGTACGGTTACAAATCTTTGACCCTGGGGATCCTCAAGCAGGTCTTGGCGGAGGAAGAGTTTCGCAGTCGCACCGATATCGGCATCACGCTCCAAGCCTACCTGCGGGATAGCACCACCGATTTGCAGGACTTGATCCAGTGGGCGCAAAAACGGGGATCCCCCATCACCGTCCGGCTGGTCAAGGGGGCCTACTGGGATCAAGAGACCATCAAAGCGGCCCAAAAGCACTGGCCTCAACCGGTCTTTAACCACAAGGCCGCCACCGATGCCAACTTTGAGCGCATGACCCAGCTTTTGCTAGAAAACCACGAGTATCTGAATGCCGCCATCGGCAGCCATAATGTCCGCTCTCAAGCCCGAGCCATTGCCATTGCCGAAACCTTAGGCATCCCCTCCCGCCGCTTTGAGCTGCAGGTGCTCTATGGCATGGCGGACAAATTGGCCAAAGCCTTGGTCAAAACCGGACACCGGGTACGGGTCTACTGTCCCTATGGGGACCTGATCCCCGGCATGGCCTACCTGATCCGTCGTCTGCTGGAAAACACCGCCAACAGCTCCTTTTTGCGCCAGAGTCTGACCGGGATCCCTGACACCGAGCTGCTGCATCCCCCGGATCCGGCCCTGCTCAGCCAGGATCAGCCCTACCATCCACAGTTTGCCGCCACCCTTGATCTGGTGCCCGACACCGACTTCGGCAATCTTTCCCAGCGGGATCCCTTTGTGGAGGCCTTGCAACGGGTTCGCTCCCAATGGGGCCGGATCTACAAGCCCCTGATCAATGGCGACTGGGTGGATACTGTGGATACACTGCCCTCCACTAACCCCAGCTATGGGATGGAGCCAGTGGGCATGGAGCCAGTGGGCACCGTTGGCCTGGTCAGCCTGGATC
>CAZODP010000056.1:5339-19338 GCA_964578595.1 uncultured bacterium
ATGGAGCCAGTGGGCATGGAGCCAGTGGGCACCGTTGGCCTGGTCAGCCTGGATCAACTGGAAACCGCCATCCAATCCGCCCGCCAAGCCTTCTGGAGCTGGAAAACCACCCCAGTACAGACACGGGCCACCATCCTGCGCCGAGCTGCGGATCTGATCGAGGCCCAACGGACGGAATTGGCCGCCTGGATGGTCTATGAGGTGGGCAAACCGCTGCGGCAGGCGGATGGAGAACTGTCTGAAGCGATTGATTTTTGCCGCTTTTATGCCACCGAGATGGAACGGCTGGGAGCCGAGCGGATCCGGGATGTGCCGGGTGAAACCAATCGCTATCACCATCAGCCCCGAGGTCTGGTGGCGGTGATCGCCCCCTGGAACTTTTCGGTGTCGATCCCGCTGGGGATGACGGCAGCGGCTTTGGTGACCGGTAACTGTGTTCTGCTCAAGCCGGCTGAGCAATCTGCGGTGATCGCCTGCAAACTGGCGGAGATTTTAGTCCAGGCCGGGATCCCAGCCGGGGTCTTTCAATGCCTGCCCGGTGTAGGAGAGGTGATCGGATCCCAGTTGGTCACCCATCCCCAGATCCAGATGATCGCCTTCACCGGATCCCGGCAGGTGGGCTGCTGGATCTACGCCGAAGCCGCCAAATGGCAACCGGGCCAACGGCACCTGAAGCGGGTGATCGCTGAGATGGGGGGCAAAAACGCCATCATCGTTGATACCAGTGCCGATCTCGATCAAGCGGTCAAAGGGGTGGTCACCTCCGCTTTTGGGTTTAGCGGCCAAAAATGCTCCGCTTGTTCACGGGTGATCGTGCTGGATGCCATTTACGACCTGTTGGTGGAACGGTTGGTGGAGGCCACCCGCTCCCTCAATATCGGCCCCGCCGAGGATCCAGGCACCCAGATTGGCCCTGTGATCGACACCGAGGCCCAAGCCCGGATCCAGGCCAGCATCGCCCGCGCCAAACAGCAGGGATCCCAGGTGTTGCTGGAGATGGCTGCCCCAGCCCAGGGATCCTTTGTGGGGCCTGTGATCTTTGGGGACGTGGATCCCAGCAGTGAATTGGCCCAGCAGGAGATTTTTGGGCCAGTGTTGGCGGTGATCAGGGCCAGCAGCTTTGGGCAAGCTCTCGCCATCGCCAATGATACCGACTATGGCTTGACAGGGGGGGTCTATTCCCGCACTCCTTCTCACCTTGAGCAGGCCCGCCAAGAGTTTGCGGTGGGGAATCTCTACCTCAACCGCGACATCACCGGTGCCCTGGTGGATCGGCAACCCTTTGGGGGCTTCAAGCTCTCAGGGGTGGGATCCAAAGCCGGTGGCCCCGACTACCTGTTGCAATTTATGGAACCCCGCAGCATCACCGAAAATGTGCAACGGCAGGGGTTTGCCCCGGTGGAAGGCATGGAATAGCCCCCAACTAGGCTCTAGTCAGTAGGCTCACAAGGCTCTAATCAATGCTGATGCTGCTGGGGCCTTCTTCGGGCTTGACCCGACCGGCATTAAAACTGGTTAAGAAGGTATCCACATCTCGCAAACTGACCACAAGGCGGCGGCAGGTCACCTGTAACCCCAACGGCGACAAAATCGGCAAAAATAGCAGCTTCTGTTGCAACAGGGGGATCGAGATCACCTTATCGGTGCTGGTGACGGGGGCAACGGTACCTTGAAAATCCGTTCGCAAGCCCAACCCCATGTACCATTCCCAGGTGGTCAGCTCCGCCCGCCCCAAATTGCTGAGGCTAAACTTTTCGTCAAACAGGGATCCCGCCTTGATGCGTAGTTCATCCGGCAGCATCTCCACAAAGGCATTGGTGGCATTGAGCTGAAAAAGAGGCATCACCAGACTCGAAATCGGATCCTGGGCGATCTGCATGGGGTAACGCATGAGTTCCTTGGGAATCAGGTCAACTCACTCAAAGTAAACGTTTGTGACGGGATATCGCAAGACGGCAAGGGGTGGATCCGGCTGATTTGAGCCATTCGGCTAGGCCAATCGTCCCAGGATCCGGCGGCCAAGGGAGGTGATGCCAACGATCCACTTCAGCCATTGGCCCCGTTTGCCCAGACTGGCCCGACTGGTTTTGAGGCTGGCTCGTAACTGCTCCAGCCCTTGGGGAGCGGATCCTAGTGTTGCTTGAGTTGCCTCCGACCAGCCATCCACCGTTTTGGCCGTAGCTGCCAGGGCCTTGCCCAGCCCCCACAGGATCGGGATCCCTCTCAACAACAGCAAAAAGATCAGCCCGTTAAAAATACACACCCCAACAACAGCAGGATCCATCCCAAGCCCCATCTCTGATCAGCGGCCTAATGATAGCCTAGGCACCGTCTGGAGGAGCATTGAGCATGGCCAGTCCGATCCGGTGGGGCCGATGGGGAGCCGAGGCAGTGTTGTGGTTGGTGATTGGGGTGCTGCTGCTGCCCTTTGTGCCACTCCTGATCTGGTCGGGGGCACAGGGATGGTTTTTCCCGCAGCTTTGGCCCCAGCAGTGGAGTGGACAGGGCTGGCAATTGATTCTGTCGGGTGGTGCTCGGGTGGGATCCGGATTGGTCAATAGCCTGGGGATCGCGGCGGCCACAACGGGGATAGGACTGTTGATTGGGATCCCAGCCGGACGGGCCCTGGGGCTGATGGATTTTTGGGGCAAGGGGGTTGTGCGCTTGCTCTTGCTGCTGCCCATCTGTGTATCGCCCCTGGCCACTGTGATGGGGATCCAGTTTGTGCTGATTCGACTGCGGTTGAGTGGAACAATCGCAGGGGTGATCTTGGTTCACTTGATCCCCGTGATCCCCTATATGGTGCTGGTGTTGAGCAGCGTCTTTGCCCAGTTTGATCAGGGTTATGAGCAGCAGGCCCGCAGCTTGGGGGCGTCTTGGTGGCAGACCTGGATCCATGTGACAGTGCCCCTGATCGGGCCGGGGGTGACGGTGGCGGCTTTGTTTGCCTTTTTGATCTCGTGGAATGAGTTTTTGCTGACTTTTTTTGTGGGGGGATCCCGTGTTTTGACGATGCCGATGTTGCTGTATGCCAGTTTGCAGGGGGGCAATACGGGGCTGATGGCGGCGATTGCCATCACTTCGCTGCTGCCGGGGCTGGTGTTTTGGTGGGTGGCCAATCAGGTGCTGCAACAGGATACAGCAGCTCTGGGGGGATTGGGAGACTTGTGAGGATTGCCACGATGGGGTTGGGTTTGTTTTTATGGTTGGGATCCTTTTGAATTGGGTTGCTTAAATCCATGACCTATTGCTTGGGTATCATCACGCAGAAAGAAATGGTGGTGGCAGCAGATTCTTGCACCAATGTTGGGGTGGACTACATTTCCACCTATCAAAAACTGTTTGATTGTTCGGTTATTGGTGATCGGGTGATTTTGTTGTGTACGTCTGGCAATTTATCGATCGCGTAGGCGGTACTCGAGAGTATGCAGCAAGATATGCAGCTTCAGGTTGAGATCAGTCTCCACACCTTACCCAACCTCCATGACATCGCCCGCTACATTGGCAACAAAATTCGAAAAATGCAGGATCTAGATCACCCCTGGCTGCAAAAGGATGGCATAGAGTTTGGGTTTAGTTTTTATTGGTGGGCCAACTCAAAGGCCAAGATCCAGGTTTATTTCTGATCTATCCACAGGGTAACCATATCCGAGCAATGCCCGAAAATCCCTTTGTCCAGATTGGTGAAACTTGGATCCCATGATTGACCTCGCTACCCATAAGCGAGCTTGATCTGGCCAGCCCAATCCGGCAACGATGGCCAATTTTACAGGCTCTATTTTCAGCTAGAGTAGGCGGCGACGCCCAGTCCAAACCACTGCAAAAGCTCCACATATACTGGTTAGGATCCAACCCCATCGGTAAGCCGAAGTGCCCTGATAGCGAATTTTAACCTCAATTTCTCCAGCAGGAATCAGGAGTTGTAATCGCCCATCGGGGCCAGCTTGAATAGCATCTGAGGGCAGTGGACGATGGTTGACCCGGATCCCCCAACCCGGCCAAGCATTCATCCGTAAAATCAACCAGCCACCGCTGCTATCTGGGATCCGAAATGAGCGAAAGCCTGGCCTCCACTGCAGATCCTGTAGGGATCCTTGCCCGGTCTCCCACTCAACCAGATCATGATTCAGAGCTGGAAAACCCGGAGAAAAGGTACGGGGCGTATATTCCCAGACATCCAGCAATCCAGGTTCTCCAAGAGCATTCTTTAGCATACCAAAATCAACCGTTTCCCAAGGTAGAGCCTCCATATCAACCTCCTGGGGAAAAGCTGGCCGATCCGCTAAAAACTGATCCAGCTCTTGAGCTTTCTGAGGCCAAAAAATAATGTTTTGCCAGACAGAGTAATAATTAAAACTCACAAAAGAAAAGCTCAAAATAATAACTGAAAGTAAACAAGCAATAGCCCTCCAGTCTTCTCGCCATCTCTCACTCAAGGTCAACCTTATTATGATTTTATCTATGATAAAGACAATCAACATCATCCCAGCAATGGATCCTAAAGCCAGCCACCGCCAAGCAAATTGGATCCGTTGCAGAAGGGGCATAGCCTCATATAGCAATCTACTGAAGTCGGTCATCATCAAGAGACTAAAACATGAAGTCGCCAGTAATAGAATCACCCAAGTCTGAGGTTTTTTATTTTGAATCTCTTTGCGTAAGAAACTCTTGCACAGCAATAGAATAGCTAAGATCACAACCACTAAAATAATGACAAAACTGGGTATCAACTGCTCTTGAAAGGCATCTTTTCTAACCCAATGCCCCTGCGCAAACAAAAAATTGTCTTGAGCCTCAAACACACTCAAGTATTGGATATTCACCAGCTTTTGATCCCGCCAAGCAGGGAGTAAAAAGAAGCTGGACAAGCCCAGTCCCAGTCCCAGGGGCATGGCCCCGCGCCAGCCCACAGTCAGAGCAGCCCGCCACCCTTTTTTCCAGCTCAGCAGACAGGATCCCAGTCCTAGCAAGATCCACAAAACCACCAGATTGAGGGCTGTTGGCACATGAGACAAAACCACCCCCATCAAGCCCAGCGCCAGTCCTAGCCAGGATCCCTGTTGAAAAGCCCCCAGTAGCCACGGGATCCAAGCCATCGCCCATACTTCTCCGAGTGCCCCCCGGATATGCAAACAAATCAGGACATAAGGAGATAAAACAACCATCGGGATGGCTAGGATGGCCAGCCATTTGTGCTGTGGAAAGATCCGATCCCCAGCCCAGCTTGTCCCCAAAGCCATCACAGCAGTCGCCAATCCCCCCGATCCGATCACCTGTGCGCTGACAGGCCACCCCAACGCAGCAAAAGGCAGGATCCCAATCATCGAGAATGGGGGATAAAAAGCAAAAGTGGGACTCCCCATGCTGCCAAAGGCTTGCTCCAACCAACGGGGATACCACTGGCCTGACCCAAATTGCTGGCCATACTGAAAAGCCCACAAAAGATTGGATCCAATAGAATGAACATACGGATAGCCATGAATGATAGAAGGCCAAATGGCGATTCCAACCGTGATGACAATAACCCAAAATTTGACAATACTATAAAAGGATCTCGACCTTAAAAATGAATCTTGAAACACTGGGATCCAAAGCATTTTGATTTTTTAGGGCCTGTTGGTTCTAGCGGTAAACTTGTTTTGCCAATATCTTGCCAAGTGCGGCGATCGGATCCCATGGATGCGAAGATATTTGGAAAGATACTAATGAAAAGATAGCGAAAGGTGTTAAATCCTTGATAACGCTCCTGTTTTACCACAACCCAATGACCTGCTGCTCATGACAGATGGATCCTCTCCCATGACTGTGCTCCGCCCGCCAACGGGGGTGCGCGACCTGTTGCCAGTGGATGTCCTGCAAAAGCAGTGGGTGGAGGAGCAGCTCAGCCAGGTCTACCGTACTTGGGGGTATCAACGCATCATCACCCCCACCCTAGAACGGCTCGAAACCCTCACAGCAGGCGGATCCGTTCAGCCCAGCTCCGTACTGCAACTGCGGGACGCAGAGGGGACGCTCTTGGGCTTGAGGCCAGAACATACCGCTTCGATTGTGCGGGCCGTCAGCACCCGTATGGTCAATGCCCCACTGCCGCTGCGGCTCTACTACCAAGACAACGTGTTTCGGGGGGCGGCCCCCGGCAGCGGTCAACGGGATCAAGAGCTTTTTCAGTCAGGGATCGAGCTGATCGGGGCGGCAAGCTGGCGGGCCGATGCCGAAGTGCTGTTACTGTTGGCCGAATCCCTAGAACGGATCCAGATTCCCGACTGGATTTTGGTGGTGGGGGATATGAACCTGACCCAATCCCTTCTGAATCGACTCACCCCTGCGGGTCGCCCGATTGTGCAGCAGGCGATTATTCAACTGGATTACGTGGCCCTAGAGTCGGCTGATCTCTCGGCTGCTGATCGGGCCTTGGGCCTGGAGATTCTCAACTTGCGCGGGCAGCCGGATCCGGTGCTGGCTCGATTGGGATCCATGACCTTGCCCGATCGGCAGCGGGAACGGATCAGCCAGCTCAGATCCATCACCAGGATCCTGGCCCAACAGGGGATGCAGGTTGTCTTGGATCTGAGTCTATTGCAGACCTATGGCTACTACAGTGGTATTGTCTTTCAGGCGGTGGCGCGGCGAGAGGTGATCGCCTCCGGAGGACGCTACGACCAACTGTTTGAACTCTATGGCTCCCAGACTCAGCCAGGGGTGCCGCAAGCGGGAATCGGCTTTATGCTGCCCCTAGAACGGCTGCAACGGATCCTGACCAGCAGTGGCCAGATGCCAACCCTCGGATCCCATGGCGGCTGGCTGGTGATACCTGCTGATGATTCCGCCTTGGCAGCAGCCCTTACTTGGGCCCAACATCATCGACAGCAGGATCCTCAGACCCGCGTCGAATTAGAACTGGAGAGCCGTCCCCCCGAAGAGCTGGAACCTTTGGCCCGACGGCGACGACTCCAAGGACTGGTCTGGGTGCAAGCGGATGGATCCTGTCACAAGGTAGAACTGTAGCGATGACTGTAGCGATGGCAGCCAATCCCCCTGAGCAGCTTGAACTCAAGCCCTTGAGGTTGCTCTAGTTGTAAGACAAAGCAGCACAACAAAGCAGCACAAATCAGTGGTTCACCTCCAATAATTTGGGTAGGATGCCTCTAGCACTTATCCCAACCACGAGGGATCCGCCGTGATTGCCAATCTTTTCAAACGGTCGAGTAGCAAAAGTCTCTTGGGGATCGACATCAACCCCGAACGCATCACCGTTGCCCAACTCAAAACCCAGGGCAATCGCACCACCCTCCAACACTACGCCACCACCGAAATGCCGGAAGGGGCCATGTTGGAAGGCCGAATTCAGGATCCGATGTCGCTGGGCCTGACTCTTTCTAACTTGCTCAGCGAAAACAATATCTCGGCTGAGGCAGGGGTGGCCAGTGCCGTACCGGTACGGGATGCCATCGTCCGCCTGATCCGTTTGCCCGCCGACCTCCCTGCCGACGAACTCCGCCGGGTGGTGCTAGAGCAAGAAGCTGAACTCTACATTCCTTTTGACCGCGAGCAGGCGGATGTGGATTTTCAGCCTCTCGGTCTCGATATCGGTGAAGACAATATCGAACGCACCGAAGTTCTGCTGGTGGCGATTCCCAAAGAGGTGGTGGACAACCAAATAGAAGTTTTGCGGGCTGCCAACCTCAAGCCCCGTTGTGTCGAGCTAACCAGTTTCTCCATCATCCGCACCATCAAAGAACAGCTCACACAGTACGGCACTCAAGAAGCAATTCTGCTCACATCGATTGGATTTGAAAGCAGCGAGATCAGTATTTTGGTCAACGGAGTGCCTCAATTCACCCGTACCGTCAACACCGGCACCACTCATATGCAGCAGGTACTGGCCCAATCCCTCAATCTGCCCAGTGGGCGTACGGGTGATCTGCTAATGTCTCTCAAACTTCCTGTTGTCAACCCCAATGAAACCCTGGTGATGGGGGAGCAGGGGGCCAATAACCCCGGTATCACGGCTGTCTCTCGTGTCTTGGGGGATCTGGCAGATGAGTTGCAACGTTCTGTTGACTTCTATGTCAGCCAGGAGCGCAGTTGCCCCGTGGTTAAAATTTTGCTGGCGGGATCCGGAGCTGGCATGAACCAAATTGATGGCTTTTTGTCGCAACGAACCGGGATCCCGGTGGAACTGGCGGATCCGTTATCCAGCCTGATGGTGCCCGACAA
This sequence comes from uncultured bacterium, assembly GCA_964578595.1. Classification (GTDB taxonomy): domain Bacteria; phylum Cyanobacteriota; class Cyanobacteriia; order Thermostichales; family Thermostichaceae; genus JAAUUM01. The sequence continues at coordinate 13,557 of CAZODP010000056.1, forward strand.
CTTTGATATCCCCCTCAATGAACGGCCTAGCCTTGGGGTGGCTCTGGGGCTAGGGATGAGAACCGTTTAGGCCAAGTCATTGAGGATCAAGACATCTGAAAAGGTGCCCATTCTTGATCCGTCGGCTAGACTTTCATTGGATCCAACCTGCTCATTACAGATATCGCAAAGCCCCAGTATCACAAAGCCCAAAAGTTACTTCTAAATCTCGCCGCCGCCAACGTTAGAGACCTCAAAGCTAGAGACCTCAACCATGTTTACCCCAGATATCAACTTTCTTAAAGAGCGGGCCATGTCGCCCACTACGGGCCAAGCCACTGCCGGTGGCCCTGTCCCTGTTGCTCCCTCAACTTCTAAAGGTGGTGGTGGGGTGGCTTTGGTAACCGGATTTCTTGTGGCGGGGGTGGCTCTGGGCAGCTATGCCTGGTTCAGTATTCAGCTCACAGCACGGCGTGATTCACTGCGAGAAACCTTGAGTGGAATTGATCGAGATCTCAGTGCAGCCCAAAGTGAACTCAGTCGGCGACAGTCTCTACAGCAAGAGCTGGATGGCTTAGTGTCTCGCACCAATGCCTTTCGGAGCTTTTTTGTTTCACTCCAGCCTTGGTCAGCTATTTTGCAGGATATCCGCAATCGTGTTCCCTCTGACTTGTGGATTACCAACTTTTCCACCACAGCCAGTACCATTACTCTGCAAGGGCAGGCACTGGAGTTTGAGCAGGTCAATGACTTCATTCTCACCCTCAAGCAATCTCCATTTGTTCAAGACGTGCAACTCAACAACAGCCAAGAGGTTGTAGCCAATCAAGATACCCCCTCAAGTGTCAACTATGGCCTGACTGTTAGCCTTGCTGCTTTGCAACTCACCACCCCTGAAACAGTAGACACACTGCGGGCACAAGGGGCATTGGGTGTTGTAGAAAAATTAACTATTCTTCGTGAATTGGAGATTAACTGATGACCGGCAATTATACTGACGGTGGCTTTACCACAGAAGGATTTGTCCCCCCTCCCTCTGGCCCCCCGACCATTGGTGGCATTGAGATTACCCCTCTCCGGATTGGGATTGTGGTGGGGGCTGCTGGAGTTTTAGTGGCTGGACTATTGGGCTACTTCAATCTCCGGCCTGTGGTTCAAGAGATTCAAGCGGTTGAGACAGAGATCGAGCAAAAAAGTGCTCAGCTCAGCCAGACGGAGCAACAGATTGCCAGCTTACCTGAGGTTCCTGTTTTGGAAGAGCAACTGGTGGCTGCTCGTGCTGCCAATGAAGAAATTAGCCGTCTTTTGCCCAATCCCCGCAACATTGACACTCAGTTAATCGATGTCAATCGCTTGATGGAGTTGAGCAGCACCCAGTTGAGAAGTTTTGTTCCATCACCGGCTACTGCAGCTGCGACTGATGCCACCACAGGAGCCGTGCCCCCTGAACTTGCGGCTCAAATCCAAGTCCAGAACTCAACGATTTCTATGAGAGGATCCTACGAAGATGTTATTGGATTGATGAACAATATCGAACGGCTGGAGACCCTGCTGCAAGTTAGTAATGTTTCTCTCCAATTCGATACTGCTAACGCCCCACAACTGGGTGCCACATTCAACTTGACGGCCTATATTTACGATGACGAAATTGTGCCTCCAGCTCCAGAACCGGAATCTGAAGCAGGTGAAGAGGATCCTGCTGCTGAGTAGACCCGTCTGAATCCCATTTGAATCGGGAACTGGATGATTTCTGTCAAATCAGCAGAGCTAAAAAGCTCATCAGGCCAGAGATCAATGCCACGATGGCCAGCGTAAACTCTCGAATTTGAACACTCAGTATCAAGAGAATGAGACTGATCCACAGGGTTAAATTGGCCCAGTAGGGTCTCTGGTGGGCCTCAGTGGTGTTGACTTTCTGCAAAAAAGAGACGGCAAATAGAAGAGTCCCGACCAAAAAGCGCGGGATCCTGGGATTGATCCTGGGGAAGGTAACATTCAATCCGGATGCCACCACCAGAGCCAAATTGAGTAGCAGCGGCATAATCACCCAGCCCTTGGATCCGACAAACAGACCTTCACCCACAAATAATGGGATCCCCAGGCTTAAGGCCCAGACGATGTGAATATACAGGCTGGGCTGTCTGAGGACGGCCAGTCCTGTTACCTGAGATTTTGAATTAGGTGTCCAAGATTTGGTGCGTTTGGGGGGCTGTGCCATGCTCTTTGACTCCTGACGAATACTTTCTAGGATGCCTTGCCTGGGGCTGTTTGACGAGGGTTTTTTAGGTCGAAAGATTAGGGAATCTCTAGTCTATGGTCGGATCCCTGCGGGGCAAAATGGCTCAGGTCACAGAGAGTGGTTTCTCCCTGGAGCACCAGGTCTTTGAGGATAGCAGCCGTAATCGGGGCCAGTAACACCCCATTGCGATAATGGCCGGTGGCGATAATGAGATTGTTGAATGCTGGAGAAAACCCCAGGATCGGTGCGCGTTGACCGGTGGGCCGAGGTCGCCAGCCCGCCCAACTGGATCTCAATTCAGCCTCCGATAGGCCAGGGCAGATTGCGATCGCTTGATTGAGCAGAGATTGGATCCCAGCCACTGTTGCGCCGGGGGTCGTGGCACCAAACTCTACAGTAGCTCCGATCCAGAGTTCTCCAGATGCCAGAGGCACCAGATGAGTGTCTGCAAAGGTGACAACTGGAGCAATGGGGATCCCTGGGGCATAGAGTTTGAGGGCTTGACCCTTGACAGCCTGAAGGGGGATCGGCTGCCCGGATCCCAAAGCAGAGCTGCCCAGTCCAGCGGCCACAACAACTGTGCTGGCACTGATGGTGTGATCGGGGGTGTAGATTGCATTGATGCGATCAGGGGTGGATTTGAAGTGAGTAACAGGCTGATGAAAGTAAAATTGAGCCCCCTGTCGAGCTGCTGCTTTGATCAGGGCATGAGTGAGAGCCACCGGATCCACCTGTCGGTCTTGGGGAGAATAGAGGCCAGCCCCACAGCCCATGAGATCGGGTTGGATGGCATCAATTTGGTCCGGTTGAAGCGGTTGAAGCAGGTGGCCATCGCGGGTGCGGCTGGCCAGGGTGGTGCCCCATTGATCCAACTCAGCCGGATCCCGAAAAAGATGCAGGATCCCACGCCGGTTGACAGGAATGGTCAGGCCGGATGAGGCTTCAACGGCTTCGATAAAAGGATCCAATCGCCCCAGACTTTTGTATCTGAGTTGGGCGGCGTGACCCTCCATCCGTCGGATCCCGATGCCGGCCATGACCCCCAGAGCTGCCCCGGTGGATCCTGTGGCGGGGGTGGCCCGGTCGAGACCAATCACCGAAAGACCCGCTCGTGACAACTCCCAGGCAATAGCGGATCCGATCACCCCACAGCCGATCACCACAACATCTGCTTTCATTGGTTTTGGATCTCTCAGCCCAAAAGGTTCTCCCCCAGTCTGATGGATCTGTGCTGTCAGCCGTCAATGGGCACAGGGCTGATAGGCCCCCCAGAAATCCCCTAGCCCTGGGACTGGGCTTTGCCTCTCCCCCAGAGATCCTTCCAAGGGCACAGCCGGGATCCTAATATCTCTGCCCATGTGTTTTGGGATACAAGCATCTGGCGCAAAAGCGTACTACCATAAATCCATGTAAAAACTTAAAAATTAGCATTTATTAAGCAAGTGAGTGTATGTGCTCACCGATTGCCCGATAGATCCTGATAAATCCAGATCAATCCAATATAGACACGGCTGAGTTATGGGCCGCTAGGGGTGCTGCCGAGAGGAATAGCTGTGGCTATCTGCTCTGGTGGCGATGACTGCATCATGAGAGGACGTTGCGATCACCATGAATCAAGTAGTAAAGACAATGGCTGGAGCAAGTGAGGCTGCCCTGGTTGAAGAGATCCGGATCCGCTGTCAGCAGCAGGATAGCGGTGAGTTGTCGATTCGGGGGGCAGGACAGCAGTGGCGGCTCTACTTTTTTTTGGGACGGCTGCTGTTTGGGATCGGGGATCCACGGGTGCGGCGGTGGCAGCGGTTATGGCAGCAGTTTTGTCCGCACTTGAGCTGGCAAGATTTGCAAACTTTGCGGGTGAGCACTGAGCCTTGGGAATATGACTTACTGGGGCAAGCGGTGGACTGTGGCCGCATCAATGTGGATCAAGCTCGGCAGTTGATCCAGGCGACGATTCAAGAGGTTTTGGTGGCAGCGAGTCGGTCACGGTCGATTCAGGTGAGCTGGAATGGTCAGCGACAATTACCGAGGCAGATTTATTTGGTGGCACCGGAGCAGGTATTACGGGAGTTGCCATCTGTTGCCCCAACGGATCTAGATCCAGATCTGGTGCTGAGGATAGCCCATCCCGAACTGTTTCAGCAGCAGGTTTCGCCAGCGGTGTTTCAGGCTCTGAGTCGGCTGATCGATGGTCAGTCTTCTCTATGGCAAGTGGCGCAGGCGATGGGGCGTTCTGTTTCGGTGGTGGGTCGGTCCCTGGGATCCTTTATCCAACAGGGGTGGTTAGAGCCAGTAGCAGCGGCTGATCTATCCTTGCCGGATACCTGGCGGGTGGCGACGGCGGTGGCAGCCCCTAAGCCCAATCGCCCCTGTATCGCCTGTATTGACGACAGCCCCACCATGGGCCGAGCGATGGAACGGATCCTGGCGGGCTATCAGGTGTTGGTGATTGAGGATCCCCTCAAGGCCATCCGTCTTCTGCAAAAGTACAAGCCGGTGTTGATTTTTTTAGATTTGCTGATGCCCCGCACCAATGGCTATGAGCTGTGTGCCTCCCTGCGCAAAACCAGCCTGTTTCGGGATACCCCGATCATCATCTTGACGGGCCAGGATGGGATCGTGGATCGGGTGCGGGCCAAATTGGTAGGGGCAACTGAGTTTTTGGCCAAGCCGCCAGACAAGGCCAAAGTGCGGGAGATGGTCAACAAATACCTGTCTCCGGCACCCTAAGGGTCTGGAGCAGGGAATGATATGGATGTAGAAATAGATTCATCTTTGAGGAGATTAAGATCCGATATGGCGACCATTTTGATTGTGGAAGATAGTCCGAGCGAAGCCAATATCATCAGCAGTTGTTTGCAGCGGGCGGGCTTCATTCCGGTGGTGGTGACCAGCAGTGAGGCAGCCCGTCTTCAGCTTCAGCATCAGACCCCCGATGCAATTGTGCTGGATGTGGTGTTGCCCGGAGAGAGTGGGTTTGAGTTGTGTCGAGAACTGCGCAAGGCCCCGGCCACGGCCACGATTCCAATTGTGATTTGCTCCACCAAAGATGGGGATATCGACAAGTTTTGGGCCAAAAAACAGGGGGCCTCAGCCTATGTGACCAAGCCCATTGATCAAGAAGAATTGATCCAGACGGTGCAATCGGTGGTGGGGGCCACAGCCTGATGGTGACTCTCCAGCAGGGATCCCTGTCCTATCTCACCCTGCACTGTGGGGATGATCCGGCGGTTTTGCTGCCTTTGGACAGTTTGGTGGAGGTGTTGCCCCTGACTTCAGTGGTGCCGATGCCGGGAATGCCGGATCCGGTGATCGGTATCTGTAATTGGCGGGGGGAGGTGGTCTGGCTGGTGGATGTCAACCTACTGCTGGGCCGGGATCCCCTTTATCAGAATCCCCAGTCTGGTTACAGTGCTGTGATCCTAGATTTTGGGGATCAGCCCTTGGGTCTGGTGGCCCATCAAGTGGGGCAGATCCAAAAGATTGAAAGCCAAAAGATTGACCAAACTATTGCTGAACATCATCCGCTGCTGCTGGGATCCTGGCGGGGGAGTGATGTGTTGGATC
>CAZODP010000057.1:0-2081 GCA_964578595.1 uncultured bacterium
TGACGTCGAACGCCCCCCGCTGGTCTGCTAGCGATCTCCCGACTGCTACCGTCATTCCGTGTACTCCTAACGTTTTAAAATGATTGCATGAATGCAAGCGGACGGGACAGCACCACCAGTTACCTCTTTCAGTTCACCGATTGAATAGCCCCAATCCTCGAAGTCTCACCTTTGCCCCAGTACTCTAACGTTACGTTTGCGTGGGTAAAGACTTGTAAATGCTTCTCATCGATTATAGGGGGATCCTTGAGGATGTCCCAACCCCCGCACCCAATTTCTCTCAGATTTCTGGGTTGCCGGACTCAGAGACCCAGCCCCCTGACCATCCCTTGGATTTCACCCCGACCCCACCTCTGTCAGATCCCGCAGGATCCCGGCCAGATCGAGGCTAGATAGGGATCCCGCCACCCTGAGGGTCAGAGTCTGGTTGACTCCCCATCCCCCCCATTCGGAGCCAGCGGGAAGCTGCCAACAGGTCACCGACTCCGCCTGATTGTTAAGAAGTATTAAGCAGCCGGCATCGTCCAGGATCCCGAAGCCCTGATCAAAGCCCACCATCTGCCTGATGGGCCGCGAATACAAGAGCCGGCGCACCTGAAAGGGCCTAACTCGGATCCAGGCCAACCGACCCTGATCATGAGTATCTCGGCAGAGCAACGTTTGCTGGGACGCAACGGTTAGATCTGGATCAAAGGCTAGATCCCAGCTCTCTGCCTCTTTGGGCTGATCGAGATCCTTGAGCTCATGCACCACCAGTTGAGTTGTGGCTTGAGTTGAGGACATTCCAGCCACAGACTCTTGACTTTGGGCTTGACGCTTGATCTGAACCTGGATCCCCTGGCTGAGTTGGATCCAGCTCGGATCAGGAGCAGCATCCACCAGAGCAGATCCGCAAGATTGCAAATCCAGGGTCAGATCCCGCAGTGGACAGACGGGCGGATCCAGGTGAATCCATTGGGTCAAGGGGATCCCCACCAGGGTGCGCAGGGCTTGGGCCATGCTGTCTGCATTGGGATAGCGGCGACCCGGCAATTTGCGGAGGGACTTTTCGATGACAGATTGCAACGGGGCTGGGATCCGGTCTTGGTGGGTGGCAAAGCTGATCCCTTTGTTGAGATGGGCATACATCAGTTGGGCCGGATTGCCCGAAAAGGGCCGCTTGCCTGTCAATAATTCAAACAGAATGATCCCAACCGCATAGAGATCTGAGGCCACCGTCGCAGATCCATAAAATCGCTCTGGGGCCATGTAGGCCGGGGATCCGGTGGCGGTGATCTCCCCTCGGCTGACCTGCTGTTGGCGGGCAATACCAAAGTCAGTCAGCTTGAGCTGCCACCCATCACGAGTGGGCTGAAGCAAGATGTTTTCGGGCTTGATATCGCAGTGGATCACCCTTTGGGCATGGGCATGACTGAGACCCGCCAGTAGTTGGAGGCCAAAATCAATCACCTCCCCAAAAGTCAGCGGATAGGCTTGGTTGATCAGATCCCGCAGGGTGCCGCCCGCACAGTATTCCAAAACCAAAAATCGTCCCTCTTGGGCGTGCTCTAGGGCGTAGCAGCGATTGATGTGATCGTGATCCAACGCCAGCAGATGCCGCAGTTCCCGCAACAGTTGGTGGGTTGGGAAACGCTCTGGGGGCAGTTGCTTGAGGGCCACCAGCTCTTGGGTTTGGAGATGACGGGCACAATGCACCTGTCCATACTGGCCGTGCCCTGCTGTCCCCAGCAGTTGATAGGTGGCGGTGATGGATTTGAGAGATCGGTGCCGGGAGGAATGAAGCGTCACAAGGCTTTAAATCACAAGGCTTTAAAGAGGCGAGACCAACTCAAGGGGAACTGAAGACCCAATCCGCAAGACATGTGCTCTCAGCGTACCCACCTCAACAGGCGGAATGATTGTTACAACTTGCAACAATGCTCTCACTTAGCTTCACGGCCCCTAGTATTCTAGGCTTGGTCGGATCCAGCAGCTTGCTTGTGGGCGAGGGTCTGCCCAGTATAAAAATCACTGTTTGACACTGTTTGACAGGCCATATTTGACAGGCCGTAGAGCCTTAGGCAACACAACCATAAGACAAC
>CAZODP010000057.1:2181-6090 GCA_964578595.1 uncultured bacterium
ACAACCATAAGACAACAGAACAAGACAATAGAACATTGGGCGTGAGTCCATGCTTCGCAAACGAGATCCGGAGTTTATAGATCGATGGGTATTACAGCATCGGGTGGAACAGTTGTCTCCAATCCACGGCTTTATCAGACCGTGCCAGTCTCGACGATTTCTCAAGCCGAACAGCAGGATCGCTACCTGGGGCGAACTGAGCTGGATCGCTTGGATGAATTTTTTGTTAAGGGTCTGAAGCGGTTACAGGTGGCGGAGGTGATCTCGGCCAATTTTGAGATCATTGTCAGTCGGGCCGCCAATCGCATTTTTACGGGTGGATCCCCGATGGCCTACCTCGAGAAGCCAGAGGTGGAAGAGGTCAAGCGGGATTCTGCCCTGGGAACCGAGTTTTATGTGGAGTCGCAGGGGGGCTTTATTGAGGCCATCCGCAACATCTTTAGTGCCACAGGTGCCGAGGTGCCGCCCAATTTTCGACCGATCAATATCGCCCGCTACGGCGCCGACAATATGCGCAAGTCGCTGCGGGATATGGCCTGGTTCTTGCGCTATGCCACCTATGCCATGGCCGCTGGGGATCCCAGTATCATCGCGGTCAACACCCGGGGCCTGAGGGAGATCATCGAAAATGCCTGCTCGGCAGAGGCCACCATCGTCGCCATCCAGGAGATGAAGCGGGCCTCCGCAGGTTACTTCCGCAAGGATCCAGAAGCCCAAGCTCTGATCGAAGAATACTTTGGGGTGCTGCTGCGGGAGTTTGTGGCCCCGGCCCCGTCCGACAAGCTGCGCCAGCGCACCGCCAGCACCGCCAATGGATCCAAGCTGCAAGGGCTGAAGCTGCCCCAGATTTACAACCTGGCGGCCGAAAAGGTACCAGTCTTTGCCATGAAACCGGGCCTCTCCAATGGCGAAAAAGAGGATGTCATCAAAGCGGCCTACCGGCAGGTGTTTGAGCGGGATATCCGTCGGGCCTATGGCCAGAAGGTGTCGGTGTTGGAGTCTCAGGTCAAAAATGGCCAGATTTCCATGAAGGAGTTTATCCGTCGCCTGGGTAAATCAGAACTGTATCGGCAGCAGTTTTTTACCCCCTACATCAACAGCCGCGCCCTGGAATTGGCGTTCCGGCACTTTTTGGGTCGTGCCCCTGAGACCCGCGAAGAGGTACAGACTTACTTTTCCATCGTCAGTCAGAAGGGCTTAGCGGGATTGGTGGATGCGCTGGTGGATAGCCGTGAGTATGGGGACTACTTTGGCGAAGAAACGGTTCCCTACATTCGCCAACTGGGGATCGAGGCCCAAACCAGTGCCAACTGGGGATCCAAGTTTGATCTCTACAACTACGCTGCCCCCCAGCGCAAGGTGCCACAGTTTATCACCTTGTTTGCAGGCTATGAGCAGCCCCTGCCCGATCAGCACGTCTACGGATCCGGCAATGATCCGCTGGAGATCCAGTTTGGGGCGATCTTTCCCAAAGAAACCCGTAACCCCAGTGCCAGCCCTGCTCCCTTTAACAAAGATGTGAAGCGGATCTTGATCCGGCGCGGCTTTGCCCTCGAAAATGAGCGCACCACCCCCGTCACGGCCCCCAAGCCCAGCTCGCTGGCTCCCAAGATCTTTAAGCTGACCCAGGCCAATACGGTGCGCAGTCCCAAGATCGGGGCCAGATCAGGATCCACAGGTACCGAGGGATCCACGCAGGCGGTGATCCGGGCCTGTTATCAGCAGGTCTACGGCTACATGCCCTTTGAGGGGCAGCGGATCAATCGCTGGGAGATCAAGCTAGAAAGCGGGGAGATCTCAGTCAAAGAATTTATTCGGCAACTGGCCAAATCGGATCTGTTCCGCAACAAGTATTGGTCGGCCCTCTATGTCACCAAGGCGATCGAGTTTATTCACCGCAAACTTTTGGGTCGGCCCACCTATGGTCGCCAGGAGATCAACCCTCTGTTTGATATCGCCTCGAAGCGGGGCTTTTATGCGGTGGTGGATGCCATCCTGGACAGCAAAGAGTACGAGATGGCCTTTGGGGAAGATACAGTGCCCTATGAGCGGTATCTGACCCCTGGCGGCTTGTCACTGCGGCGGATGCGGCCCGGATCCAGTGATATGGCCACCCTGACCAAGCCTGTACGCACCGACGACGATATTCCCGCGTTTGTCAAGCTGGGGATCCCGGCAGATCAGGCCTCTGGAGATTTGGAGATCGCCCGCCGAGCCACCCAGGGGGTCTCAAAGCGACGCCAAGAGACCCAGGTCTTTAAGCTCACCAGTATCGCCAATAAGGCCGAGGTCAACACGTTGATTCGGGCCGCCTATCGGCAGGTGTTTGAGCGGGATATGGATATCTACGGCGTCGGATCCGAATTGAGTTCGGCAGAATCGAGACTGCGCAACGGCGAGATCACCGTCAAGGAGTTCATCGAGGCTCTGGGCTGCTCCCAGCTCTACCAAAAAGAGTTTTATGCCCCCTATCCCAACACCAAAGTGATCGAGATGGGCACAAAGCACTTTTTGGGCCGTGCCCCTCTCAACCAAGCCGAGATCCGCAAGTACAACCAAATCTTGGCCAAACAGGGGATCAAAGCCTTTGTGCGCTCGATGCTCAATACCCAGGAGTATAGTGAGGTCTTTAATGAGGATGTGGTGCCCTACCGCCGCTTCCCCACCTTACCTGCGGCCAATTTTCCCAATACTCAGCGGCTCTATGAGCAACTGACCAAACAAAACAAAGAGGTGGTGGTGCCCAGCTTTCAGCCTGTACCGGCTGGAACCAACCTTTGATGGGAGTTAGAGACCCCATTTCAACCTGAAATAGCAGCCCCCTAGATTGCCCCCCAAGTTCATGGGATCCAATGGATCTCCAATGGATTTGGGGGTTTTCAATGGGAAGGTCTTGAAAATAGCGGCAACTGGATCAGCCCTGAACCGTAGACCATCTCCGGCAGGGGCGCACCCAGGCTCTAGGGGGATCCTCTTAAGCTAGAGATGTTATGGCGATGCTTGGGTTATGGTTCGCTCGATCTCTGGGTTGTCTCTAGTTTTGGTGTTGGCCTTGCCTGTCCCTGTGGCAGCCCAGTCGATGGATTGGGGCCGTTTGTTACTTCAAGGGATCCAGGTGTTGCAGGTTTCCAATTTGTCAGATAGCCAAGAGATTGCCCTGGGCCAGCAGATCAACCGGGATTTGCAGCAACGGGGCCGGATCCGATTGAGTCAAGATCCCCAACTGACCAGTTGGATCAATGGCATCGGTCAGCGGCTGGCTCAAGTCAGCGAACGGCCCCATATCCCCTATGTGTTTCAGGTGGTGGAGGATCCAGCCATCAATGCCTTTGCCACCATGGGGGGCTATGTTTACATCACCACGGGGGCGATAGCGGCAGCCCAAACGGAGGATCAGGTGGCGGGGGTTTTGGCCCATGAGATCGCCCATATCACCAGCCGCCACGGGGTGAAGCAGCTTCAGCAGACGGCCACTGCCCGCGCCGGCGCTCAAGCCTTGGGGTTGGATAACAGTGCCTTGGCCGCCATCGCCTTTGAGGTGGGGATATCGCGGCCCCGCAGTCGAGAAGATGAGTTTGAAGCCGATGCCAAAGGGGTTTGGACACTTTACCGGGCTGGGTATGATTCCTACGGACTGCCTCAAATGCTGGCTAATTTACTGGGTCGCTCCCGCACCCCTGAGTTTCTCAGCACTCACCCAGCCACCCCAGAGCGAATCGCCCGCCTCAACCAGATCATTGTCAGCAATAACTTGGCTCCGACTGGATCCGTGCAACGCTCCTACAGCACTTCTCCAGAACTCGTGCCGATCCCAGTGCGCTAGACAAATCTGGGCTAAAAGGGAATATCATCCGGATCCCATTCAGTCTCGCCAGAGCTAGTGCCAGATCCATTCACACCAGATCCATT
>CAZODP010000057.1:6190-9705 GCA_964578595.1 uncultured bacterium
GATCCCATTCAGTCTCGCCAGAGCTAGTGCCAGATCCATTCACACCAGATCCATTGATACCAGATCCATTCACCGGCAAAGGGTCTGGGTCGGATGGGGTCGCAACAGGGCTAGCCTCAAAGCCATTCTGGATTGGGCCAGGATCCAGTTCATCAGAACCCAACGCTGAGATGGGATCCGGGCTGAGGGGGGGAGGATGCGGGGCTTTTGGATCTTCAGGATCCTCAAGATTGATCACGGTGCCATTAAAAAAATCCGCAAATCGTCGCACTGCTTGATCGAGATCATCGGTTGCAAGGCTGTGCTCTAGGGGTGAGACTGCGGGCGGAGTTGGGTTTGAGACAGAATTAGCAGGATCCAGGCTGCCATGATCTGAACGGGGTGGGTCAGGATCCGGGGTTGGAGTGGGTCGGGGCGAGGGAGGTGGGCCGTCGGTAGGAGCCGGTGACACAGGTGGAGGGGATGGAGCTGGAGCCGGCGGAGAGGATCCGGGCTTGATCACCTCAAAATGCACTTCAATCTTTCGCTGTAAGAGGGCCTCGATGGCCTGCTGCACCTCTCCATGACTGGACTTGACCTTGCTGACAAATCCCGCTGACGGAAAGCCAATCATGATCTTTTGATCCGTTTCTTGCAGGATCTTGCCCATCCGCAGCCGCGCTGAGGCCACAGGTGAAAGACGATTCAAAAACTCTGTCCAGTGTTGAGTCAAAGATCCCTGGGACACTGGGGCCAGTGTTTCCCTAGATTGGGTTTCAGTGGATCGAGTGGGCTGGGTCGATCCTAGATCTGGAGCCTGGGCTGGGCTGGGCTGGGTGGGTGGCGGCGGTACTTTGACCGGATCCGGAACTGCGTCAGGCTTTGGGATCCCTGAATGGACGTTTCCTGAATGGACGGGGGCACCCTTGGGGGATGGGAACGGAATCACCTTGAGGGAGACCGGAGCTGGGGGAATGACCGTGGCAGGAGCAGGATCAGAATCCTCTAAAAGTCCCATCAGGGTGATCTCCAGCCAGAGGCGAGGCTGTCCACTTTGGCGCAATTGCGGCTCCACTTGGCGCAGATGAGATTGCAAATGCAACAGATGATCGGTGGTGTAAAGGTCAGCCCGCTCTTGCATTGCCTCCCAAGTGGGTTGGGTCAGGGCCACCAGATCCCGCCGTTGGGGAGCGGTTTTGGCCAAGGTCAGATCCCGATAAAAAGAGGCCAAGTTTTGCAACAGCAGCAGCGGCTCTTTGCCAGCATCCATCAGGGCACGGGCCTGCCCCAGCACCTGCTCAGGATCCCGACTGGCGATGGCATCTGTCAAGGCCAACAACTGCCGCTCTGGCACGGATCCCACCAGATCCCAGACGGCTTCTACTTCAATCGTCCCGTCCAGTAAGCTCAACTGATCCAGTAGGGCCTCTGCATCCCGCAGGCCCCCTTGGGAGATTTGGCCGATCAACTGCAAGGTCTCAGGGGTGGCCGGGATCCCTTCGGTTTGGGCAATGTGAGCCAGATGTGCCACCATGTCCTCCAGCGGGATCCGGCGATAGTCAAATCGCTGGCAACGGGAGATCACCGTCGGCAAAACTCGCTGAGGATCCGTGGTAGCCAACACAAACACCACCCGCTCCGGCGGCTCTTCCAGGGTTTTGAGCAGAGCATTGAAGGCCGAGGTGCTGAGCATATGGCATTCGTCGATCACGTAGACCTTGTAACGGCTGCTGACGGGGGCAAACTGAACCCGCTCAATCAGCTCGCGGATGTTGTCTACGCCGGTATTGCTGGCTGCATCAATTTCAATCACATCCAAGGAGGATCCACGGGTGATGGCGCGGCACTGCTCGCAGACGCCACAAGGATCCGGGGTCGGGCCATGAATGCAGTTGAGAGACTTGGCCAGGATCCGAGCACTGGAGGTTTTGCCGGTACCCCGTGGGCCACAGAATAGGTAGGCTGGCGCGATCCGCCCTTTGCGAATGGCATTGGATAGGGCTGTCACCACCGCCGCTTGCCCCACCACATCTGCAAACCGCTGGGGACGATATTTAAGGTGAAGCGGTTCGTAGGCCATCTTGTCTCCCATGATCTGATGATCTAAATCTGATGATCTAAGAAAACCCAGGGATCCAGATTGATCCTAGCCGCTAGGGATCCGTTCAGCTCTGGCAGCGTCCAGCAAGGTGGCGTTTTAAGGGCGGGGGATCCTGCGGATAAAGGAGGCTGGGATTAGACCCTTGGGGTAAGCGATGCCGGGGGGGATTGGCTATGCTATTCGAGACCAATCTGTGTGCCTGATCTTTGCTTTCACGTCTTCTTCACCTCATGCCTCAAGGTTTTCGCCGTATGAGCGTGTATCCCTTTGCCCGTGGTTTGACCCAGCCGCAGTGGTACTGGCTGTCCTTACTATTGGGGGTTCTGACGGCAGGATCCCCAGTTCAGGCCCAAAGCTCGACCCCGATGCCGATGCTGGATCCACGGGAGCTGCTGTCCCCACCGGGATCCTCAGGGCCAATGTTGACGGATCAGCCGGATCTCAGTCCCGTTGAGGCAGTGGAGACCGATGATGCCCGTGATCCTCTCGCCGGAGCGGAGCCAACCAGTCTTGAGGACGGGATCCTGTCACTGCGGCGGATCCCATTATCATCATCAGCAGATCGCATCGATCAGGTCACAGGGTATCCACTGGTGGTGGTGGGGCTGCTGGAGGAACAGGCGGTCGAGCTATTGGATCTGGAGACAGGAGAATCCTTTTGGCGGACGGCGGTGGGGTTTGCCCCCAGTGTGGTCAGGGTGGATCCAGGGCGGCTGATGGTCTATGTGTCCGGGCCGAATGCGCCGGGAGTTGTGGTCCTGGATTTGGAGACAGGAGAGATCAACCAAGCCTATGGATTGCCAGGGGGGGCACTGGAGCTGGTGCTCGACCCTGAAAGTGGCCGGATTTTTGCCCCCTTGCCGAGGGCGGGCAGTGTGGCGGTGATCACGCCGGGTCAGTCAGAAGCGCGAGAATTGCCGATGCCCAGTCCCCCTTTATCGCTGGCTTTTGATGCCCGACAACAACAGTTGATTGTGGGCCTCAATACCGAGGATCCCCTCAGTCTCCTGGTGGTCAATCCTGATAATGGCGAATTATTGGCCCGCTGGCGGGGGGGACAACTGCCGGAGATGTTGGCTTTGGATCCAGATAGGCAGCGATTGGTGGCCCTCAATTCGGGCAGTCAGGATCTAACGGTGGTGGACTTGACCCGCAACGGGCAGGAGGTGGAATCCATCGGCCTGGACTGGCGACCCACACGACTGGTGGTGCTGGGATCCCGTGCTTATGTCACGGCCCGCGACAGCAACCGGATTCAGGTGGTGGATCTCGACGCCCTCAGCCTGGAGGCCACCTTTCAGTTGGGATCCCAACCGACTGGGATTTTGAATCTTTCGCCCCCTGATGAACCACCTGAAGATTTACCTGAAGGCTATGCACAAGGATCCAGTCCAGGGACAGGGCTGCTGGTGGTGGAAGCCGGGATCCCACAATT
>CAZODP010000057.1:9805-19244 GCA_964578595.1 uncultured bacterium
AAGGATCCAGTCCAGGGACAGGGCTGCTGGTGGTGGAAGCCGGGATCCCACAATTGCACTGGATCCTACTGCCGGAGCAGGGGCCATTTGAGCTGGCCGGGCAAGGGGCCGATCTGGGTGCGCTGAGTGGCTGGGTCAAGGATGTGGCCGGAGGAGCGGTGAATGGGGGCACCCTGACCATCGCGCCCACAGGATCCTTTGCGGGGCGGCAAGAGGTGATCGAGCCGGATGGCAGCTTCTTGATCGCCGATCTGCCCGCGGGGGTGCATTTAGTGGACGTGTCAGTACCCGGTTTTGCTCCCACAACAGCCCAGATCCAGATCAGGGCCGGCTTTGTCTCCAGTCAAGAGATTCGTTTGCCCCCTGTAGAAGTTAGCCAGAGTGCCGATGGGATCGGGGTGTTGCCCGATCTGCCCACCTACTCCGACGAATTGGCTCGACACATCAGCTCCGCCTTACAAGAGTTGGAGCCAGAGCGGGAGGTGATCCTGTTGAGCGGCCCGCTGGGGCCAGCAGAACCCTTTCGGGAGTTGGCTCCCCTGGCCCAAGATCTGGTCTTGCTGGATCGGGACGAACGCTATACCGACGATCTGCAGCGGTTGCAGGTGATCGGGGGGGCATTGGGATTGCGCTATGTGATCTTGACTCAACTGCAAATCACTCAGGGCTATAACACCCGTGGCAGCGGGTTGCTTAACACCGCCGTGCGGTTTTTGGCCCCGGTTGTGCCTGTGGAGATCCCCAACTTTACCCCCAACCAGTTGCGCAGTCGAGGGCTGGTGGTGGTGGTGGATCTGCACCAGGATCGTCCCGGCGATCAGGCCCGCTATTACGAAGCCTATGGCCGCGATGATGTGGGCGGGCAGCCCATGTTTGATGATGCGGCGGCGGGGCTATTTCGACTCCAGGTGCGCAACATGATCCCGGTTTTTATGGATCAATGGCGGCAGGCTAATCCCTTCCAGGATCCTCCGGCTTAGGGGCTAAATCAGTTTTTTTGATGGGAGTGCTGTGATGGTATCGAGGCCTTGGGCTGCTTTAGGCATAGGTTTATGTGTGGGGTTGAGTGGGGATGCGGGGATGGCCCAAAGTCAGCTCACGGATCCGCCGCCGCCAGTGCCCAATCTGGACGTGCCCAATCTGGATCCGTTGTTTCAGGTGCCAACCCAGGTGGAATCAGCTCCGGCTGGATCCCTAGAGCGAGGGGGCATTGCTTCCCAAGGGCGACTGATTGGCCAGGTCTTTAATGAGGTCGGACAGCCGGTGGCGGGCGCACAGCTTCGACTGGGGGAGCCGGTTGACCCCCAAGAGCAGGTGTCGGATTCTGCCATCACCACCGATGAACGGGGCGGATTTGAGCTGGTCTATGACAAGCCGGGGCGGTGGACATTGGCGATCTGGCATCCCAACTATGAGCTACTCCAGACCCCAGTCTGGATCCAGCCGGGACTCACCACTCCTGTGGATGTGGTGCTCAAAACCCCTGTGGTTAAGCAACCTCGCACTCGTCTGGGGATCCTGGGGGTGGGGGGCATTGATCGCACCCAGATATTGGGCCAGCGGTTGGCGGCTGAGACCCTGCGACTGGGATTGATCCCGGCGGTAGAAGAGGTGGTGCCGCTGGATAACCGTCGCTTGCAGCCTGTGTTGCGGGAGGTGGGCTGGCCCCTCTATGAGCTGTTTGAGTGGGATCGGCGTAAACCTGAGGCGGTGGCAGAGTTTTTTGATTATCTTGGCCTTCAGGCCATCGTGATTGCCCGGGTGGATATGCTCAATCGGCCAGCCTCAGCCACTGAAGTTCAGCTCCAGAGCCGCAGCCGTCTGGAATTATGGCGATTTGATCAAGATGGCAGCCTGCAAGTGTCAGTGATTGCCGAAGCCAGCCGCTCCCAAAATGAGTCCAATAGCCTGATCGGATCCGAGATTGGCCAGCTTTTTCAGGTGCAGGTGACCGAGATGGCCCAAGAGGTGGGGGATCGCTGGCAGCAAGCCAATCCGCTGGCGGTCTATTTCAATCCTGAGCAGCCGGTTTTGTCCCCGCTTCCCTCCCAACTGGACACCACCGTCGAACTCCGGATCCCCGATGCTCTGGGTCAATCCCCAGAGTTGAATTAGGGATTATGAATTAGGGATTAACAGCCTGTGCTTGCTCGGTCTTGAGTCCAGGCTTCTTGTGAACCTCTTTTTGAACAACCTCTAATGAACATTTATCTGCCTTTTGAGAAGACCAATCTCAAAATGGGACTGAGATCCCTAGACTTGCAAAATTGGCTGGATCTCGATGAAAATCTGCCTATTTATTTGCGAACCAAAGATCAATTGCTTCAGCATCGTCATCCAGATGTGGTGATCAGCTCTTCAGAGAGTCAAGCCCCTCAGCAGGAGCTTTTAGACCTAGTGCTGAATTTTCTCCAGTCCTATCATGCAAACCAATATGAGATCACACCAGATCAGATCACTTGCAAACCTCTCCATCAAAGCTGGGATCCTAAGCTATTTAGGTGCTCTGCGCTGGAGTTGGCCGCTCGCCTCATTCAAGAGGATCTGTGTCTGCTGCAGTTGGGATCCGAGGGATATGTGCTGAGTGCAGGATCCGTGTGTTTTCCCTCGCATTGGAGTTTGCGGGCCAAGGTTGGCAGTCCCCTAGAGCAGATTCATCAGCCGGTGCCGGGTTACAACTCTCGGCTCCAACATCCTGTGGACAGCTATTTTTCAAAACTGACAGTGGAGTACCCCAGCTATCGCTTTAACTGGAGTTTGGTCAATACACCAGAGCTGTTTTTGGGGGATCTAGATCAGCCTCAGGTTGAGCTTTTGGCTGAAGATTTTGCTAAAGATTGTGATATCGAAACTGCCTACTGGATCCGGGTTGAGCGACAGACGTTGCGGCGATTGCCTCAAACTCAGGCGATTGTATTTACCATTCGCACCTATGTTTATCCCCTCTCGATATTGAGAGATTATCCTCAGGCGGCCCAAGCTCTGAAAACCGCAATTGACATTATGCCGATCCCCACACAGCAGTACAAACGGATCCACCGGATCCGACCTCAATTGCTGGACTATCTGGGATCTCTGGCTGCCCCAAGCCCATAAGCCCGTGCCTGAGGCTAGACCGAGGCCAAAGCAGGCACCGGACGACGGGGGATCTCATAGATCAATCGGTCACGGGCCGCCTGTACCTTCGGGAAAATCGCCCCTGCCTCTGCCAACAGGGTTTCGATGGATAGGGATCCTTCCAGGCCATAGCGGGCACTAAAGTGGGTCAGCATCAGGGTGTCGGCCTTGGCTTCGAGGGCCACCCGTGCCGCCATCGCAGCCGTGGAGTGTTTGCTCCGCAGGGCCAGGTCAAGTTCTGCTTCGGCAAAGGTGGCCTCATGGATCACCAGATCGGCAGCCCGGGCCAGATCCACCGAATTGGGGCAGTACATCGTATCTGTGCAGTAGGCCAGCTTGCGGCCCACCTGAGTCGGCCCCACATAGTCATGGCCATCCACCACCCGACCATCCTCTAGGGTGACTCGCTCCCCCGCCTTGAGCCGCCCATAGACTCGCCCCGCTGGGATCCCGTCTGCCTGTGCTCGCTCCACATCAAAGGTGCCAGGCCGATCCTGCTCCACAATCCGATAGCCAAAAGCCGGGATCCGGTGTTGCAAAGGCGCACAGAACACCGAGTAGTCTGGCTCCTGCACCATCAAGCCGGTCTCCACCGTATGCACCTGAATCGGATAGGGGATCCGGGTTTCGCTGTAGTCCAGTACCAGATGGAGATACTCCTTCAGCCCCGGCGGACCATAGATATCGATGGCGGCGGGGGCATTGGTCATGCCAAAGGTTGCCAGCAATCCCGGCAGTCCATAGATGTGATCCCCGTGCATATGGGTGATAAAAATTCGCCGCAAATGGCTGGGGTTAAGGTGCGATTGGCGGATGATCTGATGCTGAGTGCCTTCACCACAATCCAGCAGCCACATCTCTGCTCGCTGGGGAAACTGCACCATGATCCCAGAGACATTGCGATGCCGGGTCGGTGCCCCTGAGCTAGTTCCCAAAAATGTGACACGAATGGCGTTTGGATCAGCAGTCATCAATCCGTTATCCCAACAATCAAGTCCCAACTTCCCAACTAATGTCAATCAACAAGACCCCCGACCCCCTGAGCGCGTCTCACGCTGTCCCAAGAGGCTTATTAACGAACCAGATCCCTCAGACGGGGTAGCCTAAAGAGTGTAGTCCAATCCCCCTCAGCTATGGCAGCGCGTCCCCACTTCAACAGCTTAACCAAAACCACCGGATCCGTTTGGATCCCAGTCTGTGCGGGGGTAGCGGCCCTTTGCGGACTCTGGGGGATCGTTAGTCCCAATCGAGGGGTGGCCACAGCAGCAACCGTAGCAGCAGGGGCAGCCGTTGCCCTGACCTTTGGATCCGGCGCTGGATCCCAGCCCGCTTCGTCAGTCGGCAGGATAGCTCAAGCCTCCGATCCCAAAGCACCCCAGATCCCCTACCCCAGCCAATGGGACTCCCGCTGGAAAAGCCAGACCTCACAACAGGATTGGGAGTGGAAGGGCAAAGCCTCCGTGATCGATTTTGGCACTAACTTGGTGGCGATCTCGCGGGATGAAAATGCCAAAGGGGTCTATGTGCTCGAACTCAAACGCCAAGATCAAAAAACCGTCAGCGGCATCTGGTGGTTCTATGGCCATCAGCCCCCCGCCGGCACCTTTCGCGGCACCTTCACCGATGACCAAAGCACCCATCTGGAAGGATCCTGGTTTATTGCCCAAGGGGAAGCCCAAAATAGCGGAGCCTGGGATCTGTCCCGGATCCCGGACACAGCGGCGACTGGCTCCCAGAGTGAGTCAACCCGTCTGGCCAAGGACTAAACAGCAGGGATCCTAATTGTTAGCCGTAGTTTTTGGGCTAGAGTTTGAGCAGGAGTGTCAGATCCTATACCCCCACCGGGATCCCAGCGGGCTGATAGTACGTCGTCACATAGTCCGCCACCATGCGGTCAGTGTTGAAGACGGGATTGAGGGTGCGCATGGCCTCTTTGACCCGGGCGATCCAGCGGCGAGGGATCCCGTTTTCGTCGCGGTCGTAAAACATGGGCAGCACCTCATGCTCCAGAATGTCGTAGATGGAGGTGGCATCCAGGTGATCCTGTTCGGCGGGATCCATGCCGTCAATTTCTTCCCCGACGGCCCAGCCATTGGATCCGTTGTAGCCTTCGGGCCACCAGCCATCCAACACTGAGACATTGACCGCCCCACTGAAGCCAACCTTTTGGCCGGAGGTGCCGGAGGCTTCGAGGGGACGCCGAGGGTTATTGAGCCAGACATCCACCCCTTGCACCATATTGCGACCCACGTAGGCATCATAATTTTCGATAAAGGCAACTTGGGTGCAGATGTCTGGCTGGCGGGACCACTCCACCAGCCGCTGGATCAAGCGTTTACCGCCGTCATCGCGGGGATGGGCCTTACCCGCAAAGATAATCTGCACCGGATGCTGGGTATTGGTGAAGATCCGATGCACCCGCTCTAGGTCATGCAGGAGTAGATCCCCCCGCTTGTAGGTGCTAAAGCGACGGGCAAACCCAATGGTCAAAATATGCGGATCCAACAGGGATCCCACTTGATTGAGGCTCTGCTGGGATTCCCCCCGATTGCGGCGGGAGCGTAAAACCCGATGACGGGCAAACGAGACCAACCGCTCTCGCAGGGCTTCCTTACAGGCCCATAGCTCCTCATCGGGAATCTGCGCCACATTTTGCCAGAGATCAGGATCCGCCTGTCGCTCAGCCCAGTCGGGGGCCAGATAGCGTTTGTAGAGATCCCCAAACAGCGGCGCCACCCAGGTGGGGGCATGCACCCCATTGGTGATATGGCCAATCGGCACCTGATCCACAGGCCGATCGGGATAAAGCACCTGCCACATCTGCCGTGACACATGGCCGTGCAATTTACTCACCCCATTGGCAGCACGGGCATAGCGCAGGGCCAGCACAGTCATATTGAACCGCTCGTAGGGATCCCCGGTGCGACGGGCACCCAAAGCCAAAAACTGCTCCCGATTCAGCCCCAACTGCGGCCAATAGGTGGCAAAAAACAGATCCATCTCCGCCGGATCAAAGGCATCATGACCGGCAGGCACCGGCGTATGGGTGGTAAAGATGCACCGCTCCCGTACCCGTGGCTCCGCCTCCAAAAAGTTAACCCCCTGCTCCACCTGCTCCCGGATCAGCTCCAGGGTCAAAAAAGCGGCGTGCCCCTCATTCATGTGATAGACACTGGGATCCAGCTCCAGGCGACGCAACAGCCGCACCCCGCCAATCCCCAGCAACACCTCTTGGGCGATGCGGGTATCCGTGCTGCCACCATAGAGGTGACCGGTGATCCAGCGATCGACTGAATCGTTATCCGGCAGATCGGTATCCAACAAATAGAGGGGCACCCGGCCCACATCCACCCGCCACGCCTGGGCTTTGACTAATCGCTGCCGGATCATCACCTCAATGATGATGGGGGATCCCTGCTGATCCCGCACCAGTGTCACCGGCAGATCCCCAAAGTGAGAGTCCTCGTAGACCTCCCGCTGCCAGCCACTCAGATCCAACTGCTGCTGAAAATACCCCTGTTTGTACAAAATCCCGATGGCGACCAGAGGGATCCCCAAGTCGGAGGCAGATTTGAGATGGTCGGCAGCCAGCATCCCCAGCCCCCCGGAGTAGGTGGGCAAAGACTCATGCAATCCATACTCAGCGCAGAAGTAGGCAATGGGTTTGTGGGGATCGACATCAGCCATATTACGCTTGGCCCAGGTGTTGTCAGCCCGGATGTAGGTCTCAAAATCCGCCGCCATCCGCTTGACGGTGCCCAAATAATTGACATCCGAGGCCAAGGCCGCCAGCCTCAGATAAGATACCTCCTGCAACATCCGCACCGGATTGTGATTGCACTTTTCCCAGAGCACCGGATCCATCTCCCGAAACACGGTTAGATGGTCTTCGCTCCAGGTCCACCAATAGTTGCGGGCGATGTCACAGAGGGCATTGAGGGCACGCGGCAAAACCGGGCACAGTTCGGGTGAAAGAGTCATGGGCCGATATCCTAGAAGAGAGTTGCTATCCCAGATGGGTCTTGTCAATCTGATGTTGTTGTACCTGAAATTTGTTGTATCTGAAAATTGCCACAGGTCGTCAGAAAGGATAGTAGCCGAGGGTACCGTTGAGGTGAATTTTTAAGATTTGCAAACCCTTGCACCCCGATATCGGATCCTAGATTGTAGGTCAAGGGGGGTATAGGCCATGGGGTGATTTCAAGAGAGTTTTTAATCAAGTTTTGAGAGGAGAGATAGATGAACGATAGTGAAGCTGATGATCAACGTTTAGATCGAGCGCTAGTGCCCCTAAATCTACTCTATGAAGGCAAAGCCAAACGGGTTTATCGAACAGCGGATCCTGAAATTTTGATCTGCCACTTCAAAGACGATGCTACTGCTTTTAATGCCCAAAAGAAAGGCACCATCGACCACAAAGGAGAGGTGAACTGTACCATCGCGGCCCGGATCCTCAGCTATCTCCAAAGCCACGGGATCCCGACGCATTTTTTGAGCCAGGTATCTCCCACAGAGATGGCAGTGCGGGCGGTGCAGATCGTACCCCTGGAGGTGGTGGTGCGCAATCGGGCAGCGGGATCCCTATGCAAGCGGTTGGGCATTGAGCGGGGACTGATCTTGGATCCGGTGCTGACCGAGTTTTATTACAAAAATGATGATCTGGGGGATCCGTTGTTGACGATGGAGCATATTCAGTTACTCAATCTGGCCTCGCCGAGAGTGGTGGATCAACTGCGAGAATTAGCCTTGCACATTGATTTATTGCTGATCAAGTTTTTTGCGCAATGTGAGCTGGAATTGGTGGATTTTAAGCTGGAGTTTGGGGTGACATCCCATCAAGAACTACTCTTAGCCGATGAAATCAGTCCTGATACCTGCCGCCTCTGGGATCGGCGTGGCGCACAACCGGGGGATCCGCCTCGTGTACTCGACAAAGACCTATTTCGATTTGATCTTGGGGATCCGGTGGCGGGTTATCAAGAGGTGTTGCGGCGGGTGTTGGCGGTAACAGATCCGTCCCACTGATGAGAGCACCTGATCAATAATCAAAAGGCTCGATGGTGGTGATGGCATCGGATCCGTAGCGTTGGGGAGACACGCGGTAGACCTGCTGCGGGGGCACGGGCTGCACCGCTGGATCTAGGGCAGTTTGGGCTGCTTCGGCATAGCGATCCGCCTGCTGCTTCAGGGCTGCAATCGATTGCTCTAGGATCCCGAGTCGTTCTTCAATTTGGCCTTTGCGCTCCTGCATGGCAGCGAGTTCTTGGTGTAGCCGTTGCTTTTCGACGCTGAGCTGCTGAATCTCAGAGTAGACTGCCGCTTCCGTCTTGCGGCGGGGGATCGTCCGCAGCTTGGGCCGAGAGCTGGAGCGGGGCATACGGGGCAAACTCATCAGAGATCCTTTCAGGTCTGTTTTGCAACAGATTCATCATAGCCACCTGGGAATCGTAAGTGATGGTGACTGGGATCCGAGCTGAGTCAAACCTGAACGGGATCGAGGTTTTCCGATAAACTGGATTTACAGAACTTAACCAATGCCTCTGTGGGATCTTTTGATTCGCTGACCCAGCCCCCGATCAATCCTGCGCTTCACAGCTCGGATCCGATTCATTCAGGCTCCTGGCAACAGGGATCCCAATCCGATTGGCTCCGGCTGGATCCCCTCTGGCATTGCCAGGATTTGCAGATCCCACATCATCGCCTCAGCCCTGCATGGCAACTGTTGGTGTTGGGGGATGGCTACACCACCCGCAATTTAGCTTTGGTCTGCGGCCAGTCAATTCAAGCTCATGTCCTAGAGAGCATCCCTGTGGATCCTGGTGTTGAAAAAACTCCTGCCTGTCTGGATCCGTTGGGAGAGGCCATTCAGCGGCGGCAGGTATGGTTAGGGCCAGATCGGATGCCGCTGCTCTATGCCACCTCTTGGTGGGAACAAAGTCAGATCCAGGCCACCCTCAGAGATCCCAACCTACCGATTGGCACCAGTCTGATGGGATCGGGGGCAGAAGTCTCTCGGCGGATCCTGGGGGTGTGGTGGGGACACTGCCCAGAGCTGGAGCATCTATTTGGCACGGAG
Source organism: uncultured bacterium (assembly GCA_964578595.1). GTDB lineage: Bacteria > Cyanobacteriota > Cyanobacteriia > Thermostichales > Thermostichaceae > JAAUUM01. The sequence continues at coordinate 18,999 of CAZODP010000057.1, forward strand.
GGGCCGTTTTGGGGACGCCATTACTGGCTGATCCGCCACCAAAAACCGTTGACCTTGATTTATGAGGTTTTTTCCTCCCGGCTCAGCCAGTGGATCGGGGATCCGGGGGGTTGAGTTGATGGGGAAACATCGGATCCAGAGGATGGATGTAGGCGTGCTTAGTAAGTAGAGCGTTAATTCTGCAAAGCGATGAGGTCCAAACGGCAGGTGCTGGTGCTGACTCTACTGACCGAGACGGTCACAGTC
>CAZODP010000058.1:0-9414 GCA_964578595.1 uncultured bacterium
TCGCTGTGGGAATCAAGGGGTTCATCCTCACCAGGGATCCGCATTTCTAAGCCTTCTGAAGCCGAGATCACCACCCGCTCGCCGCCAGCATTGGCCAGCAGCCCCTCCAAAAACTCCTCAAAGCCGCCACCATTGACAATCAATACATCGCTGTCGGCCACCCGCCGCACATCCGCCGGAGTCGGCTCAAACCCATGCGGATCCACCCCCAATGGAACCAGAGTCATCACCTCCAATCGCTCCCCGGCCACATTTTGAGCAATATCGGTCAGATAACTGCTGGTGGACAGCACCACCGGCAAGGTTTCGGCCTCCTCTGCCTGGGCCACCCAGATCGGCTCCTGCCCTTGCACAGCCAGCGGGGATCCACCCAGCCCCAGAGCCATGCCAGCCACCAGAGCCGCCGGGATCCAAAGTGTCTTTCGAGTCAAAATACAGCTTCTCCCACTGAGCTAGGTTGATGCACGAGATTGGCGTAAGAATCATTCTCAATCTCATTCCAACGATACCATTGATCGATGGTGTGATCCATGCCAGTCTCAAGGGCCAACGCCAGTCTCAAGGGCCAACAGTTGAGGTCACGGAGCTTGTGAGATGGGAGCAAACCTCCTAAACTGAGATATTGATTTTGGGATACGCAACTTAGAAAATTGGGTCAAGACCTCAACGTATGGGTCACCCTATTTGTTTTTTCACTACCCGGATAGGTGCCATGATTTCTGCCAATATCAACGCATTGCAAGAGGCCCTTGGTCGCCGTCAAGCCCTCAAGGTGATCAGTGGCCTCCAAAACTTTGAGACCGAATCCGTTTGTCGAATCGCCCGCTCAGCCGCACAAGGGGGAGCCACTTATATCGATATCGCTGCGGATCCTGAGCTGGTCAAAGCAGTGCGCCGCCAAGTTGATCTGCCCATCTGCGTTTCAGCCGTGGATCCGGAGCAGTTGGCCCTGGCGGGAGCTGATCTGGTGGAGATCGGCAATTTTGATAGTTTTTATGCCTCTGGCCGGATGTTCAGTGCCGCTGAGGTGCTGGACTTGGCCCGCAAAACCCGCGCTTTGCTGCCCCGCACCCTGCTATCGGTGACAGTCCCTCACACCCTGACCCTAAGTCAACAGGCAGAGCTGGCCGAAAACCTAGAAACCATCGGGGCTGATCTGATCCAAACCGAGGGCGGCAGCAGTGCCCAGCCCCAGCACAGCGGATCCTTGGGCCTGATCGAAAAAGCAGCCCCGACTCTGGCCGCCACCTATGAGATCAGTCGAGCGGTGACGATCCCGGTGTTGTCGGCCTCTGGCCTTTCGACTGTGACGGTGGCGATGGCGATTGCGGCGGGAGCCTCTGGGGTCGGGGTGGGTCGTGCTGTTAGCCAGCTCCAAGATGAAGTGGCGATGGTGGCTCAGGTGCGCGGGCTGGTGGAAGCCTTGGACAAAGCTGTGATCCCGGTGACAGTGGGTCGCTAAAGCCAGTCTCAGCGGCCCAGATTTAGGGACGGTTAGCCCGTTGTCTCAACAGCGGAGATAGATCGCTCTCGTCGTAAATATCCCCGACCAGTTCTTCGAGCAGATCTTCGAGGGTTAATAACCCTGTGGTGCCGCCAAACTCATCCACCACAATCACCAAATGTTGACGGGATCGGAGCATATCTTTCATCAGGGGACCCAGTCGCTTGGTGTCGGGCACAAAGACAGGGGGGGCCATCACCTCCGTCACGGGCAGATTCCCCTCTTGGTTGAGCCGATAGAGAGCCTGCTTGAGGTGAATGATGCCGACGATCTCGTCTTTGGATTCCTCTTGCACCGGGATCCGAGAATAGCCCGTTGCCAAGCACAGATCCACCACATCCTTGAGGGTCTTTTCGTGGGAGATGGTTTCCATTTTGACGCGGGGCTTGGCCACATCGCGAGCAGTGAACCGATCCAGCGATAGCGTTCCCCGCAATAGCCGTCGTTTTTGCCAGTCCAGCAAGCCCCGCTGACCCAGCAGCTCGATTAACAACTCCAGATCCCGCAGGGAGGCTGATGGCGAAAGGGGGGTCAATTGCATCAGCCGAAACAGCCGTTGCACCAGGTTTTCAAATAGCATCACAAAGGGGTTCAGGACAACCGATAGCCCATAGATGGGAGCAACCGTGAGTTGAAACACCCGAATGGGACGGCTGACAGCAATGGATTTAGGAATGATTTCTCCAAATAGCAGGATCAAAAAGGTAGCCGGAACAGTAGCAATCAAAGCCCCAAGCTCCGGCCCAAACACCTGGATCGACAAGCTGGTGGACAGGGCCGCAATGCCGATATTGATAAAGTTATTGCCCAGCAGCAGGGTGGTGATAAAGCGGGAGCGGCGGCTGCGTAGCAATTGATACAGACCCTTGGGATCCCCTTCTTCTTCGATCAGGGTGTTGAGCTTGAGTTCGTCCATGGCGGTGATGGCGGTCTCTGCCGACGAAAATCCTGCCGATAGGGCCAACAATAGGACAAACAAAAACAGGATGGCGACCATGGCACACAATCATTAGATGCTGTTCAGATTGGCACAAAGTCAGCGGTTAATTTCTTCAAAAAGTGATTTTCCAAAGGATTCTCACCCCATTTCGGATCCCCCACAGAGGGACTGAAGCTGGGCCGAGACAGCAGCAACGGATCCCGATTGCAATTGTTCTTGAGCCTGCTGGATCCCCTGATCTAAGGATGGAGCCGCTCCACTGAGCCAGAGATAACATCCCCCTGACCAGAGCACATCCGGCCAAAGCGGACTGTGGGGATCCCCTTGGAGCACGGACTGAGCTTGGGCCTGCCACGCCTCCAGCCCCCCGTAGGACAGCTCGGATCCGTCCAGATCGTAGTCTCGTGCCCTCAGTAATAGGCGTTCCCCCTGATGGTTGAGAATGGCGGTGCGGCTGCGGGGGAGATCGCAACTGCCCTCCAGCCCTTTGACGGTGGTGAGCCGAGGGATCCCGCGCTGGGTGGCTGTTTCTAGCATCATGGCCTCGGTGGGGGGATGCACAAAGCCAGACAGCAGATGAAAATCTCCGGCATAGGGCGCCCAGATCAGCTCGACCGTGGCTAGCGGTGGACGTTTGCCAATTTGATCCCGGTAGCTCATCACCGTATCGCTCAGCGAAAAGTGGGTCGGGGTATGCAAAAATCCCACCCCCAGCCGCTGGATCGCCTCTTGCACCTGAACTAGGGAGACGCCTCGCCACCGGATCCCGATGCTTTGCCACAGATCCACCAAGGGGACGCCATATTTGGTGGGACAGGTATCCGCCCCGTGTTGCAGCACTGGGATCCCTGCACTGGCCAGGATCAGAGCCACGAGGGGGGCAACTGGATGGGTGCGGTCGCGGCCATCATAGGGATGCCCAAAGATGTGTAGGGGCTGAGCCAATCCCAAATCAGGCAGCACCGGCCCCAACTCTTGGTAGGCATCCAGGATCCCGGCCAATTCTGCGGCGGTGGGTCGCTTGATCCGGTGGGCGATCAAAAAGGCCCCAATTTGAGCTGGAGTCGCCTCCCCAGTCAAGATTTGAGCAGCCGCTTGTTGGGCCTCAGCCCGGGTGAGGTCTTGGTGGGTGTGAGTGCCGCTGCCTACTTTTTTGAGCCATTGACGAAAGTCGGTACTCATGTTGGTACTCACATTGGTACTCATGGGGGGGGGATCCTTTAGCAGAAACTGCAACAAACAGAAGCTCAAGATAGAGATATTGAATACAAAGGCGAGACCCTTTCAATCCACCCCCAAACGTGGGGATCCGGGTGCGGCACCTGGAGCCAAACTCAGTGGCAAGGACGGTTGTAACCCCATAGCAGAATCAGGGAATTGAGTTGGCTCGATCTGGATCAGGCGACTGGCCAAGTCCAGAAACCTCTGAATCGGCGGGATCTGATAGCGGTCTTGTGTGGTGACCATCACCACCCGTCGCTCCAAGACCGGATCCTCAGTGGGCCGCACCGCCAAAGCCGGATCCTGATGGCAATGGATCAGAGCCGATTGGGGTAGCAGGGCAATCAGGGAGCTTTGTTTGATCACCCCCCGAAACGCATCCAGGGTATTCAGCTCTAGCGCAGCCTTGAGGGATAGCCCCAACTTGCTGAGATGGGATCCCACCAGTGACCGCATCGCATAGCCATCTTTGAACACCGCTTGGGCAGCCTCCGCCACCACTGGCCACGGGATCCGGTCATAGTGACTGAGGGGGTGATGGCGGGTCATCAGCACCTGGATCGGCTCAGAGTAGAGGGGCTTGACCACCATCTCGGCACTGCGGGTCAGAAGTGGATTATCCATCACCAGAGCTAGATCCACCAAACCATCCTTGAGCACCTTGAGGGCACGATCACTGCCCAGCGCCGTCACCCGCAATTGCACATCAGGATAGTCTTGACAAAATTGCTCGATCACAGGCGGCAGTTGATAGGCAATCAAAGAATGGATCCCAGCGATACACAATTCGGTCTGTTTGCCTTTGACCAGCTCTGTGATCGCCTCCTGCGCCCGCTGCCACTCCTGACAGATCCGCCGCGCGTGAGGAATCAGCCGTTCGCCGGCAACCGTGGGCCGACAGGGGGTGGATCGGTGCAGCAGAGTTGTCCCCACCTCCGTCTCCAGCGATTGGATCTGGCGGCTGATGGCCGATTGGGTCAAATTGCAGGCCCGGGCTGTGGCCTGAAAACTGCCCGTCTCCACCACCCCCACAAAGGTTTGCAACTGCTCAATACGCACTCACAGATCCCCATTCGCCCATAGATGAGCCAGAACACAGGCGGATCCTAGCGACCAGGATCGGGAGATTATGTTGTCTCTGATACGAAATATCCCAGGCTCCCCTGAGAAATCCGCCGATGACTGCAGCAGGGTACTGGGGTGGCTAAACCGGTTTGTTTCAGATTAGACTGCTAGATCATCGCACCCCACCCTGCTGGAGCACGAATGGTCGAAACGGCAGTGTTAGCACAGTCCCATTCAGGAGCCGAATCAACCCCAAAATCCAACCCTGGATCCCCTGAGCCTGGATTGTTGGTCAAACTTGCTCCTGTCGATCTCAATGACTTGGACTTTGAACTGCCCCGCTGGCTCAAACGCTTTTTGGTGTTGCCTGCCCCTAAATCAACACCTGAATCAACACCTGAATCGGCCCCTGAGACAGCGGCTGAACCTGAGCCAGTCACAGCATCCTCTGGCAAAGTCCGAACCTACACCGATGCAGAGATTGAGCTGATCCGACGGGCTTTTTGGTTTGGCTATCACCTCCACAAGGGCCAACGGCGGCGTTCTGGGGATCCTTATATTGCTCATCCGGTGGCGGTGGCCACCCTACTGCGGGATTTGGGGGCCGATGCCGAAACGGTGGCAGCAGGCTTTTTGCATGATGTGGTTGAAGATACTGAAATCAGTACGGACTCTCTAGCGGAGCACTTCGGATCCGGAGTAGCCGCTCTGGTGGAGGGGGTGACCAAGCTCTCAAAATACAATTTTTCCAGTAAAACGGCGCAGCAGGCCGAGAACTTTCGGCGGATGTTTTTGGCCATGGCCAAGGATATTCGGGTGATTGTGGTCAAACTAGCAGATCGGCTCCACAATATGCGGACGCTGGAGTTTATGCCGGAGGCCAAACAGCGACAGATCGCAGAAGAAACCATGCAGATTTTTGCGCCGTTGGCCAATCGCTTAGGAATCTGGCACTTTAAGTGGGAGCTAGAAGACCTTTCGTTTAAGTATTTGGATCGGGACTCCTATCGCCGCATTCAAGAGTTGGTCAATGTCAAGCGAACTGAACGAGAAGCCGAAATCGAAAAAGTAATCGGGATCCTGAAGGCAAAACTGATCGAGATTGACCTCAAAGAGTTTGAGATCAGCGGTCGGCCCAAACATCTCTACAGTATCTATCGCAAGATGGATCGCCAAAAGAAAGAGTTCCACGAGATTTACGATCTCTCGGCCATTCGGGTCATCGTCAAAACCAATAGCGAATGTTATCGAGTGCTGGCTGGCGTTCATGAGGCTTTTCGGCCTATTCCTTTGCGGTTCAAAGATTATATTGGCCTGCCCAAGCCCAATCGTTATCAGTCTCTTCACACTGCTGTCTTTGGCCCTGAAGGCCGTCCGGTGGAAGTGCAAATCCGCACAGAAGCGATGCACTATGTGGCCGAATATGGGATCGCCGCCCACTGGAAATACAAAGAATCAGGGGGGAGCAATATGCTTTCGCCTGAAGAAGAAAAACTGACCTGGCTGCGGCAGCTTTTAGAGTGGCAACAGGATCTCAAAGATGACAAAGAATATCTCGAAACCATCCGAGATGGGCTATTTGAAAGTGAGGTCTATGTCTTTACCCCCAAGGGAGACATTATTGCGCTGCCCCAGGGATCCTGTGCGGTGGATTTTGCTTATCGGATCCATTCTGAGGTGGGTGATCATTGTGCGGGGGTACGGGTCAATAACCGGATGGTACCGCTGGATACTCCCCTCCAAACCGGGGATATTGTTCAAATCATCACCCAAAAGAATGCTCATCCCAGTCTCGATTGGATCAATTTTGTTGCCACCCATTCCGCCCGCAATCGGATCCGGCAGTGGTTTAAACGCTCCCATCGGGATGAAAATGTCCTCCGAGGTCGTCAACTTTTGGAACGAGAATTGGGCAAAACGGGCTTAGATGCTTTGCTCAAATCAGATCGGATGTTTAAGGTGGCTGAGCGGCTCAACTATGGGGATGTGGAGGATTTGTTAGCCGGCCTAGGGCATGGAGAAACCACCGTCACCATGGTGGTCAATCGGCTGCAAGAGGCCACCAAGCCATCCCCCGAAAAAGGTTCCCATCACGGCCTGTTTTCCTTTCGGCCATCCTCGCCCCCCCCTGCCCCCAAAACCTCCAAAATATCCAAAGAAGCTCCCATCATTGGGGTCGAAGGACTCAAACACCACCTGGCCAAATGCTGTAGTCCTCTGCCTGGGGATCCGATTATTGGGGTGGTGACTCTACTCAATCGCGGTATTTCCATCCATCATCAAACCTGTCCCAATGTGGAGTCCATCTCTGGCGAGCGATTGGTTCCTGTCAGTTGGAACTCTGAACGATTGCAAAACAACACTCTGGCTTATCCCGTAGAACTGCGGCTGGATGTCTTTGACCGAGTGGGAGTGCTCAAGGATATTTTGCTACGGCTTTCAGATCGATCCATCAATGTTCGCAATGCTCAAGTCCGCACCTTTGCCAATAAAACAGCTCAAATAGAGCTTTGTATTGAAGTACGCAATAAATCACAATTACACCAGGTCACCGCCCAATTGCGACAGATGTCTGATGTGATTGCCCTCAAATCTGACTACCAGCAGGGCCTTTGAATTACTTTCAGCTCACGCAATAACTCAACCAAATAACTTTCGGGCAATTTGTCGATGGGCCAACCATCCCAACCCCACCCATAAAATCAGGATCCAGAGTAGTTGTAGCGGCCAGATATCCGGTAATCCCAGCGGCCATCGGATCAGATCCACTACGGATGCTAACGGCAAAACACTTGCCACAAAACCCACCACTCCCGGCAGATTTTCACGAGGGAAATAGGTACCACACAGCACAAACATGGGCACCGCCAGCATAAAAATCGGCACATTGATCTGATCCACTGTTTTGACCAAGCCCGCTGTAAACAAGCCCATACAGGCAAACATGGCACAGGCCAAGACCATGACGGGAATGGATCCCACTAATCCTTGCCACGAATAAAAGCCCAATAATACCGTCACCAGTCCTGTGACCACCCCTCCGATCATGCCTCGTGTCATAGCCCACAGCAGATCTCCCATAAACACCTGAGTATAGGAGAGCGGCCCCGTCAGCAATGCTTGCCAAGTGTGCTGATAATGAAGCCGAATAAAGCTGCCATAGCTAGCCTCAAAAAATGACTGGAATAGCAATGCTACCGCAATCATGCCAGGGCCAATAAACTCTGGATAACTCAGGGGTTGCCCCAAATAAAGCAACTCCCCCATCATTGGCGTCAGCCCGTAGCCAAAAGCCAAAAGATACACCAGTGGCTCTGTAATTGGCGGCAAAAAGTTCACCAGCCAGGTTTTTTGATAGACCGTGGCATGGCGACGCCAGACCGAATATACTCCCCAAAGCTGATCTTTCCAACTCAGGTTGAACTCCAGGGGCGATGGCTCAGACAGCGCGATCCATTGTTCAGTCATAATCTAGCTCCTGTCAGTCTCAAAAAAACATCCTCAAGATTGGCTTTGCGATGCAGTAGCCGAGTTGGATTTTGTGCTTCAAGCTGGCGCAATAGCTCATGGGATCCTTGCTCCGGCATGACGATCAAATACCCAGTACTGAAGGGTCGCCACCAGGTTCCTGCCCGCTTTGCCAGCGCTTGGATCCAAGCCTGATCGAGGCCATCCACTTCCACCACCTCGGATCCGACCGTGCGATGGATCAACTCATGCGGTGAACCCCGGTCGACAATTTCCCCCTGCTGCATCAGCAAAAGTCTGTCGCACAGCCGTTCGGCTTCATCCATATAGTGGGTGGTCAGCAACACCCCCCGGCCCGACTGCTTGAGCAGGGTGACCAATTTCCAAAAATCCTGGCGAGCATCGGGATCCAGTCCCGTCGTCGGCTCATCCAAAAATACCACTTTGGGATCATTAAGTAGAGCACGGGCCAACACCAACCGCCGTTTGAGACCCCCAGATAACTCCTCCACATTGGCCTGCTCACGGCCCAGCAATCCCACCAGCTCCAGCACCTCTGCAGCCCGATAAATAGCTTCGCGGCCCACCAGTCGGTGATGACGGGCAAACGCAATCAAGTTGCCCACCACATCCAAATCCGGATCCAGATTGTCATCTTGAGTCACCACCCCCATCAGCCGCCGCGCCGCAGCCCCCCTGCGCCGTACCTCAATTCCCATCATGGTGACGGATCCCTGTGTGGGCACCACCATACCATAGAGCATTCCCACCGTTGTGCTTTTGCCCGCCCCATTTGGCCCCAGCAGCCCCAACACTTGCCCTGCCGCCAGCTTGAGATCAATGCCCCGCACCACCTCGTTGGATCCGTAGGTTTTTCGTAATCCCTCTGCCACCAACATCTCTGGATCCTGCTCTATGTCACAGCCACAGTTTTAAAGAATGGCAGCTCCAAAGATCCGTTCTCGGAATCGACCTTACCTCCGAGCGAAAGAGATCTTCAGGCTCAGCACCTTTATACAAAATTCATCTTCACAATATCTTGGTTAATAAGAAGCCATGCTTCAGCCCGTGCTCAAGGTTGATCTATTCACAGTTGATCTACTTAGGTGATCTGCTTGGGGTTGATCTGTTCATGGCCTATCGGTTCAGGGGGTCGCCTCTGATGGGCTAGCTAGATCAGCTTTGGCTGGCTCACGGGTTGATTCACCCCTCTGTT
>CAZODP010000058.1:9514-18973 GCA_964578595.1 uncultured bacterium
CCCTTTTTGTGAACCCCTTTTTGTGAACTCTGTTAGGCAGGATCCTTCTTTTGAGGGATCCTTTTATTTGCATGTATATTTATGTGTTTTGTGGGAGTCGCGGTGATGGGGATCCGACTCACAAAGGCTCAGACACAGTGGCTGGGATCCCCTGTTGACGAAGGCTATCGGCCATGTAGCGGGCGTATTCCACCTGCTCAAAAGCGGCCAATTGAACAAATCGCTGCCCCCCGATGCTTGTGACAAAAGCTCCCTCAGAAAAAACCCGCGCCCGCTGCAATGATTGGTCGCCGGCATAATCCATGACCACCAAAAAGATCCCCTCGCCGCGATTGGGGTCGAGTGAGTCAACACTGACGGGAGAGAGCAGCGGCAGCGGATCCGAGTAACTGGCTTCGAGACGGCTACGGTTAGCAGCAGCCACCACCTGAGGGGCAGGACGGCGTTCGGGCCGGGGGGTGGGCAGCGGCAAAATTCGGGAGCGGGCCACCGTCAGACTGCTCAGGGGGTTAACCACACTGTCCAGTGGATCCACCCTTTCATTGGGAAACGTAGGTCGCAGGATCCGACGCACCCTCTGTCCTGTGCGAGGGTTGACATATTCCACCACCTGTGTGTCCGGGGATAGAGTTTCTTCTGATCCCACCGGAATCAGAGGCATCCCCAGTAGATCCGGCAGTGGCCCCAGAGGTGGCGGAGGAGACTGGCCTGATCCATCGCCATCCAGCGGGTTAGGGGATAGTGCCCGTTGAGAGGATTCTGGGGTAATTAACCAGCCAATGCTCCAGACGATGCCCACACAAGCCCCCAGCCAGAGTAGCAGCACCAAGACCGGCGAGATCAGCCGAGGGATCCCCAAAGACTCCTCTAATTCCAGATCCTCCACCACATCCTGTGGCTCCAGATAAGTGGGTCTCGATGAGCTAGAAGGATCAGACATAGCAGACGAGGTCAACGATACAGAGGAAGTGAGACTGAGTGGCTCGTGCCTCGATTTTAGTGGGCTGAGGCGGGTCTGTGGAGAGGCTGCCGCCCGGTTTTGGGCTGGGTGAGGCCGAAGAGACTCTTGACGAAACCGCTCCAGCTCTTGCAACACATCCAGATCCAGATGAGCCACCACTTGCCTTAACGGCCAAAAGCGACGATAGCCCCCAGTTTCGCCTGAGCTGAGGCCCTTTTGATCAGATCCGGTCTGAGGTGAAACAGGTGATGTGCTAGCTGGGTCTGCCATGTGCCCTGACTCCGGGAGGATCCCTCCCTAAGAATGCCACAGGCTTGAAGGGGTGGGGCTAGGGCTTTGTGGTCAAGTAAAGGGCGCGAATGTCGGGGGGAACGTACTCTAGGCAGAGATAACGGGCTTGATGGAGTACCTCTAGGATCTGGAGGTGTGGGTAGCCTTCTTTCTGGAGCTGGCCGATAATGTGCTCGTCCGCCCAACCAAAGCGATCCTTGAGCAGCAGCACAAACCGTTCTAGTGGATCCAGTTGTTCGAGGGCCAGCTTGACATACCAGGTGAGCACTGGGGAAAGGCTCCACATCTGATTAGATTGCTGTTCAGATGGCTCTGGAGCTGAGGGATCCAAACCCTCCCCTGGCTCAAAGGCAGAGTGCTCTTGACAGTGAGCTTGATACCAAAGACTGATTTGCTTGTGGATCCACAGATTCAGATCTTCAACACCCCCGGAGAGTAAGCCGTCAAACACATGATGCCAAGCCTGATGCCAGAGCCGAGCCGTTGGCTGAACACCCCAGAGCTGCTGAAGCAAAGCCGTAACCTGGGGGTCGTAGCGACAAAACAAAGTCACCCCCACCCGCCCCAGCAGAGGATCCTGTTGAAACATCTCCACCAGACGTAAGTCCGACTCCTGCTGTAACCCCCGCACCATCGAGGAATCACATTCAGGGCGAGAAGAACCCTGGGGGGCTTGGGCAAAAGAATTGGGCACCAGTTCAACCCATCAGCGAAAGTCAACAAGCTAGGTCTGAGTTTATCTCAACCTGTCCTGGGTGCCAGATCCTTACAATTGCCAGTCCTGTTCACGGCTGGCCCAGCCAGTCTGAGGAGGGATCGCTTCGACAGACTGCAGGATTGGGCAGATGAGATCAGGGCTGGGATCCTGAGCCTCTTGCCATCGATCCTGAGCCGGATCCTGCTCAATTAGATGCTGAAGCTCATGCTTGAGGGCGAGCAGGTGCTGAATTTGCTGGTCAATATCGAGCAGCTTGGTTTCGATCTGCTGCCGAACATCGACACAAGGGAGGTGCCCTTGGTCACGAATCTCCAAAATATGGCGAATCTGCTCCAGGCTAAACCCCAGCCGCTGGACTCGTCGAATAAAACTCAGTCGCGACAAAACCCCCGGCTCAAACAGACGATAGTTGGCTGAGGTTCGTTGCTGGGCAGCAATTAACCCCAGATCCTCGTAATAGCGAACCGTTTTAATGGCTAGTCCACTGCGAGCGGCGACCTCGCCAATCTTGAGCAATGGGGTCTTGGGTCTGACGGATTGAGGCAGCGTTACGTCCATCAGCACTTTCTCTGTGAAACAGAATCTTTGCGGAAACTTTACCAAGGATGGAGAACAAACAGTGGATCCAAACTCGCAAAGTCTAGATCAAGATCCTAGCAATTGTAATCCTCTCCTAGGGGCCAAAAGTGCCCACTCATTGCCTCCTGCTTTGTCAAGTAAGTTGGGTTGATGACCGTGACACAGGGCCTGGGGGCCGGACAGGGGCATCACTGGTCGGGAGCCAAATCAAGTCTGGAGCTTGGGGCTGGTACTGGGGCGGGGGTTGCGTCTAGCATTAGAGACACATGGCGACCGCTAGGGAGATGAGCCAATGGGATTTTTTGATCGAGTGGGCCGTATCGTCCGGTCAAACCTCAACTCGATAGTCAGTGCTGCCGAGGATCCTGAAAAAATCCTCAACCAGACCATCAGCGACATGTCTGAGGATCTGGTTCAACTGCGCCAAGCGGTGGCTACAGCCATTGCCAGCCAAAAGCGGATTGAGCGGCAGCACCAACAGTCCCAACAAAATGTAGATGAGTGGCAGCGGCGGGCAGAATTGGCCATTCGCAACAACGACGAAAACTTGGCCCGCGAAGCCCTAGTGCGCAAAAAGACCTTTGCTGAGACCGCCCAAAGCCTCAAGCGGCAACTGGATGAACAAACCAAACAGGTGGATTTGCTCAAGAACAACATGACCAAGTTGGAGAGCAAAATCTCGGAGGCTAAAACCAAGAAAGATATGTTGATTGCGCGGGCGCGCTCAGCCAAAGCCTCTAAGCAGATCAACGAAGTGATTGGCAAAGTCAATGTCAACAACACCTTCACAGCGTTTGAGCGGATGGAGGACAAGGTCAATTCGCTGGAGGCCCAATCAGCAGCGATGGCGGAGTTATCTACGGATAACCTAGAGACTAAGTTTGCAGCCCTTGAGGTGGGTGGATCCGATGTGGATTCAGAACTGGCCTTGCTGAAAGCGGCAATGGATGAGCAGCGCAGTCTGCCCAAAGCAGATCAAGATCAAGATCCGCCAGCGGCAGCCAGTGCTAGGGTTACTCCGGATCCCACTCAACCGGATCCCGATTCAGTGGCCATTGATGAAGAGCTAGAAACCCTTCGCCAAGAGATCGATAGTCTTTAGATCAGATCATTATGATCTGTTGCTGCCCCAGTAAGCTCCGGGATCTAAAGTTGAATCATCAACTCAGGATCCCTTTTTTGAGATGGATCCATGACGCTACTGACTCTCAAATCTATTCATAAAGACTTTGGCATCAAAGAGATTCTGAGAGATGCCAGCTTTAGTCTGGAGGATCACGATAAAGTCGGCATTATTGGCACCAATGGATCTGGTAAATCCACCCTATTAAAGATGATCGCAGGGCTAGAACCGATTGATGGTGGCGAAATTTGGAGAAGCTCAGGCTCCAAGATCATCTATCTGCCCCAGCAGCCTGAGATGGATGATGATCGGACGGTTTTGGAGCAGATTATTGCGGCGGCGGGTGAAAAAATGCGTCTGATCCAAGAGTACGAAAAGCTCTCTCTTCAGATGGCGCAGGGGGATCCGGCTGACCTGATGGCGCGGCTATCAGTGGTGACAGAAAAAATTGAAGCTGCCAATGCCTGGGATTTGGAGAGTCAGTCTAAGGCGATTTTAAGCCAGTTGGGAATCGATGATTTTGAGGCTAAAGTGGGCAGCCTGTCGGGGGGCTATCGCAAACGGATCGCGATTGCCGCTGCATTGTTAGCAGAGCCAGATGCCCTATTGATGGATGAACCCACCAACCACTTGGATGCTGAATCGGTGGAATGGCTACAGGATTATCTGAATCGATTTTCCGGATCCCTGCTGTTGATTACCCATGATCGCTACTTTTTAGATCGGGTGACTAATCGGATCCTGGAGATTGATCGGGGGGATTTATTTAGCTATAGCGGCAACTACACTTACTATTTGGAGAAAAAAGCCGAATCTGAACTGGTTGAGATCAGTATCCAGCGCAAACATGCCAATACCCTACGCCGAGAATTGGAATGGCTGCGGCGAGGGGCCAAAGCCCGCAGCACCAAACAAAAAGCCCGCAAACAACGAGCTGAGGAGCTGATCAACCAAACCTTTAAAGCCAGCCAGGGCAAAGTCGATATTGCCACCACAGGTCGCAGAATCGGCAAAAAAGTGATCGAACTAGAACACATTTTCAAATCCTATGATGACCGGATCCTGATCCAGGATTTTTCCTATCTATTTGCGCCCGAAGATCGGATCGGCATCATTGGCCCGAATGGCAGCGGCAAATCCACTTTGATGAATATCATCACCGGTCAACTGCAGCCCGATGTGGGTCAAGTGGATAGAGGATCCACCATTCATATCGGCTACTTTGATCAGCACTCAGAAGATGTCACTCTCAATCCTGAACAGCGGGTGATTGATTATCTTAAATCGGTGGCAGAGTTGGTTACCCTTCAGGATGGATCCGTGATTACGGCTTCGCAGATGCTAGAGCGATTTTTGTTCCCGCCGGATCAGCAATATGCCCCCATCCATAAGTTATCGGGCGGTGAGCGACGGCGACTATTCTTGCTGCGGGTGCTGCTGCAATCCCCCAACCTGCTGATTTTGGATGAGCCAACCAATGATCTCGATGTTCAAACCCTCAGCATTTTGGAAGACTATATCGAAGAGTTTAATGGATGTGTGATTGTGGTCTCTCACGATCGTTATTTTTTGGATCGGACAGTAGATACAATTTTTGCTTTTGAAGGAGAAGGCAAAATTGAGATTTATCCTGGCAATTATTCTGTTTACTTAGAGATGAAGCAGGATCGAGAGGCGGCAGCACGGCAGGATCAGCGTCAAGACAAATCCTCTGCAAAGCCGGAATCCAATCAGTCCAATCAGTCAAAATCATCTGCTCAATCTAACGAATCCACCGAATCTTTGAAAAGTGGATCCGCCAAAACCTCCTCGAAACTCTCCTACAAAGAAAAGCGTGAGTATGAACATTTAGAACAAAAGATCCCAGAATTAGAGGCTGAAAAAGAGCAGCTTGAAAAAACGCTCTATGACAATCCTCCCAGTGGCTATAGTCAGGTGCAAAATCTTTCGGAACGCTTGGCTTGGTTGACGGCTGAAATTGACCGATCAACGGAGAGATGGATGGCCCTGGCAGAACGAGTGTGAGAGAAAATTAAGTCTTAGCTCAGGTCGATTTTGTCTCTAAATAACCGTAGGATCCCAAGGTTTGAAGCTGGGCATTTTTCTCCTCCACCTGAGTCTTGATCTGATGGCGGTATGCTAGAACTCGGTTTAGCAAATCCGGATCCCCGATGGCTAAAATCTGGGCCGCCAGCAGTCCGGCATTGTGAGCATTACCGATGGCCACCGTTGCCACAGGGATCCCTCTGGGCATCTGCACAATGGAATACAGTGAGTCCAGCCCTTGCAAGTAACGGGTGGGGATCGGCACCCCAATCACAGGCAAAGGGGTCAGCGATGCCACCATACCGGGCAGATGGGCCGCCCCTCCCGCCCCGGCAATGATCACCCGGATCCCCCGCAACTGAGCAGACTTGGCATAGTTCACCATCGCCTCTGGGGTGCGGTGGGCACTGAGAATCTGGATCTCTTGCGGGATCCCAAATTGATCCAAAACCTCCACGGCTGCGATCAAAGTGGGCAAATCCGAATCGCTGCCCATCACAATCGCCACCTGAACTGCTGAGGATCCGTCAGTCATAATCAAACATCTTTGAGTCAAACACTTTTGAAAAACACCCCTAGCCTCTCACATCGCCTCTCACACATAACCTTTCATGGCCCAATCCCAATCCCCGACCACTGCACATCACTTTTGCGGCGATCTTGATCCCGGCGATAGGAAAAAAACAGGTCTGGATCCCCAAATGTACACAGGGGACAGACGCTGATCTGAGCCAGGGGGATCCCTAACCCCAGAGCTTGTAGGACATTGGCCCGCCGCAGATCCAGCCGCACCCGCCCCGGCTCCAGGTCAGGCCCGATCAACTCAGGATCCTGCCGCTGCTCTGGCATCAGAGTGGAGAGCACCTTGTGGGCTACATCGGCTCCCACCTGATAGGCTGCCCCCGAAATCGCTGGCCCCAACACCACCCGCATCGAGTCAGGCCAGATCCCCTCAGACAGCCAATGGTCAAGCACCTGGGGCAGGATCCGAGCCGCCGTCCCCCGCCATCCCGCATGGATTGCCGCCACCCCCGCCTGAGATCCCTGCTCCACCGCCACAATAATCGGCACGCAATCAGCAGTACAGACCCAAACTGAATCTCCGGCCCGATCCGTCAAAATTGCATCCGCCTCCACCCGTTCAGCCACCGGGGATCCGGTCTGCTCAAGATCCGCTTCCACCCAACGGTTGCCGTGCACCTGAGCGGCCCAATGAGCCTGTCCGGAAAGATTCAGAGCCAGAGCCAGATCTGGAGGGCGCACCGGCGCAGTCCCACCCAGCTCAGCATGACCCCCAGAACGAGTCCCAAAGGCATGGGGCCAATCCGCCAATAGGTCACAGGTGAACCAGCGAGCCGTTTCCGTCTGGTGGCACCGCCAGTCACTAATCATGAGGTCGGAGATCATGAGGCCGGATCCAGATTCCCGTCAGAGGTCTGGGTCGGTTCAGGATTTTTTTGAGCACTAGCTTCTTGAGCATTCAGTAGGGCCGGATCCCCCACATAGGCATCGAGCTGCTGCTTTAACTGCGCCGGATCAAACAAGATCGGCAAAAAGTGAATACTCTTGACCTCGCGAAAATAAAACAAGATCGGCACGGACGGATAAAAGATGCGCCAGTTGGTCCAGGTGTCATACGGAAAATCCCGGATTTGGGACTCTAACCGATAGACCTGCAGCGATGTATCACCAAATACCAATCGCAGGGAGGCCGCCTGAGTGATCAAAAAACAGCCAAAGGCCAGCACCACCACCGTGATCCAAGCGGAGATCAAGCTCAGAGGCAGCGACATCATCACAATCGCCCCCGCCAACCGATAATCAGGATCCAGACTTTGCTGTTTAGTCGTTGGGACAATTTTTGCGGTCATGACTCTTGAGGCTCAGGCATAAACATTTCCCAACATAGTCCACAGCGTTCAGATTGGGGATCCTCTTAACCATGGAGTCAACCCAAAATGCTGTCAAACAGTGCCACTAAAACGACAAAGTCTTCTGCTCTGCTACTGGATCCCACCCATAATAGAACCAGCTCATGCTTCATAGTCATAGTTGATTCCATTTGATGACCCTATTTGAGAGGTATCCCCAATGGCGAGTGTCACCTACGAACACGTCACCAAACAGTACGGCGATACAGTCGCGGTCAATGATCTCAATATCAACGTTGAGGATGGTGAGTTTTTGGTGTTTGTTGGCCCCTCCGGTTGCGGCAAAACCACCTCCCTGCGGATGCTGGCCGGACTCGAAGAGATCAGCCGTGGGGGCATCTACATTGGAGATCGCCAGGTCAATCACGTCCCCCCCAAAGACCGCAACATTGCGATGGTATTTCAGTCCTATGCCCTTTATCCCCACATGACCGTCGGGGAAAATATGGCCTTTGGCCTCAAGCTGCGGGGCCTGAACAAAGCCGAAATCAACACCCGCGTCCAACAAGCAGCTCAACGATTGGGGATCCAACATCTCCTGTCTCGTCGCCCCAAGCAGCTCTCTGGGGGTCAGCGGCAACGGGTGGCGGTGGGACGGGCCATCGTCCGGGATCCGGCGGTTTTTTTGATGGATGAGCCGCTCTCCAATCTCGATGCCAAGTTGCGGGTGCAAGCTCGGGCCGAGATCAGCAAACTGCACAGTCAGTTGGGCACCACCTTTATCTATGTCACCCACGACCAGGTGGAGGCTATGACGATGGGATCCCGGATCGCCGTGATGAAAGATGGCAACCTCCAACAGATCGACACCCCCCAAAACCTCTACAACGCTCCCAGCAATACCTTTGTGGGTGGGTTCATCGGCAGCCCGTCTATGAACTTGTTTGAAGCGCGGTTAATGCCCGGTGATTCGGGCTACGAACTGATGGCCGATGTGGGAGCGTTTCAGGTGCCGGTGCCCCAAGAGCGGGTGGCCCCCTATCGCCCCTACCTCAATAGACCTGTGATTTTGGGGATCCGTCCCGAAAACATCCATGATCCGGTCTATACTCCCGCCGGGATCCGTCAAACCTCGGTCAGAGCCAAAGTTACCGTCACTGAAATGATGGGGCATGAGGTGATTGTTTACTTGGAGACCCCTGCGGAGCAGCCCCAGGAGTTTTTGGCCCGCGTGGATCCCCGCACCCGCATCAAAGTGGGAGATGCCGTCCAATTGGCACTGGACATTAACGCCATTCATTTGTTCGATCCAGAGACCCAGTTGCGCATCGCCTAGGCCCACGGCACCCGTCTACCACCCATCTATAGGGATCTACAATGGGATCAGACCTGAGCTAAAACAGATGGGATCCTGATGCAGACCACCATTGCCCCCTCCCGCGCCAATGTCACCACCAAGATCAGCAAGCTGGGCCATGTGGCCGTTCGTGTGGCTGACATCCCCAAGGCGATTGAGTTTTATCGACAGTTGGGACTGGTCAATGTCTGGCAGGACAGCGACTGGGCCTATATGAAAGCTGGCAATGATGGCTTAGCCCTGCTTGGCCCTGGCTACCAATCGGCAGGTGCTCACTTTGGCTTTGTGTTTGAGAATCGAGCCGACCTGGAGGCCGAACACGCCCGTCTCAAGGCTGCCGGGATCCACGTCGGGGCACTGCATGGCCATCGGGATGGCACGGCTTCCTTTTATGGCAAGGATCCAGATGGCAACCTGTTTGAGTTTCTCTATGAGCCGGCGGCACTCTTTGCAGACAAGGTGCTAGCGGCAGTCCAGGCTGATGAGAGCTGAATGATTGAATGAATGAGAATA
>CAZODP010000059.1:0-1701 GCA_964578595.1 uncultured bacterium
GACTGCTTGTTTCAAGACATCTGCTGATACAGCCATTGATCCATTCTCTGGGTCAAGATCACAAGCCTTCACCAGTCAACCCAGTGGTTAACCTAGTCCATAAGGTCATAGCCCACAGGGTCATAACGGGGTTATGCCAGGTCATTGCCATGCCGCACCTCAGCCCAAGCCCAAGATCCTATGAAGATACACTACAACTCTGTTGGGGCGGGGCTGACAAGCAAGCCCTCGGCTGTAGCCAGGATCCCAACAACCCAAAGCAGTAGCGAGAAAAGATCACAGGATCCGAACCGAGCACGGCTGTCCACCGGATAGTTACCGGATGATTATCTGCCTCTGCTTACTCCAGCAGCTCGCTTACTCCAGCAGCCCCCAGAGGATCCGAGTGCTTTGTCCGGGAATGCCTGGATTATAGCCCGCCCCCTGTCAAATTAAAATGCCAATTAAAACCACCGTCCCAGAACTTGATGTTGAGCTTGCTGCTATTAATGGTGACACTATCTTGATCTTGACCGAAAATCCGGCTCACTCTTCCGGGTGAACTGGATGAGCACTCGCCATCAGGGATTGGAGCAGAGGGATCTGTATCAACGCATGGCAAGAGTCTCTGATACCCTTTTCCCCCTAACGATATCCAGCGAGAGAGATTCAAGTCCTTCAGCTCATAATCAGCACATGAGGACTTATTCAACAATTCTCAACTAGAGAATCAGCGAGGAATTGATTATTCGAAAATCCTAATCCTATATGGATCTGGCGTTACTAGCGGCCAAACTGTACGAGGGATCCCTTTCCTGCTCAAAGCAGTTGATCAGACCTGCCCGCAGGCTCTTGACTATGATCTGCTGGCCCCGCCGTTTGGAACAATTGGCGATATGACAAAACTGGCGCAGGGTGATCCGCTCATGCTGGGCCAAATACCCAATCAACAGCCGCTGCATCGGCTCCAGGGTCGCCAGATCCACGTCAGCACCGCTGGGATCTCCGCGCTTTTGCAGGGCTTTGATCTGAGCCGCCCCTACCGGAACGCTTGCCGCCCCTTGCCGCAGATAGACCCGCTGTGAGTGACGACCCAGCTGAGTCAGGGCATGAGGCTTGTGGTCAGAATTGGGCACCTCAACCACCAGAACGAAGGCGGATCCCCACTGGACGATCTGGCATTCAAGATTCAGCGGAGGCTCCAGATGAAAAGCCGCCACCTGCTGCACCTGCTCAAGCGCAGCCTGGGGATCCGCCAGCCCAATTACAGCGCCATCATCGGCGATCCCCACCAAAAGAACGCCCCCTTGGGTGTTGGCCAGGGCCGATAGAGATCGGGCCACCGCCACCAGAGAGGAAAACCGCCGCTTAAACTCCAGCGTTTGGGATTCTCCCGCCGCCACCCACCGCCGGAGCTGAGCCACCGGGATCCCCATCAACCCCCGGCAATGGCAGGCACAATGCTGACCTCATCCCCATCCTGAAGCGGGGTACTGGATCCGTCCAAAAAGCGGATGTCCTCGCTATTGACATAGAAGTTGACAAACCGTCGCAATTCACCCGATTCATCACAGAGGCGAGCCTTGATGCCGGGGCAGTTGGCTTCGAGTGAGTCCAACAATTCCCGAATCGTGGATCCCTGGCAATGGATCTCCGCTTGGTCTTGGGTCAACTTTTGCAGAGGGGTCGGAATCAAAACTTTGACGGCCATATCAACTCTCG
>CAZODP010000059.1:1801-6286 GCA_964578595.1 uncultured bacterium
ATGGATGCCCTATGGCAGCAAGACCCCATCAATGCCATGAATCACCCCATTGGAGGCCGGGATATCCCCTGCCACCACATTGGCCCCATTCACCTTGATGCCACCGGCACCGTCCACCTCCACCTGCAGCGGGATCCCGGCCAACGTCTGGACTTCCACCGACTGACCTGGAGATAGATCAAATGAGGTGATCCGCCCCGGCACCACATGGTAGGTCAGGATCCGGGTGAGAAGATGACGATTTGCTGGCTCCAACAGGGATTCGACTGTGCCGGCAGGCAAATTAGCAAAGGCCACATCAGAGGGGGCAAACACCGTAAACGGGCCGGATCCTGCCAGAGCTGTATTCAATTCACTAACCTGCAACGCTGCCGCAATCGTTGAGAAGCCCCCCACTAAAGTTTCTAATTCGACGGTCACTGTATTCAAGCCTTGGGTCTGGGCCGGTAGAGCCAAGCCGCTCACCCCCAAAACCATCGCCACTAACGTTGCCTGGATCCCATTACGTAGTCCTGTCATATCCGCTCGCGCTCCTCAAAAAAAGGGGATGGGGGCATCATAAAGGGTTTTGATTAAGTCCTGCTTAACCTTTGCACTGATTGATTCAATTTGATGGGATCCATCCATCAGATCATGCAGTTTGATTGAGTCGTGGTCAAAACATCTGATTCTGACCTTGGGATCCTGACCTTCGACATCCTGATCGGGTTGAATGATCGGGTTGACCCCATCTAAATTAACCGCTCAAACTGTGACCTCTTGCCAGTCCAGTCGCTCCAGGGTGCGGGCACGCTCTAGGGCTTGCTCAAAGCTCTCGATCTTTGGAGAGATCAGGTTGGGATGCCCCACATGAGCGGTGATCGCCTCTTGGGTTTTGAGACCGTTACCTGTGATGTAGGCCACCGTCACATCATCCGGCTTGATCTGACCCGATAAGGCTAATTTTTTGAGCACAGCAATGGTGGTACCGCCCGCTGTCTCGGTGAAGATGCCCTCAGTCTCCGCCAAGAGCTTGATCCCTTCAATAATGTCAGGATCGTTGGCAGACTCGATCTGCCCCTGGGTTTTGCGGGCAATGTCTAGGGCGTAGATGCCGTCGGCGGGGTTGCCAATGGCGATGGACTTGGCGATGGTGTTGGGCTTGACGGGAGTGACAAAATCCCGGCCCGCTTTGAAAGCATGAGCGATGGGGGAGCAGCCCTCCGCTTGGGCACCGTTAAACACCACTGCTCTATCTTCCACCAGGCCGACTTTGACAAACTCCTGGAAGCCTTTGTAGATCTTGCCGTACTGGGATCCTGAGGCCAGTGGGATCACCACCTGATCGGGCAGTTGCCAGCCCAGTTGCTCCGCCACCTCATAGGCCAAGGTCTTGGATCCCTCGGAGTAGTAGGGCCGCAAATTGATGTTGACAAAGCCCCAGCCGTAGCGATCCGCCACCTCAGAGCAGAGGCGATTGACTTGGTCATAGTTGCCCTCCACCGCCATCACCGTCGGGCCATAGATCAAGGATCCCAGCACCTTGCCCGCCTCCAGATCGGAGGGGATAAAGATGTAGCATTCCAATCCCGCATGGGCTGCAATCGCCGCTGTGGAGTTGGCTAGATTGCCGGTGCTGGCGCAGGACACGGTGGTGAACCCCAGCTCTTTGGCGCGGGTCAAGGCCACAGACACCACCCGGTCTTTGAAGCTGAGGGTGGGCATATTGACCGCATCGTTTTTGATGTAGAGGTTGCGCAGTCCCAGCCGCCGCCCCAGGCGATCTGCTTTCACCAGTGGGGTCATGCCGGTGCCCACATCGATGGGATGCTCTGAGTTGACCGGCAAAAAGGGTCGATATCGCCAGATGGAGTGTGGCCCCGCCTGGATGCTCTCACGGGTGACGGTGCGCCGCAGCAGATCATAGTCGTAGGCCACTTCCAAGGGACCAAAACACAGCTCACAGACGTGAATCGCCTTGGGTTCGTACTCTGCTCCACACTCACGACAGCGCAGATGACTGACGGAATAAACCGGGGCGGCACCGAGGGCAGCCGCAGTAGCGGGGATTTTGATAGGGGCTTGAGTCATGGGATCCGGGGTGGGGTGACGGCAGAAACTTGAGCTTGCCCCAAACCGTAGCACCCTGGATGGATCCCGTCAACTATACCCGATAAAAATAGTCGGGATTAAGATCTGTTTCTGGATCCCAGGCTCTGAGTCAGGATCCTATTCGTTTTGGGTCAGTGTGGGTTTATGGTGAAAGGCAGCCCTGACTGAGGATCCTGAAATGACTGTTGCCCTTGATGCCGCTATCCCAGCCTTTTGTGAAGGGATCCAGTATTTTGGGGATCCTTGGCCGGAGTTTGAGCAATGGGGGCAGGCCCCCAGAGTGGATCAGACAACGGGGCGGATCCTGGATCTGGCGGATCCGGCGGCGGCTTGGCAGACCCTGCTCTATGCCGATGCCCTGCGCTACTTGATTTTGCAGATCACCGCCAGCAAAGCCTCAGGCCATCCGGGTGGGTTTGCCAGTCAGGCGGAGGCCTACGCCGCTATGGTCTATCTGGGCTACAAAAACTTTCCCACCGAGGTGGGGCACCATGCACCAGGGTTTTATGCCGCCATGTTTTTGGATGGATCCCTGGAACAGATGGGGATCGCCACGGTGAGCCAATTGCGGCAGCGGTTCCGGGAGCGGGAGGGCCTGCTGGGGCATTTGTCGGGCTATATCCCTGGTTTGCTGGCTCCGGCGGGGCCGTTGGGACAGGGACAGCACTTTGCCATGGCGGGGGCCTTGCTCTATCCGGATCAGCTGTTTCCGGTGACGATTGGGGATGGGGGCTTGGGGGAACCGTATGTGATGAGTTCGATGGCTCATTTTCATACGGCGTTTCCGCAGCGAACCAACTTTTTGCCGATCCTGGTCTGGAATGGCTATAGCCAAGAGCACCACAGCATGATCTCGCTACTCAGTAACGACCAGATGCGGGCCTACTGGCAGGGCAATGGCTTTGACGAGGTGGTGCTGGTGGATGCCAAGGGGTTTGATGATGCTGGGCAGGATGGCCCCTATGTGGACAGCACCCAGTTTTCGATCGGGCAGCGATTGGCCTTCATGCAGACGGTGTTGACGGAGGCGGATCGGGCGGCAAAACTGGCCTTGGAAGGATCCCTGACGGTGTTGATCCTCAAGCAGCTCAAGGGATCCGGTGTTCATGCCAAAGGATCCAAATCCCACAATCTCTATGGCTTCCATACCCTCGATCATCCCGATATCGTCAGTGCTCTCAAGGCTCGGGCGCTGGCTCCGGCGGCCTGGGATCTAGTGCGGCACAATTGTCGGCGGGCGGCGGGTGGCCCTGCGGCTGAGGTGGCGGTAACAGAACGTATTCGGCCTTTGCCAGAGCTGGGATCCCTGACACTGACTGAGTTTGAGATGGGCCATAAACAGGTGTCCACCACCGCGATGGGAGCTTTGGTGGTGCAGGTGGGGCAGCGGGATCCGGCTTTTTTGATCGCCAATGCCGATGGCAACGAAGCCTCCGGGATCGGCAATATCAACCAGGGGCTAAAGGTGATTCACCCCACTGTGGATCCGCTCTACAACCAACAACCGCAGGGACAGGTCTATGAGCCGCTGAGTGAGGATGCCTGTGCGGGGCTAACCTCTGGGCTGGCCCTGTTTGGCAGCCGTTCGCTGTGGTGCTCCTACGAGTCATTTGCCATCAATGGCCTGCCCATTTGGCAGACGGTGACTCAGGCGATGGCAGAATTGCGCCGACCCACCCCGTCTTTGGTGGCGTTGTTGACCGCTGGGGCCTTGGAGCAGGGGCGCAATGGCTGGACTCACCAACGGCCCGAAATTGAGGCTTATCTGGGGGCGATGATGCGCAATGGCAATGTGTTGCCGATCTTTCCACCGGATGCCAATTGCACGCAGGTGGCCTATGAGTGGGCACTGACCACCTTCAACAAAGGGATCCCCATTATTGCCAGCAAAGCCCCGTTGCCCATTCGCACGACGCTGGAGCAAGGTCGCCAAGCCCTGCGGGATGGGGCAGTGGTGCTGCAAGAAATCCCCGGATCCCCGCTGGTGGTGTTGGCGGTGGTGGGGGATATGGTGCTGTTGCCGGTATTTGAGGCGGCAGAAGCATTGCAACAGCAGGGGATCGGATCCCGGATTGTATCGGTGGTCAATCCACGGCGGCTCTATCGCCCCAGTGATCTGGCTTGGGAGAGCTGTTCACAGCCGGATGGCGATTTGATCAGCCCAGACCTCTTGGCCACGCTCTTTGGGGGGGATGCCCTGCTGGGGATCAGCGGTGGATCCAGTCTGATGCTAGAACCCTTGATGCTGCGCTGCCCTGCCCCCAGACAGGATTTTTTGGCCTGGCAGCGAGGCGAAACCACCGCTAGCCCAGGGGAGCTGATGCACTTCAATGGCCTGACGGCTGAGGGGATGGTGGAGCGGGCCAAACGGTTGTTGGCTTAACCATGCCGGAT